>NZ_JAQGMM010000366.1 GCF_028292365.1 Caballeronia sp.
ACGCGGTCGATTGCGGACCAGGCGCGGACCATCCGGATTCCGGTTCACATGATCGAAACGATCAACAAGATGAACCGTATTTCACGGCAGATCCTGCAGGAAACCGGGCTTGAGCCGGATCCGGCAAAGCTCGCAGAAAATATGGAAATGCCGGAAGACAAGATCCGCAAGATCATGAAGATCGCGAAAGAGCCGATCTCGATGGAAACGCCGATCGGTGACGACGACGATTCGCATCTTGGCGACTTTATCGAAGATACGAACACGGTGGCGCCGGCCGATGCCGCGCTGCACGCCAGCATGCGCGACGTGGTAAAGGACGTGCTGGATTCGCTGACGCCGCGCGAGGCGAAGGTGTTGCGGATGCGCTTCGGTATTGAGATGAGCACGGATCACACGCTCGAGGAAGTGGGCAAGCAGTTCGACGTGACACGTGAGCGGATTCGCCAGATCGAGGCGAAGGCGCTGCGCAAGCTTCGTCATCCGAGCCGTTCGGATAAGCTGAAGTCGTTCCTGGAAGGGAATTGATGCTGGGTTGTTGAGACCCAAAGCGCGGCGGGCTGAATGGGCCCGCCGCGCTTGTTTTATAGAGCGTTTCAAGGCAAACTCGCAGACCTTTGCGAGTGCAGTCGGATTAATTTCTACGGGCGCTGGAAGCGTCGTCCGACGCTACCCCTCAGTAGCTCGTTGACTCGCGGCAGGGCGTTTTGCTCCAAAAGGGCCGGAAGCTTAATTGGTATAAGCTGTCGACTCATAATCGACCGATAGTGGGTTCGAATCCCACCCGGCCCACCACATTGCCGTTCCAGGAAGTCCGAAGAAGTCCGATGACTTCGCCGAAGCCCGCTCCGAGCGGGCTTTTTGCTGTCTGGGGTGTCCAAAGACATCTCGTTTAATCCTGTGACAGCCGGGTTTTTGTGGGGGTGATTTTTCGTCGCTTGGGAGAGTTACCTGCAATCCCGAAGTTTCGCTGAAAGAGGCTCGGGACCGGCGCGACGAGGCGCGCGCAGCTGTTTGCCAGCCAGGATCCTGCCTAACTGTGTGAAGTCAAAGAGTAGTCGGCGCGGACTCGCACAATATGCGATAGCCGCTCACCGTAGACCGAACTCATAGACCGACGTCATCGCAGATGTGCGGCCGGAGAGGCGTGATGCCAGCAGGCAGTTCGCAGAGCGACGTCATTCACTTGCCTGGCTTGGCCGCGATGCGCAATTGAACGGGTTTCCAAAAGTACCCGAGATGCCTGGCGTCGACACCGCCCAGCCAAATAACGGCGGCAGGCTATTGGAACGCCGTAAGTGCCTTCGACATAGGCTGGTCTCGCTCGCTCTCATGACGGCTTTGCCGCGACTGTCAGGAAGGCGCAATCTTTCTGTTAATCCTGTTGCTGCGGTGGATCGAGTTCAGCGGCCGTCTCAAGTGTGCAATGCACAGACGTCGTTTCACTTTCTCGTAGAAGCAGTAAGCGTTGACAAGAGTCGTCCCGAATTGGCAGGAGAGACGTCATTTTCGCGAAGTTAGGGCCCGTATGGGGCTGGCGAGTTGGCATGTTGTAGTACGCGTTTACCGGAACACGGCCTTTCCGCTGCACGTCGACCACTGACGAATTCATGCAACAATTTTTCGCCGCTCAAAAGTCAGGTTCGACCAAAAAGATGACCATCAATCCAGAAGCTTCTGTCCTCCACGCCGAACAATCGACAGCGCACCTCTCATCGGCGTCCGCCTGACCCGGTATGGCTAAAAGCGCAGTCGCGTTGCTCAGTCGGTCGTAGGACTGTATTCGGGTTCGATCTGGGAATTTCGTCGGTCGCGCCCGGCTTCCGGTTGCATCAAAGCGTTGGCGTCAACGCAATAGGAAGCGCTTCTCGGCGTCAACGTGCGATAACCGGCAGAAGGAGATACGCCGACGTATCAGTCTAGTGTCTGAGGTCTTTCGCTGAGGGACACACGCTACCGGCGCAGGCCGCCGAATGGGAATTAGGAGCGACCGATGCTGAACGAACCCATCTCTGCGAGCAAACAGTTCGACGGCATCACGATGCGAGCTGAATTTCATCTTGATAGCGGGCGCCTTCGTATATTCGAGGAAACAGCGCTTCGGGCTGAGTGGTTCCCACCGCAGTCTTGGTTGGCCGTAGTTTCGGTCGCCGGCTACAGCACATGGGGCAGGCGTCCCAACGAGAGGGACTTAGTCTTGCTGCTCAACGATTTCCGGTCTAGGCGCGTGGGCGTCAGTAATGGAGACGGCACCCGCGCCGACGCGAGCTCAAGACCTCAGACGAGTATGCTCGACAAGGTACTTTGACGCGGTGCCATCTGGGTCATCTCCCGGTTGACGTTTCGGCATACGAAGTTGACGACGCGTTCATCGACGAGGCGACTTTGCGGCAGTGCATGCATTCGACCAAAGAATGGCGGAAGGTACTTATCCGCACAGCGCACGCCGCGTCGTACAAAAAGCGGACCGGGCGCAACCGGACGCATCAGTGCGGACAGCCCAGCTCCAGCCTAAGGTATGAGAGACTTGGTGTCAGACATTGATTCAACGACGACGCAGATACATACACGCAGACAGACCTGAGGAGCTCACAGCTTGGCGCAACTTCTACAGTCATTGTCGGAGCTGGCATATCTTGTCGTGCACCTGTTTAGCAGGTAGCCCGGGGTACGTGGCTTAACGCGCGTGGTCGTCTCTACTGCCATTTGCCGAGGGTGCCTTTCACTGACGCGATTTGGAAAGGCGGTGCTTAAGTCCGAGATTTGTCGCAATCTGCCAAATGTAGGCACGCGAGAAGCGAACACCCACTTTCGCTTCGATGAGTGCGCTTAGGCGAGCATTCGGAGAGCACGGCTGCCAGTACTGGGACCGTTTTCCGAGGAGCGCGCTCAACTATTCGAGGCGAGGCTGCGTAAAGCGGATAAAAAAGCGCAGTGCCGCCCCGTTTATTTGAAGAACGACCGCAAGAGGCCCAGCGCTTTCGAAAGTCGATTAGCTATGCCGTGCCTCTGGTCATCTCCCATCAGTCATGGTGATAGGCTTTATTGACAATCTTCCACTGGTCTTCGATCTTGGCCAAAGTCAGATAGTCCGTGAAACGCAGGCCCTGATAGAGCGCGGCTGTCTTGACCGTGGCTACGCGACCGGTCAGGTCGATTGCCACAATCCGCATGTCAAATGGTTCGCCACTCTCGGATGGCTTTGGGCTGCTTTCCACCTCTTCCATCCAGTCGCCAAGAGACTGCTGGCAAAGGTCCCCCATGTAATAGCCAAAAAGGTTAGCGGCTGGATGGAATGCCGCTTGGAGACGTTCGGTATCGCCGGTATGCATGCCAGCAAAAAACGCGTTTACTGTTTCGCCAATTGCGCTGACGTCATCAATCGTATGCATGGCATGCCTCCCTATGCTTCGTGTTCCTGCCACTGTCAAGCCTCGCATACGCCGCTGACGCGGCACAGCCTGACTAGCTTTACGGCGATTGCGTTGGGTTATAAGTGTGCCTTTCACCAGGTCCGCGACTGCCAGCCTCGCCTTCTTCCAGTTCGCCCTTGGTGGGCAGCTAAAGAAAAAGGCCACCCAGCAACGGGTGGCGAATCGACTGAATAAAGCCGCGACCTGCGTGTGCGCTCGCACCTTCTGCGAAGTCGTGCGACCGGTCCAAAACGCGACGTAGTCCGATTTTCGCGCGACGGGCCTACCTATTCAATGACCAAAGAAGATGTTGCATTGCGGTCCGCTTCTGCAGGGCATGGAGCGCATACCTCCGGCCACGCTGCGAGTAGCCGGAATGCCGCCATACGAGACATCGGTGCCAGACTGCGCAGGTCCTGCCGGACCTGCCGCGTTCTGCTGCGTCGCTGGTTGCCCGGGTGACTGCCCTTCTTGCTGCAGGCTTTGAGAATGTGCCGTTGCCACTACGAGCAGGCAAGCCGTGCCCGCTGCCAATATTAAACGTGATTTCATCTTAGCTCCTTGATTCACGTGCAAGTAGCCTGAGACCTTTGCTCCGCTCCTTGCTGATTTCTGTCGCTCGCTCCGAATGGTCGAACAGAGCCGACGCCGGCCCCGTATGGGCGGGCGAACTCGAGGGTCGGTTAATGGCATGCTCTATGCCAAACGCCGAATTTTCTAAGGGATTGTGTTAGCCGACAACGCGGGGATGGTACCGGGCGATGCAGAACGGAGAGCCATAAGCAGGCCGAAAAAAGGACGTTGTAAGTCCACTAGCTTTTAAGAACCGAACTGCAATTGTGTTATAGCTCGCACATGCAAGAATTGAAAGGGCATTCGTGGAGGGGGAGAACAGCACTCGACTGTTCGTCGGCGGTAATTCGCGGAATGAACGCGCGGCGTGATGAGAAGGCGGCCCTGCGCACTCTACATCGGAGCGATGCGTATTTCTCAACAGGGCATCGTGGGACGTCTTGCGCGGTCGCCAGCCGCTCCTCGCTGCCAGTAGTAAGACTAAGCTTTGAACCGCTCCGGCTTAGCGTTCGGTACCCGATTTCCGCTTCGTCCGGCCCTCTGGTGAAAGCAGACCGGCTCTGTGTTCATCCATTGACCAAACTTTGAACCGCGTCACTAGCAACCAGTGATTTGACAACCGCATAGCTTGTGCCAACCCGGCATCACTGAAAGCCATGCAGGAGCGACAGAGCAACTGAACGGCGACGACCGGGAGGTGTCTGATGATGGCCCAATTGCCTGGCTGCACGCCGGGAGGCACTTACTCATCAACCGAACAGGGTGTCATATAAGAGCTTGAAGTTGAGGATGAGGATGATGCCGCCCACGGCCCACGACAGGATCGCGACTGAAGTGGGGACAACGAACTTGCCCATCTTTTGCTTGTCCGTGACGAACCGCACAAGGGGGATGACCGCGAAAGGCAGTTGCATCGACAAAATGACTTGACTGAAAACCAGAAGTTGAGCGGTCCCTTTCTCACCATAGAGCGCGGTAACCACCACCACAGGAACGATGGCGATGCTACGAGTAAGCAGACGACGCGCCCAGTTCGGGATGCGCAACCTGAGAAAACCCTCCATGATGATCTGCCCGGCCAATGTCGCTGTTACCGTGGAGTTAACACCCGAAGCAAGCAGCGCGATGGCGAACAGTATCGACGCGATACCGAGGCCGAGCAGCGGAGATAGCAGCTTAAAGGCTTGGCCGATTTCCGCGACGTCGGCGTGGCCACTTTCATGGAAGGCGGCAGCGGCGACGATCAGGATGGCAGCGTTGATGAACAGAGCAAGCATGAGGGCGATCGTGCTGTCCGTCACTGCCCACTTGAGCGCGTCCCGCCGACCCTTATCGCTTCGCTCATAGGCGCGGGTCTGCACAATCGAGGAATGCAGGTAAAGATTATGCGGCATGACGGTCGCACCGATGATCCCAATCGCGACGTACAGCATCTCGTGATTGGTCACAATCTCAGCCCTCGGAATGAAGCCTTGCAATATTGCCGCGACCGGCGGGGCAGCGGCAAAGATTTGAATTCCAAAGCAGACGGCGATAACGATCAAAAGTGCTATGACAAAGGCCTCGAGGAAGCGGAAGCCCTTGTTCATGAGAAGCAGCAGCAAGAAGGCGTCCAGCGCTGTAAGCAGTGCGCCGGCGATCAGCGGGATCCCGAATAGCAGTTGCAGGGCGATAGCCGTGCCAATGACCTCGGCGAGGTCACAGGCGATAATTGCCAGTTCACATGCCAGCCACAGCGCAATGTTCACCGGCCGCGAGTAATGATCCCGGCACGCCTGAGCGAGGTCCCGCCCGGTGACGATGCCCAGCCGAGCGGACAGCGCCTGCAACAAGATCGCCATCAGGTTCGACAGCATGATCACAGAAAGCAGCGTGTAGCCAAACTGCGCTCCGCCAGCGAGATCAGTCGCCCAGTTGCCAGGGTCCATGTAGCCGACCGAGACCATATAACCGGGTCCCATGAAGGCCAGCAACCGGCCTATCCATCGCCCACCCTGGGGCACCCGGATCGAAGCATGCACTTCCCTCAGGCTTGGCTGGAAGTCCTCTTCGGGACCGGAAAACTTCCATGCGCTTCGTGCAGTCGGGGCATTACGCGGATCTGACATTGCGTCTCCGGGATGAACGGCAGTCGATTGGCGGCAAAGCCTTGCCCCCGGCTCCACTTTATTCACCTGGCTATATTATATTGATGACGCTTTTTTTGCACCGCTCCAAGTCGCTTATTCAAATGAGGAGAGTAGTGGCGGCCGTCAGCTTAACGATATACGCTGAATAAACAATTGAAGCGTGTGCTATAAATGTTAAGTTAGATCGACTTAAAAGATAGACAAAAAGAGCAAGGACACGCAAGCGTATGCGTCATTCCATCCCACGCGAGAAACCGCTTATCGATGCCGATAGCCACTCCGAAGGGTTTCGCCAGACGCGGGAGGCCAGCCGCGGGGCACTCACCGAAGATTATGTTGAGCTCATCGCCGACCTGATCGAGGATGGCAATGAAGCGCGGCAGGTCGATATTGCCGCGCGCCTGGGCGTTTCACAACCTACTGTGGCTAAGATGCTCGCCCGACTGACGGCCAAAGGGCTGGTTTCCCGCAAGCCTTATCGGGGGGTGTTTTTGACGGATGAGGGTCGCGAGGTCGCTCATCAGAGCCGAGTCCGTCACCAGACTGTCGAAAATTTCCTGCTGTCGCTTGGCGTAAGTGCCGAAACGGCGCGTCTGGATGCTGAAGGCATAGAACATTATGTCAGCGCCGAGACACTTAGAGCCTTCCGCAAGGCCATGACGACGGCACGCTGAGGTATCGCGTTGGTCAGGGTATTCTGAAATTACTAAGGTAATTCAAACCCGTCGGTGCACCGGTTTCGCCCAATGTGTAGGAACATGTTCGACAGTTCGTCCAAGCTTCCAAGAGGTGAATCACGATGTCCGTCCCTCGGTAGGTAGCATTCCTCAATCCCCAATGTCCGTGTGAGCGAGCAAGATATTCTGAACGGCCATACTCAAGCAACCGGGGTGCGCTGCGGCAATCCTGCGGCGAGGGCCGGTCTGTCGGGGAATGCTCGATTCTTCGCGTGCTTACCACTCGTTATCGACCGATCCCCGGTAACCGTCGCGGCCCGACTAGCGGAATCGAGGCAGTTCACGCCATGCTCGTGCGAGGTCGCCCGGCCGGCTTGATGAAACGCGCACTTGAATCGCCTGGCGGCAGTAGTGATACTACTTGTCTCGTCCATCATTCTTGTCCCACGCTTCGCGTTTTGTCCCTGGTCAGGATCAGACTCAGGAGCACCGAAGTCAGAATGATGCCCCCGACGAGCGACAGCGACCATTGGATCGGCATGTGGAACCACGGCATGACCAACATCTTGACGCCAATGAACACCAGCACGATGGCCAAGCCATATTTGAGCAGAGGGAAACGGTCAGCCATGTCGGCGAGCAGGAAGTAAAGCGCGCGCAGACCCATGATCGCGAAGATGTTGGAGGTGAACACAATGAAGGAATCGGTGGTGACGGCGAAGATGGCCGGGATACTGTCGACCGCGAACATCAGGTCGCTGGCCTCGATCAGCACCAGCACCAGGAACATCGGCGTCGCGCAGCGCAGGCCGTTCTGGAATACAAAAAATTTCTCGCCGTGAAAACCGTCTGTGATGCGCAGGTGACGGCGCAGCCAGCGCAGCAAGGGATTCCTTTCGAGACCGGGCTGCTGTTCAGCGAAGATGAGCAACTTGATGCCGGTGATGACGAGAAAGGCGCCGAAAACATAGAGCAGCCAGGCGAACTGCGACACCAGCCAGACGCCGGCAAAAATCATGACGGCGCGCATGACGATGGCACCGAGTACGCCATAAAGCAGGACCCGGCGCTGCAACTCCGGCGGCACGGCGAAGTAGCCGAAGATCATGACGAAGACAAACAGATTGTCGATCGACAGAGACTGCTCGATCAGGTAACCCGTCAGGAACTCGAGCGTTTTGCGCTGGGCGACCTCCGCGCTGAACATGTCGTTGAGATACCACCAGAGCATAGCGGCGAAGACCAGTGCTAGGCTGGTCCAGGCGATGACCCAAGCCAGCGCCTCCCGGACTGACACGCGATGCGCCTTGCGCCCGCCGAAGACGAACAGATCCAGTACCAGCATCGCAATGACGAAGACGATGAAGGCGGCCCACATCCACGGTGCGGCGATGTTCATGGGGGTCATGCCGTTTTCTCAGACTGATCGGCGGTGTTTCCAGCAATGGACTCGAAGCCGTTGCGCACCGGGTTGTAGCGCATCAGCGAGGCTCTGTCGCAAATAGAAATTCTTCGATCCGTTTCTCAACGATATGTAGGGGCACAGCGGCGTACAGACTCAAGGCATTTTGGTCGAACTAATCTGGAGATCCTCATTGAAACAGAGCCGTTTGAACTACCCACACCTCAAGGAGTTTGGGTGCCCGCCGGAGCGCCGATTTCGGGTCCAGGCTGGGATGGTATTCGGCGCGCCCGACTTACAGCCCATATGACGGCTTCCGTTGCGGGGGCATGTCCAGCGAGGGCGGCGTTATGGATCGATGTCGGCTCTGACACTGTCCGTTCGGTCGAGTGTCGGCTGATAAAAAATAAGGCCCAGATATGCAATAACCGGCATGGAACCACTGCCGGTTATTGCGCTACTCCTTAGCGGTCGATCTGCTGGATGCCCGCCACTCGCCACGCCTGGTCGCCATGCGCGTCCCTGACCATGTTCCAGACCTCCTGGAACGGCTGGGCGGTCTCCGCGTCGTCTTCCCGCATTTGACCGTAAAAGCGAACGCTGACCAGCGTTTCACCCGCATTGCTTTCCTCCGTGCCCAGCACCTCGGCATCAAGTCGTGTTACGTCCGTATGGCTCGGCTGGCGGCCCCGAGCTTCCAGATCCTGCTTAATTCGAGCGAACATCTCCAGCGTCGTCAACTCGAACAGGTCACCCTGCTCGTTCCGGTCCCACGCGCATTGAAGGCGCATGAACATGGTCTTCGCCGATGCCAGAAACGCAGCCTGATCGGGTCCCGGTGGGAGTCCCGGCGCCTTCACCGCGCCCACCGCTCCGGTCGAACTCATCGCTGCGCTCGGCCAGCCCCGAAAATTCGTTTCAGGCCGCGCTTGCCCGATCTGATTCATAAGTTGCGAGCCGTTCGTTTGCTGCTGGTTCGCGGCACCATGCCCATAAGCGAGATCCGGACGACGCCGGTTGGCGATGAAGCGGAACAGCATCACGCCGGCGAGAATAACCAGCCCGATCAGGAGCGCATTCGACAGCATTTGCGCCAGCCCTTCAGCAAGGCCTAACGACGACAGTAACGCCGCAATGCCAAGGCCGGCGGCGAGCCCGGCCAGCGGGCCCATCCAGCGGTTGCCCGCCGGCGCGGCAGGCGCCTGCGCGGCCTGCTGCGCCGGTTGAGCTTGCTGGCTGCGTTGCCCTTGCCCCGACGGCGACGCCGTCTGCGACTGGCGCCCGATACTTTGACCGCCGCCGACCCGCTTTGCTTCGGCGTCGTTCGACGCCACGGCGCCGAGGGCAAGCAGTCCCGCCAGACCGAGCGCCGCTGTCCCGCGCGTTACCGCGCCGGCAGCACTTCGAAGTCGATCGATGATCTGCGTGTACATAAGAAGCCTCTTTCGGTAAGTCAGGGGGTTGCCCGCATTGCGCGCTATTCAATTCGCACAAAACATTACGGACAGTAATATTATTGGCTGCTCAAACCTGCTGCCCGTTGCACCTGCAATCTGCTCTGGACAAGCTGAAAACTGTTGCCGTGAATGTAGAGACCGAAGCGGATGCCTGGGTCGACCACACTGTCTGGGACGCTTTTTAACGAAGGAATTGCGCAACCGAAGCCATGTGTCACCTCTGTCAGTTGGCATTAGTCGCCCGCTGGCGGCTAAGTGCGAAGTCTGAATGTAACTGAACCTGAGGCAATGCAAAATTCGTATTTTTGATGCTAATAGTTCGAGAAAACCGCAGTTTTTATTGATCGCTGGGAGGGGGCGTGAACTTCAAGCATCTGCATTACTTCTGGGTCGCGGCGCACGCGGGCGGCATCGTGAGGGCAGGTGAGCAGTTGCACATCTCGCCGCAAACGCTGAGTGGCCAGATCAAGCTGCTCGAAGAAGCGCTGGATAAAAAGCTGTTCCGAAAAAGTGGGCGCACGATCGAACTTACCGATGCAGGCCGCTTGGCGCTCGATTACGCCGACGAAATATTCTCGTTGGGCTCGGAACTCGAGAGCGCAGTGAGGCGCGAGAGCGAATCCGGCGCGCAAACACGGTTTCGCGTCGGGATCGCGGATTCGGTACCGAAGGCGATCGCGTACCGGCTGCTGGAACCAGCACTGGGCGGGTCCGTGTCGCTGCGTATGATCTGTCAGGAAGGCAAGCTGCACGCGCTGCTCATGCAACTGGCTGTGCACCGCCTCGACCTGATCATCGCGGATGCCCCGATTCCCGCCGACGTCAACATCAAGGCGTTCAATCACCGGCTCGGCCGTTCCACGCTGAGCTGCTTCGGCGCGGGGACGTTGATTCAGAACGGCAGGAAACGCTTCCCGTTGTCACTCGGTCAGTTGCCGGTGTTGCTGCCCGGCACGGAATCCGCGGTGCGCCGCAAACTGGATCACTGGCTCGCGTCGCATGCCATTTCGCCGCGCATCGTCGGTGAGTTCGACGACGGAGCGATGACCATGGCGTTCGGCCGTGAAGGGCGCGGCCTGCTGTTCGCACCAACCGTGCTGGAGAGCCAGCTACAGGCAGAGCACAACCTTTCGATGGTTGGGCAGATCAATTCCATCGTCGAAGAATTTTTCGCAATCTCGATCGAGCGCCGAATCAGCCACCCGGCTGTCGCAATGATCATGGACGCGGCGCGCAGCGAATTGTTTAATATGTAGAGAGCCCCGCTTGGGCTACCTCCGTGGAAGTCGCCGTTGCTCAACTTTGGCATATGTCTACCCCCGAAAGGGGGAATCGTCCATCACATCAGAGCCGTCCGTGACGCCCGAAGCAGCAAATAGCGCTTGCCTCTTCGTCTTAGTCTCCTCCGACTCCCTACGGCATTTGCGAAGCACCTCGCTTTGCTTAGCAAAAATAGATTCCTCCATCCTCTACCCTTAAAATGGCGCTCGGACTTTACCCGCCCAGCATAGACGCAGACGTCAGAGCCTTTTTGCACGACGTTCAGCGTTACGTCGCATGTGCGGTGCTTACCGCGCGTGCGAGTGAATTTGAACTTTGTTTTTTCGGGTCTGTCCATTTGCCCTCCTGGCGTGCAACCGTGTTTGTTTCAAACCACCGCATCGTCAAGCTGGGTCATGCCTGCGTGTTCAGGCTTGGGATTGGCAAGTCTTGCGAGGAAACTTACTGGCGAAGCCCTACTGGCTTGCACCCGATGCCGAAGCAACTGCGTCCGAAGCAGCCGACGTATCGCTTGAAGCGCTTGGACCAGCCGGTTCGCTAGAGTTGTTGCAGGCCGTAAGGGCAACAACCAGCAGGGATGCTACGAAAAGAGATTTCTTCACGATTCGTCGTTTCATGATTCAAGCCAGGCAACAGCGCAAAGTACTGGCAACGTGCTCCGCGAGTTGACTGTCGTCTGCTACCTGCGAATCTGAGGGGGCACCGTCCCGGCATGGACGCCTGCTCTGTGCTGATTCGTATCACTAAATAATTATCGTACCTTTACACGATTGAACGGCCTGCGAACGGACAACGAGGCATTGGATCGCCATCGACAAAAGCAGTCGCACTGAGCAGGGCAAACTCATAGGCGGAATTTTGATTCGCGAATTGCCCGAGATCGCCCAATGACGTGGATTCACCGTCCTCCTCCAAGATACAAGCGCGGGCTACGAACGTATTGCCTTGCCTCGTAACCGAGGCTTGAATCGCTGCGCCACGGTGGTATAGGACCATCAAATCACCTTTGATACGCGAGTTAAGAAAGGTGATTGTAATAGTTCTATTCTAGAAACAGATGGTTGTTACCTTTTCCCGCAAGACGCTTACATATGATAAAAAAGCAAGTTGAGTCGAACGGTTGTGATGCGTAGTTCAAGGCCGCTACGTGCTACGTGTTAGCGGTCGACGACAGCAATGCGTATCTCGCGGCCGGATTGGACGGCATCGGGGTTCTTTGGCTGCCGGACTACATGCTAAAGCGCACATGGACCGCAGCGAGTTGGCGCCCCAGTTCGAGCGCTGGCGCCTCGATCCTATGCCGATTACGTGGCATTTCCGCCGAACCGACATGTCAACATCAAACTGCGCGTATTCATCGATTGGTTCGCTGAGCTGATGGCACAACATGCAGCTATCACCGCCCGGCATGATGCGTGACACAGCCGTTTGAATACGGCGAGGCAATCCTGCTTGGCGGTGTTTTGGGCAATGACTGCTCATGGATGACGGTACCCGCTCAACGGTCCCAATGCGACCAGGGCCACTGCTGAGCGGCGTCGTGTGAAAACCATACCGAGCGTGCTGTCCGAAAAAACTCGAAAAAAACGACCCTCCAGATCGCGCCGTATCGACGCTAACAGCACCGCGTCCTCATTTTCTGCTCATTCTTGCGGCCCACACTGCCTTCATCCGATACAGCGAACCGCTTGCATCGCATGACAGGAGAGCAAAAATGAAAACCATTCGTTACTTGATAGTCGCCGCCGCGCTCGGTTGCGGCCTAGTTACCTGCGCGCAGGCGCATGTGTTCGTAGGCATCGGTTTTTCCGCACCCGTGTATCCGGTCATGCCGGCCGTGCCCGTGGTCGTCGCAGCGCCGGTTTATGCTGCACCGCCGCCCGTGTACTACGCCCCACCGCCGGTCGTGGCCGGCTACTACGGGCGTCCCTATGGATACGGCTATGCCTACCCGCAGCACTACGGCTGCTGGAATTGCGGATACGCCTACTGGGCGCGTTGATGTCCGCGCGCGTCGACGGCTAAGGGCGTCGCGCGCAATTTCATCAGTGCGGCGCCGGGCATTGAGTTGCGTCCCGAGTTGCCGCCCGAGTTGCGCGCCGTTTGCTCGATAAAACCGTCTATCAATGCGGCGAGCGCATCGGGATACTGATACATCATTGCGTGTCCCGCCGATGCCACCACCCACAGCCGCGCCCCAGCAATCAACCGTGCCAGCGCGTCCGAGTTCTGCGGGGGCAGGACCACGTCGTCAGCGCCGCCCACGATCAGCGTGTCGGCCTGCACGGCCTTGAGTGCGACTTCTGTGGCGTCGTCACCGGCCCAGTCGCGCAGCAGCGCTGACTGGCCCTGCGTCACCGTGGCAGTGATTTTGGGCGAACCGTAATCGGCGGGACTGAACATGTTCGCCCGGAAGCATCGTTGCGCGGCATTGAGCGCGACTGGCGGAAACAGCACACGCATGACGCTCGTGAAGGTGGTGCCAGGCTCACCGGAAAGCACTGCGGCAATTTCGGGTGGCACCGGCACACCGAGCCGTCCCGGCGCAGGCGCGTTCATCAACACGATCCGGCGCAGCGCGGCCGGCCTGCCGATGGCAAGCTGCTGCACGATTGCGCCGCCCATCGACCAGCCGATGACCGTTACGTCGCGCAGATGCAGTGCGTCGATCAGCGCGGCGGCGTCTCCCGCCATGTCCTCCACGGTGAATGACACTGCCTCGGGTTGCGAGCGCCCGATGCCGCGGTTATCGAAGACGATCACGTCGTGTTTTTCGCCAAGCGCCGCAAGAAACGCGACGTCCCATTCGGCGACGGTTGCGCGATAGCCCGTCTGCAGCACAACCGGACTCCCATGCCCGAAGCGGTAATACGCGATATCGCCGCTCGCCGTGTGCGCGATCTGCTGCCGCAGCGCGGGGTCCCGGTCGGGCCGGTGCGCCACCTCGGGGCATGCGTTTTCGGCGGGAAACTGGAGATCGTGAGCGAGGGCGGGTGCTGACAGCAGCGCCAACGCGCACGCAATCACAACGACGACAGCCTGCAAATGCCTCATGTAACACTCCTGATAGTGTGTGAAGCCAGCATCCCACGGTTAAAGTCCCCATACTCCGCTGCAAGAAAGCACGGAAATCCTGCCAGCAGGCGTAGTCGACCCGGTAGTCGACCCGCCGCAGTATTCGGTAATCTTGCATGCATTACGGTCGTGCGCTTGCCCGCCCGGGCCGCCCGGCCTTCTTTGCTCACCTGAACGGATGGACGCCGTGATCCACGAAATGACCAAGACAGTTCTGCTGATTGTCGCGGCGTTGTTCCCGATCATCAACCCGCCTGCGGCGGCGTTCATCATCCTGAGTCTCACGCCGCACGCGACGCCGACCGAGCGTGCGGACATCGCGCGGCGCATCGCGGTGAACAGCTTCGTGATCCTGCTGGCGTCGCTGTCGGTGGGCGCGTACCTGCTGTCGTTTCTCGGGATATCGATTCCCGTGCTGCGCGTGGCGGGCGGGTTCATCATCGCCATGGCGGGCTGGAACCTGCTCCAGTCCTCCGACGATGACTCCGGCGCTGACCCAGGCGAGGAAGCGCAACCGGACGGGGCGTCTCATCGGCGTGTTTCGCTGAACTCAAAGGCGTTCTATCCGCTAACGCTGCCGATAACGGTCGGTCCCGGGGCAATCTCGGTCGCCATTGCGCTTGGCACCGGTACGCCGCGCAGCGGCCTGCAGCCGGTTCATTTCATTGGCGTGGGCGTGGCGCTCGCGCTGCTGTGCATCACCATTTACTTGTGCGTGCGCTTCGTGGCGAACGTCCAGCGGCTGCTCGGACCGTCCGGCACACAGGTCGCCATGCGGCTCTTCGCGTTCGCGATCTTCTGCATCGGCGTGCAAATCCTGTGGCTCGGGCTATCAGAACTGCTTGATTCATTGCATCCGCGCTGAATCGTGCGAACGCTGCAGCAGGACCGTCGCGCGCTGGCGAACCACGCCGGCGAGCTGAACCAGGGTCGCGAACACTGCGACGGTGAGGGCGGCGCTGGCAATGGCAAGCGATATGTCGAGCAGGGCTTGCAGCGAGGTGATCATGACGGGCTCCTTATCTTGTGCTGTAGGCGCGTGGTGCGCCGTATCGATGAACAGGATTCTGATGATGCAGAATGAGGGGAAAATGAGCGAGGTCGTGGGCACGGACGGATCAGAAGCCGACCACGGCGCCGAGCAGCAGCCAGGGCAGCATTTCGTCATACGTAGCAGGACGTTCAGCGGGTCGCGCGACTTCGTCGGTCAATACGTTGTCGTTTGTGCGCAAGCTAGTCTGATCGCTGTTGTTGGCGCTCGAATGGTTGCTAAAGAGCTGGAACACGAGTCATCTCCGGTTGGTGGTGAAGCGAACCACCGCTTCGGATAACTGCATGTTCACAAGCAAGAATGAGCACAAAATGAGCACGCGCGGTCCCTCGCGGCGCTTGGGTCTTTGAGCCAGAAGTGGTATCGATTGATGAATTCATCGTTTTCATTTGCCTTCACGCGCTTTTTCCATGAGACCTTCGCTCCGCAACAATCTCATCATCGCGCTGGCGATATTGGTCAGCGTTGTCGCCATCGCGCAGAGTGTCAGCACGTATCAGCTCTGCCGCACCGGCGGGAGCGCCCTGCTCGACCTGCGCCTGGAGCAGGTCGCCATGCGCATGCGCGGCGATCTCGCCGATGCGATCCCGAGCGCGCCCGCACGCGGTTCGCAACCGTCGCGCGATATCGTGATCACCATCCGCAAGCCCGGCGCCGATGTCCCGCTGCGCTCCACCGATCCATCACTGTCGCTGCCGGCAAGCGCCGCGGCGGGATTTTCATCGGAGAACGTGAACGGCGAACGCTGGCGCATCTACACGTTGCGCCAGGACGAAAGCGTGATCCAGGTAGCGCAGCGTTCGTCCGTGCGTGACGAGCTCGTGCGTGAAACCGCGCTGACCACGCTCTGGCCCACGTTGATCCTCTTGCCGCTCGTGCTGTTCGCTGTCGTCGTGATCGTGCATCGCACGCTGCGACGGCTGACGCCACTCGGGCTGGCCGCGCAATCCGTCGATGCCGCGAATCTGAAGCCGCTGCCCGTCACGGGCGTGCCGAGCGAAGTGCTGCCGTTCGTCGAATCGATCAACCGCATGATCGCGCGGCTCGCGCAGGTGATCGAATCCGAACGCAAGTTCATTGCCGACGCCGCCCACGAACTGCGCACGCCACTCACCGCGCTGCAGTTGCAGGCGGACAATCTGCAGCCGCATATCGTGGCCGGCAACCAGGAGCGTTTCCAGGAATTGCGCAGCGGAATAACGCGCAGCAGCATGCTGATCGGGCAGTTGCTGCGGCTCGCCCGCGCGGACGCGCCGCTCGGCGCCGCGATAGAACCTGCGGATGTTTCACCAATCGTGGTCGATGCCGTCTCCGGCGTGCTGCCGATCGCGTCGGCGCGGGGTATCGACATTGGCGCCGAAGCCATGCTCACCGACAAGGTCGCCGCTTCGCGGGCGGATGTCGCTATTGCCGTCAAGAATCTCGTGAGCAACGCGGTGCGTTACACGCCGGATGGCGGCACGATCGACTTGCGCATGCGTCGCGAGGCGGATGCCCTGTGGATCGAGGTCACGGACACCGGTCCGGGTATCGCCGAGGAGTCGCTGCCGCGTGTCTTCGACCGCTTCTTTCGCGCGAACTCGGATACGCACGCGGACGTGGAGGGCACCGGTCTCGGCCTGTCGATCGTGAAGGCGATTACGGCAAAGTATGGCGGCCAGGCGGTTATTCACAACCGCCGTGATGGCCGCTCGGGGATTGTCGCGGCGGTGAGTTTTCCGCTGGCGAGCGTGTGAGAATATTGGGCGGAAGTGTCGGTCGATAAAGGAGAAAGGCATGAGAGTCCTGCTGGTCGAAGACGATCTCCAGATCGGGCAAAGCCTGATGCGTGCACTGAAGGACGCGGACTACGCCGTGGACTGGGTGCGCGACGGCGTCGCTGGACGCGAGGCCATGAGCGCAGCCGACTACACTGTCGTCCTGCTCGATATCGGCTTGCCGGGCATGTCGGGCATCGACTTGCTGCGCACCGCGCGTGCCGGTGGCAATCCGGTGCCGGTGCTGATCCTGACCGCGCGTGATGATCTCGACACGCGGATCGAAGGCCTCGATATTGGCGCCGACGATTATCTGCTGAAGCCCTTCGAAGTCGGCGAGCTGCTGGCGCGGATGCGCGCGGTGCTGCGGCGCAAGGCGGGTTACGCCGTGTCCCGGCTCGGCGATGACACCCTCAGCCTCAATCTCGACCAGTGCACGCTTAAGTTCGGCGATAAGGCCGGCGCGTTGTCCGCCCGCGAATTCGCTCTGATGCACGCGCTGCTCGAACATCCAGGAACGATCTTTTCGCGTGCGCAGATCGAGGACAAGCTGTACGGCTGGGGCAAGGAAGTGGAAAGCAACGCCGTCGATGTCCTGATCCATTCAGTGCGCAAGAAATTCGGCCAGGGCGTGATCCGCAATGTGCGCGGACTCGGCTGGACGGTCATGCTCGGCATGCCGCAAGTGCGCAAACCCTCCGACGACTGAGTTTCCAACGACCTGGCGAGGCCCATGTGATCGTCCGCGTTTCGAAACTTCTGCTCGTGATGGCGATGGCGCTGCTCGCGTCACTCGTAAGCTTCGGCAACCTCACCGACTACGGCAGCAACCTTGCGTTCGTGCAGCATGTATTCCTCATGGACACGACTTTTCCGGACAACGCGAACCGGTATCGCGCGATTACATCGCCCGTCGTGCAGAACGCCGGTTACATGCTGATCATTGCGCTCGAAACAGCGACCGCAGTGTGCTGCTGGATCGGCGCCTTCAATATCTGGCGCGCGCGCCGGGCGGCTGGATCGGCGTTCAGCCACGCAAAACGGATGGCGATTGCAGGGCTCACGCTCGGGTTCCTCACGTGGCAGGTTGCCTTCATGTCGATTGGCGGCGAATGGTTCGACATGTGGATGTCGACTACATGGAACGGAGAGGAAAGTGCGTTCCGGTTCTTTGCGACCTTTGCACTCGTGTTGATTTTCGTGAGCCTTCGCAATGACGATATCGCTGCGTAAGATCGCACTGGTGCAGGCAATGTTGCTGCTCTTCATCTCTTTCCCTTGCATGGCTGCAACGTTACTGGTCGATACGGGAAAGCCCGCAACGCTCACGACCGAAGCCTTGCTCGCCATGCCCGATGCCGCGACGATCCGGGTCCCGGACGACGTCACCTTTCATCGCACGATGACCTACCGCGCCGTGCCATTGCGATCGCTGCCCGGCGTGCGAACGTTGCCCGCCGATGCCGAACTGCAGATCACTGCCACCGACGGCTTCGTCACCAACTTGCCGGCGGCGCTCGTGCGTGACGATAGTGGCCACGGGGCGACACCGTGGCTCGCTATCGAACCCCATGACAAGCCCTGGCCTCGGACGTTGAAGGGAACAGATACCGGTCGGTTCTATCTCGTGTGGATCAATCCGGGCGCGTCGGGTGTGATGAGTGAACAATGGCCGTACCAGATCAATGCCATCCGTGTGGTGGCGTCGCGCGCGGTGAAATGGCCGCAACTCGCTGTGGATAACAGCGTGCCGGCGAACTCGCCCGTTCGCCGCGGACAGGCGCTCTTCGCCACGCAGTGCATGGTTTGTCATCGCATGAACGGCGCGGGCGACGCATCGGTCGGTCCGGATCTGAACCTTCCGCGCAATCCGACCGAGTACTTCCAGCCGTGGGCGCTAAGGGCCTATATCCGCGATCCGAAATCAATCCGGGAATGGTCGGGCATGAAGATGCCAGGCTTCGACAAGGCCCTCCTTAGCGACCCTGACCTCGATGCGATCATCGCTTATCTGGGTTACATGGCCCATAGGCGCAAGTAGAGCGGACGGCGTGCTCGAAGGCGTGCGATGCGCCAACTGACACTCCGACGGCGCCGCTCATTCTCTTCTAATTGTTGGTCGTTACGATTTTGTCCTATGGATTTGGCAGCAAGCATTGCCGGTCCAGCTCAACGACTAAACATAAGGAGAAGCATCATGGCAATTAACACAATGCGCATTCTCATCGCGGCCGCCGCGGCGCTCGCAGTGACATTTGGCTCGGCCCAGGCCGGCACGCTCGCCGCGCCAGCCGAAAATCAATTCATTGAAGAGATGAAATCCTTGCAGCCACAACTGAACCTCAGTACAACGCAGCAAACGGCTTATGACGTTGCAATGGACACCATGCGTCAGAGCCATCTCGCCGCACGGATGAATGAAGATCAACTTCAGCATCAGTTTCAGGCGGCGCAGCAAACGCAGATTCTCGATCTGCGTGCTATTCATGCAGCGAACCTGAAGGTGGAAAAGGAAGATGCCCAGGCACGCGAGCAGTCAGCCAATGCGTGGATCACTTTCTACGAAGGGTTGAACAACAGCCAAAAGACGGCCGTGAGTTCGCTGCTCAAGCAGCAGTTCGCCGCGATTCAGAACCATCCCGGCAAACCTTATGAACCGCGGACCGGCCTCTGATCAGTTATATCCTCGATCCCCACAGGATGCTTGCCCGACTCTGGCAACCAACCCTTGCCATATGCACTCTGAACGACCTATAACCTAGATGCGCGCTCATTCCTCTGCGGAATCATCGCCTAGGTGAATAGCAGCAGGAACGGTGCGTTCTCAGCGTTCGCGACGGCATGCGATTCGTCCTCAGCGACGAGCCCAATAGCGGGCGAATCGTAAAGCGGCGTGTACGCTGAGATGATGCACGCGTTCTGATATGCTTTTTCTGTGCTCCGGCGTGTGAATCCGGCGTCGGCCACTGGCAGGCGGTATCCACTCAAAAGAAGAGGGACGAGATCAATGACCAGTCAGTCGAATTCGCGGGGTGTGATCGGCGTCATCACATTGCTTTTTACGGTACTGACTGCGCTCTATCTGCTGATTGGTGGCGCATGGCTGCTCACGATGGGCGGCTCGGCGTACTACGTCGTCACAGGCGTCGTGCTGCTGGTCGTGGCCTGGCTGCTTTGGCGGCGCAGTCCCGCCGCACTCCTACTCTATGCGCTTGTGCTGATCGGCACGGCAATCTGGGCGCTCTTTGAGTCAGGTCCCGACTTCTGGGCACTCGCGCCGCGCTCCGGTGTGCTCGTCATCTTCGGCGTGTGGTTGCTGCTGCTCATGAGCTGGCGGCTTGCGGGCGACCGAAAGCTGGGTGTCGCGTCGCTCGTCATTGCGCTCGTGGCATGGGCGGGTGTACTCGTATACGCGAGCTTCAATGACCCGCAGCAGGTCAACGGCACACTGAATGCTGCTGCGCCCACGAGCGGCAACAGCGCCGCGATCGACGCTGCAGACTGGCCCGCCTATGGCCGCACCCAGGAAGGCACTCGCTACTCGCCGTTGCAGCAGATCACGCCTGATAATGCGAAGAATCTCCAGGTGGCCTGGACCTTTCGAACAGGTGACATGAAGGGGCCCAACGATCCTGTCGAGATTACCAACGAAGTCACGCCAATCAAGATCGGCGACCTGCTTTATCTATGCTCGCCGCATCAGATCCTGTTTGCGCTCGA
>NZ_JAQGMM010000398.1 GCF_028292365.1 Caballeronia sp.
CGTTGATCATGGCCTGCGGCAAGACAATGCGACGCATCCTGGTCGAAGCTGGCATGTTCAATGCAAGTGCCGCTTCGTATTGTCCACCCGGCACTGAACGCAATGCGCCGCGCAGGATCTCGGAGCCATAGGCGCCGTAGTGCAACCCCAGCCCGACAATGGCCACGGTGAACGGAGTCAGTTCCAGATTGAACGGCGGCAAGGGCAACACGAAGAAAAACCAGAATAGCTGTACCAGTAACGACGTTCCGCGAAATACCTCAACGTACACGTTGGCGGTCCAGCGCAACACGCGCCATGACGATGAGCGCAGGACGGCCGCCATGCCGGCCATCACGATCGCCAGCAAGATACCGGATACCGCGATCTCGACCGTGACGAGCGTGCCCTTCATCAGCAGCGGCAAGAGTTCATGCAGGTCGCCCATGGCATTCCTCACTTAAGACGTTGAGGCGGTCCAAGCCGGCACGTGCCGGCTTGTCAAACGAAGACGGTCAGCCACCGCAGAGTTCCGCGGTGGTCTTGTCCGGGAGGTTGCTTTTATCGAAGCCGAACGGTGCGACCGTCTTCAGATGATCCGGCGTGCCGAGCCATGCCTTCAGTTGCTGGTTGACCGCGTCGCGCAGGTCGGTATCGTCCGGGCGGAAGGCGAGAGCCCCATAACCGGTGTGCTTGGGATCGTCGGTGAACTTGGGGATGGCTTCGACCGTGGGACCGGCCTTGGCGGCAAGGCCTTTCATGGTCAGCGCGGTGCCGGCGGCTGCGTCGGCGCGGCCCGCACGCACAGCCTGCAACTGCGCGGTGGTATCGGGTACTTGCAGCAATTGGCCGTCCTTGACACCTGAGTCGCGCGCATAGCCGAGCTCAACCGATCCCGCCATCACAGCCAGTTTCGCATCGGGATTTTTACCCACGTCCGCGTAGCTCTGCAGCTTCTTCGGGTTGCCCTTCAGCGTCAGCAGGGTGTCCTGGATCTGGTATTGAGGGTTGGCAAAGGCGACCTGCTTGCAGCGCTCAGGCGTGACGTACATGCCGGCTGCAATCACATCGAAGCGGCCTGCGCGCAAGCCGGGAATAAGCGAACCCCACTCGGTGAGCACCGCATCGACTTGTCTGACGCCCAGCTTGGCGAACACCTTCTTCGCAATCTCGGGCGACTCGCCCGTGACGGTGCCGTCCGGCGTGGTATAGGCAAAGGGACTTTCATTCGCGTAACCAATGCGCACTTCCCCGGTGCGCTGAATGCGCTGCAAGGTCGTTTCAGCGTTCGCTGCCGCTGCATGGGCCACCAACCCCGCCGCCGCAGCAATGGACAGCGCCCCCAGCATTCCAGACACTCGTTTGAGTTTCATGTCGATCGGTTTCCGTTTCCGTAGCGTGGTTGATTGCGCCGCCCGCGCGGCACTAGTGGCGAAAAATGCTCGCAAACCCTTGGTTTTATTCCAGTTTCGAGGTCGCGTGACATCGCCATGAACGCAGCATACAAAGCCATATTTTTGTTCTAATTGCTCTAGGACAATAATTTTTGCGGCTGCTTCTGCGCCACTATGGGAGCTGCTAAACGGAGTGGAGGCGAACGTGAACGAGCGCTGGCGTGACGCGGTGCGGACGGTGCATGGCGTCGAGTCGAAATACAAACGTCTGGTGAAAGCGATCGCAACGGACATCGAAAGCGCGGCTTTGGCGTCAGGCGCACGCTTGCCACCGCAGCGCGAGGTTGCGGCCGACCTGGCTATCAGCGTGCAGACCGTGACCAACGCGTATAAGGAACTGGAGCGGCAAGGGCTGATTCGTTGCGAGGTGGGTCGAGGCAGTTTTGTTGCCGCGCGTGTCACCGAGACCATGTCGAAATACATGCTCGATACGGCCGAGCGTGAGGTCATCGACTTCTCTATTGCGCGAATCGTCCACACCCCGGAGCACGACGCCATGTGGCGCAAAGTGTGCGCGACGCTTGCCACCGTGGAGGATCAACCCTGGATACGCGCGTTCCGGCCGATCGCGGGTTTCGAGCATCACCGGCAGGCAGGCGCCGCGTGGCTCGCCACGCTCGGCATGCCGGCGAATCCGGAGACGCTGCTGGTCACCAACGGCGCCGCCCATGGCATCTTCCTGGCGCTGGCGTCGTTCGTCGGTCCCGGCGACACCGTACTGTGCGAGAGCCTGACCGACCACGGCGTGATTGGCTCGGCCAATGTGCTGGGCTTCACGCTCAAGGGCCTTGAGATAGACGAATACGGCATACGTCCAGAACATTTCGAAGAGATGTGCGACAGCGAGCGTATCAGCGCGCTCGTTTGCACCCCGACACTGAACAACCCCACGGTTGCCTTGATGCCCGATTCGAGACGCCGCGCGATTGCACGCATTGCCGAGCGTTATGGCGTGTACGTGATCGAGGACGACGTTTATGGCGCACTGCCCGCCAAGACGCAGACGCCTATCGCCAGCCTGATTCCAGAGCTGTCTTTCTACTGCACGAGCATGACCAAGTCAGTGCTGACCGGCTTGCGAATCGGTTATCTCACCATGCCGCGCCGCCTCGCGCTGCGAGCTGAAAGCGTGCTGCGTGTGAGCAGCTGGATGGCGACGTCACCCATGGCCGAAGTCGCCACGCGCTGGATCATGGACGGGACCGCGCAACGCCTGGTCCAGGTGCAGCGCGAGCGCCTGGGGACAAGGCAAGCCATGGTGCGCGAGGTGCTGGGCCGCTATCTGCTGGGGAGTCATCCGCAAGCGCTGTCGGCATGGTTGAAGGTGCCCGATTACTGGCAAGCAGACCGCGTCACGCGCGAGTTGCGCAACCGCGAGATTGCGGTGACATCGCCCGATCCGTTTCTCGTGCGTGGCGCCGAAAGGCCGAACGCGGTGCGCCTGTGCGTGGGCGCCGAAGTGGCGGACACGACCTTTAAAACCGCGCTCGAAACCATTGGGGAAGTGTTCGAGCAATACCCGCATGTTCACGACTTCAGTTGAGCGCGCATCAACGTTCGGCACCCGTTGCACCGATTGAACTAGGACATTAAAAAGCGCTTTTTAGAACATTAGACTCAATCGCATCCACTTCATCTTGCGATCCCGTTCATGTCTGTTCTCTCGCTTGCCGATGTCTATCGCGCGCGTCGCCGTATCGAGGGACGTGTGACACACACGCCGCTGGTCGCGTCGGCATCGCTGTCGCGGATCGCGGGCACAGATGTCTATTTGAAGCTCGAAACCATGCAGCCGACCGGCAGCTTCAAGCTGCGCGGGGCGACCAACGCATTGGCTGAACTCGCTGAGCGCGGCACCATGAAAGTGGTCACTGCATCGACGGGAAATCATGGACGTGCCATTGCACATGCCGCGCGTGCGCTCGGCATGGAGGCGGCCGTGTGCATGTCGGCGCTGGTGCCCAAGAACAAGGTCGATGCCGTCACTGCACTGGGCGCGCGCGTCGTGATTGCGGGCAAGAGCCAGGACGAAGCGCAGGCGGAGGCGTTGCGTCTTGCTGGCGAAGAAGGCTTCGTATTCGTCCCGCCTTTTGACAACCTCAATGTGATTGCGGGACAAGCGACGATCGGCCTGGAGGTCATGGAGGCGTTGCCGAATACAGCGAGCATTGTCGTGCCTTTGTCGGGCGGCGGCTTGTTTGGCGGCGTCGCGTTTGCGGCCAAGCGCATCAACGCCGACGTCGCGATGATCGGCGTGTCCATGGAACGAGGCGCCGCCATGCACGCGAGTCTCACGGCGGGACGGCCAGTGCTTGTCGACGAAGTCGAGACGCTTGCAGATTCGCTTGGCGGCGGTATCGGCCTGGACAACGAACATACCTTTGCACTGACACAAGAACTTGCCGACAGCGTTGTGCTACTGGATGAAGCGTCCATTGCGCGAGGCATTGTGCATGCGTATCGCGAAGAGCGGCTTGTGATCGAAGGGGCGGCGGCGGTGGGCATTGCCGCGCTGCTTGATGGGCGTATCGACCGCGTGACGCTTCAGAGCGGTCCGGTCGTTCTGGTGGTGAGCGGTGCGAATATCGATATCGGCCTGCATCGCCGCTTGATCCTGGAGGCCTGACATGTCCGCCATCACCTTGCTCGGCGAAGCGCAGTTGCGCGCACTGGTACCACTCGATCTCGCCGCGATCGATCAGATCGAATCTGCATTCCTCTCACTCGCGACGGAAGCCGTGGCCATGCCGCCGGTCCTTCGTCTCGACCTTCCGGAGCATGCCGGCGAAGTCGATGTAAAGACCGCCTGGCTGCCTCGTTTCGATAGTTTCGCCATCAAGGTCAGTCCCGGCTTTTTCAACAATCCTGCGCTCGGCCTGCCGAGTCTCAATGGCCTCATGCTGGTGCTGTCGGCGCGGACCGGGTTGACCGAGGCTGTGCTGCTTGACAACGGTTATCTCACTGCGGTTCGCACCGCAGCCGCGGGCGCGGTTGCCGCGCGCTGGCTCGCACGCAAGGATGCAAAGCGTGTGGCCGTGATTGGGGCAGGCGAGCAGGCACGCCTTCAGTTGGAGGCGGTACGGCTCGTCCGCGAGATCGATCACGTCACCGTCTGGGCGCGCGACATGAAGCGTGCGCAGAGCTTCGCGAAGGGCACGAAAGGCGTCCGCTGCGAGGTCGCCACAAGCGTGCATGAGGCGCTTGCACTCGCCGATATCGCCATCACGACGACACCAAGCCGCAGCCCCCTCATACACGCTGAAGACCTGCACGCAGGCTTGCATATCACCGCGATGGGATCCGACGCTGAGCACAAGAACGAACTCGCACCGTCGGTTCTAGCAGCCGGACGCTATGTCTGCGACCGTCTTCAGCAAACGCGCATTCTCGGCGAGCTTCATCACGCTATAGAGGCGGGCGTGGTGGTAGAGGACGCCAGTTTTGCCGAGTTAGGCCAAGTGATTGCGGGCAGTCGACAAGGTCGCACACGGGATGACGACATCACCATTTGCGACCTCACCGGAACAGGTGCACAGGACACGGCGATTGCCGCCTTGGCACTGCAACGCGCGCGTGCGCAAAACGCGGGAATCATCTTTAACAACGACGTGACGCTCTGACAGGAGACGATGTCATTCATGACGCAACAAGCACAAGAGCAAGAGCAAGCGGGACGCGCAGCGGCACCCGCCGCACGCCTGTACTTCGAACAAAGCGAATTCGACGCACGTATTGCCAAGACGCGTCGAGCGATGCAAAAAGCGGAGATCGATCTGCTGATCGTCTCCGATCCAACCAACATGAGTTGGCTCACCGGCTACGACGGGTGGTCGTTCTACGTGCACCAGTGTGTGCTCTTGCCGATGGAAGGGGAGCCGGTATGGTTCG
>NZ_JAQGMM010000417.1 GCF_028292365.1 Caballeronia sp.
GAAAGCTGCGGATTCAGCTTCTCGACCTTCGAATGCAGCTTGTTCAGCGCCGCGAGATAAGCCTTCGCCGACGCCGCCACAATATCCGGGTCCGTGCCCACGCCGTTCACGATCCGGCCGCTCTTCGACAACCGCACGGTCACTTCGCCCTGAGCCTGCGTACCGGTGGTGATAGCGTTCACCGAATACAGCACCAACTCGGCGCCGCTCGTCACCTTCGATTCGATCGCGTGGAGCGTGGCGTCGACCGGGCCATTGCCACGTGACTCACCCTGCACTTCAATACCATCGACGGCAAACACCACGCGTGCATGCGGCTGCTCGCCCGTTTCCGAGTGCTGCGCAAGCGACACGAAGCGGAACGTTTCCTTCGCCTGCATTTCCGCGGATTCTTCGGAGACGATCGCCATGATGTCTTCATCGAAGATCTCGGATTTACGATCGGCGAGTTCCTTGAAGCGCACGAACGCGGCGTTCACATCCGTTTCCGACTCCAGCGACACGCCCAGATCTTCCAGGCGCTGCTTGAACGCGTTACGTCCGGACAACTTGCCGAGCACGATCTTGTTGGTCGCCCAGCCCACGTCTTCGGCACGCATGATTTCGTAGGTGTCACGCGCTTTGAGCACGCCATCCTGGTGAATGCCGGAAGCGTGCGCAAACGCGTTCGCACCGACCACAGCCTTGTTCGGCTGCACGACGAAACCGGTGATCTGCGAGACGAGCTTCGACGTCGGCACGATATGCGTTGTATCGATACCGAGCTCCAGCCCGTAGTAATCCTTGCGTGTTTTCATCGCCATCACGACTTCTTCCAGCGCCGTGTTACCCGCGCGCTCGCCCAGACCGTTGATCGTGCATTCGATCTGACGCGCGCCGCCGATGTGCACGCCTGCCAGCGAATTCGCGACCGCCATGCCGAGGTCATCGTGACAATGCACGGACCACACCGCCTTGTCCGAATTCGGCACGCGTTCGCGGATGGTCTTGATCAGGTTGCCGTACCCTTCCGGCACGGCGTAGCCAACCGTATCCGGAATATTGATGATGGTCGCGCCCTCATCGATCACCGCTTCGAGCACCCGGCACAGGAAATCGAGATCCGAACGGCTGCCGTCTTCCGGCGAGAATTCCACATCGTCGGTGAACTTGCGCGCGAAACGCGTGGCGAGACGCGCCTGTTCGTAGACCTGATCCGCCGTCATGCGCAGCTTCTTTTCCATATGCAGCGCCGACGTGGCAATAAACGTATGGATGCGGAAGTGATCGGCGGGCTTCAGGGCGTCGGCGGCGCGCTGGATGTCTTTATCGTTGGCGCGGGCGAGCGAGCAGATCGTGCTGTCCTTGATCAAGCCCGCAATGGTGTGGATCGAGTCAAAATCGCCGTTCGAGCTGGCAGCGAAGCCGGCTTCGATCACATCGACCTTCATCCGTTCGAGCGCCTTCGCGATCCGGATCTTCTCTTCCTTCGTCATCGACGCGCCGGGGGATTGCTCGCCATCGCGCAAGGTCGTGTCGAAAATGATCAGTTTGTCTGCCATGTCGGGCTCCAGTGGGGAGTTTTAGAGTTCTGAAAACGCTGGGGAAAAACGGAAAAACAATACGGAATCCGGGTGTTCGCGCCACCGCTGGCGTCGAAAACCACGAACGAGCAGACGGGAGGCGGGAAGCTTAGCGCGGTAGACGCGCTAGTAGCGGTAGCGCGCGTAGCGGCGCACCAGCTAGGGAAAACGAGAGGGGATGGGCGAAAAAAATCATTTGCAGACTATAACGAGATTTTTGAGAGCGTGCAATTGGGCTTTGCGATCGACGTCATTGAGGTTGCCTGCAAGGGCCACCCGCATGCGTTTCGGTCTGCGTTTGGGACACGAAGCGCCCAAAAGCAAAAAGCGCGCACCGGATTCAAGCCGATGCGCGCTCTACGTTCAATGCGCCTTTTCCGACGATCTGGCCGGGTTCGGCCGGCCGCGGATGGCCATGTACCCCCACCACGCGTAACCGGAGAAACCGTACAACACGAACAAACCGAACAACATCAAGGGCGGATCCGACGATACCAGCACGAATGCGACCACCACCAGCAACACGCCGGCGAACGGGACGCGGAAACGCACGTCGAGCGCCTTGCCGCTGTAGAACGGCGCGTTTGACACCATCGTGACACCGGCATAAATGGTCAGCGCAAACGCCACCCACGGCAACCAGACGAGCTTCAGCGGCACGCGGTTATCGGTGGCGAGCCACACGAAACCCGCGATCAGCGCCGCCGCTGCCGGACTCGGCAGGCCCTGGAAATAACGTTTATCGACGACGCCTACATTCGTATTGAAGCGCGCGAGACGCAATGCCGCACCCGAGCAATAGACGAACGCCGCGAGCCAGCCCCAGCGGCCCAGGTCCTTCAGGATCCACTCGTACATCACCAGCGCCGGCGCGACACCGAACGAAACCATGTCGGACAAGCTGTCGAATTGCTCGCCGAATGCGCTCTGCGTATGCGTCATGCGCGCGACACGGCCGTCCATGCCGTCCAGCACCATGGCCACGAAGATCGCGATGGCCGCTATCTCGAAGCGTACGTTCATGGCCTGAACGACCGCGAAAAAGCCGCAGAACAACGCGGCCGTGGTGAACGCGTTGGGCAGCAGGTAAATGCCGCGTTTCCTCAAAAACTGTTGCCGCTTCGCACGCCGCGTTTCCAGCACGCCGATATCCTGCGCCGACTTGTTACGGCGAAACGCCCGCGGGGGTGTTGCCGTGCTTCGCGTTCGGCGCGGTTTGAGTGCCATCGAGTCCTCCGTTGTGCAGCCTGGTTTTACCGCTTTATTTGTACTGATTCTCAGCCGGATCACTGATTACTCTGCGAACTCGGCAAGGATGGTGGACGAGGCCGACACTTTCTCGCCAATCGCCACCCGCGGACGGCTGCCCACCGGCAAATACACATCGACTCGCGATCCGAAGCGGATAAACCCATAACGCTGGCCACGATTAAGCGGCTCACCCACATGGACATAGCACAAAATGCGCCGCGCGATCAGTCCGGCGATCTGCACCGAGGTCACCGTATGCCCGGCCGCGGTCTGGATCACAATCGCGTTGCGTTCATTCTCGGTTGAGGCTTTGTCGACGGCAGCGTTGAGATACGAACCCGGAAAGTACTCCACTTTGCTGATCGCGCCATCTACGGGCGAGCGCTGCGAATGGACATTGAACACGTTCATGAACACGCTGATCTTCAGCGCTTCGCGGCCCGCGTAAGGGTCGTGTGCGGTTTCCACTGCGACGATACGACCGTCGGCGGGGCACAACACAGCGTTCGCCTGAACCGGAATCGGCCGGGCGGGGTCACGAAAAAACTGGACGACGAAGATCGTCAGTAGCCAGAACGGCCAGGCAAAACCAAAGCCGCCGATGGCCTGGATCAACACGGCAATGACAGCCGCAATGGCAATAAACGGCCAGCCTTCACGCGCGATGATCGGATGTGGATAGTTCATGAACGAGTTCTATATTTTTAGTAAAACCGTAGGATAGCAAAAGCCGTCCGGCGCCAAGCGACACCGGACGGCTTTCGGTCTTCACTAAGACCGGCAAACAACACCGGTCGTTCAGCTTTTTTAGTTCTTCGACTGCTTAGTTCTTCGACTGATCAACCAGCTTGTTTGCAGCGATCCACGGCATCATCGCGCGCAACTTGGCACCGACCGTTTCGATCTGGTGCTCAGCGGTCAGGCGGCGACGCGATTGCAGCGTCGGTGCACCCGCCTTGTTTTCGATGATGAAGCTCTTTGCGTACTCGCCCGTCTGGATGTCCGTCAGCACTTGCTTCATTGCCTTCTTCGTTTCCGACGTCACGATCTTCGGACCCGTCACATATTCGCCGTATTCGGCGTTGTTCGAGATCGAGTAGTTCATGTTGGCGATGCCGCCTTCATAGATCAGGTCGACGATCAGCTTCAGTTCGTGCAGGCATTCGAAGTACGCCATTTCCGGCGCGTAACCCGCTTCCACCAGCGTCTCGAAACCGGCCTTGATCAGGTCGACCGTACCGCCGCACAGCACAGCTTGCTCGCCGAACAAGTCCGTTTCCGTTTCTTCGCGGAAGTTCGTTTCGATAATGCCGGCACGGCCGCCGCCGTTAGCTGCCGCATACGACAACGCAACGTCACGTGCTGCGCCCGACTTGTCTTGCGCCACGGCGATCAGGTGGGGAACGCCGCCGCCCTGCGAGTACGTGCTGCGAACCGTGTGGCCCGGCGCCTTCGGGGCGATCATGATCACGTCGAGGTCGGCACGCGGGATAACCTGGCCGTAATGCACGTTGAAACCGTGCGCGAATGCCAGTGCAGCGCCTTCCTTGGCGTTGTCGTGCACTTCATTCTTGTAGACTTCAGCGATCTGCTCGTCCGGCAGCAGCATCATGACCACGTCCGCGCCTTTCACCGCTTCAGCCACTTCCTTGACCTTCAGGCCGGCCTTCTCGGCCTTGCTCCACGATGCGCCGTTCTTGCGCAGACCGACCGTCACGTTCACGCCGCTTTCCTTCAGGTTCAGCGCGTGTGCATGGCCTTGCGAGCCATAGCCGATGATCGTGACTTGCTTGCCCTTGATGAGGGAGAG
>NZ_JAQGMM010000447.1 GCF_028292365.1 Caballeronia sp.
GAGCCGTCCATACCCGACGATCCACCGCTCGCCGGCGGGGTATTGCTCGGCGACGCCCGCACCGCGAATTGCCCGTTGTTCACCAAGCTGCTGAAGCAAGTGCTGGAAGACGGCGGCGTGCAGTTCCAGCTTGGCCGCGAAGTCACGGCCATTCGCGCCGACAACCAGAGTGCCGCCGTGGAACTCGGTCCGCGCGCGGGTGAAGTCGACGGTAAGGGCCGCAAGTCACGCGATGTGGAACTGATCGGCGCTGACGCCATCGTGGTCGCAGCCGGTACCGGTACGCCGGCGTTGCTGGCTACGCTGGGAATCAGGTTGCCGCTGCATCCGCTGCGCCTCCACACGCTGACCGCGCCGATCGCTTACGAGGAGCGCGCGCCGCACATTACGGTGGTTGATTCGGTGAAACGCATCACGATGACGCGGATCAACCAGCGGATGCGCGTGACGGGCGGCGCGGTGCTGGAGAGCGCGGCCAAAGCGCACAAGCCGATGAACGAAAGCATGACGCGGCGCGCCCTCGCGCTGCTCGGCCAGGCGACGCACGACTGGATTCCGGGCGCGGCGAAGGTCTCGGCGGCTCGGGCCTGGGACGGCATCAGGCTGGTCTCGCCCGATGGCTTGCCGGTGGTGAGTTCGACCGCGCATGCGCGTTTGTTCATCAATGCGGCGCACGGGCCGGCGGGCTGGGGTATCGCTTGCGGGGCGGCAAAAGTGGTGGCGGCGATGGTTTCCGGAATCACGCCCGACGTGCCCGGCGAAACGCTAAGCGCGCTGCGGATGGACCGGTTTTAGGTAGGTTTGAGCGTTGTCCGGCTCGAGACCGGGGCAGCGAAGGTGCTGGCAAAGGCGAGTTAAGAAGCGGAATAACGAAACACGGATCGCAGCCGCGAAACGCCTTTCGCGTAATTAAGGGACTTTACGATTTCCCGGCCGACGTTTGCGACAATTGGGCGCAATAATTGCGATGAGTTCACGCATTCCTCTCACGCTGGCGCCATGACCGACTCCTCCGTCTCGAACACCCCCACTCCGCCCTACGTCGAGCCACGCGATCACGCGCTGGCGCTCCTGACACTAGGCGAACTCCGCACGCTTGAAAGCCGCGCAGCGGCGTCCCTGCCCGCGAATACGCTAATGGCTCGCGCCGGGGCTGCGGCGGCGCAATTTGTCATCGACCAGAATCGGCATGCGCCGCATCTTGCCGCTTTGCCGGTCTGGATCGTGGCCGGGCCGGGCAACAATGGCGGCGATGCGCTCGTGATGGCCGCCCGTTTGCGGCAAGCCGACATCGACGTCGAAGTCTGCATGCCAGTGGAAGTCAAACCCGACGACGCCCGTTGGGCGCTGTCCGAAGCCCGGCAAGCGGGCGTGACAATCACGACAGAAGCCCCTCCCTCCTTCGATAACCTCGGCTGGCTCGTCGATGGAATGTTCGGCATCGGTCTCGGAAGGCCGCTGGAAGGCGTATTCGCGGATCTCGCCGCGCGCTTGTCGCGGCGCTCGAAAGCGAGCGGCGGCGTGCTTGCGCTGGATATCGCGAGCGGCCTGTCGAGCGACACTGGCGAGCCGGTCAGCCGCAGCGCCGATGGCCGCGCGCAGGCCGTGCGCGCCACGCACACCATCACGTTTATTGGCGCGAAGCCGGGCCATTTCACCGGCGATGGCCGTGACCTGACGGGCAAGCTTTATATCGCCGACCTGGGGGTCAAGCCGCCCCTTGAACCCTCTGTCCTGCTGAACGCGCCGTCGCTGTTCGGCTCGCACTTGCCACCGCGCGATTACGCGACCAACAAAGGCACGTTCGGCACGCTAGCCGTGCTTGGCGGCGACACCGGCATGTGCGGCGCGCCGATCCTGGCCGCTCGCATGGCGTTGTACGGGGGCGCCGGCAAGGTCAACGTGGCGTTCATCGGCACGGATTCACCGCCTTACGATCCGCCGCATCCGGAACTGATGCTGCACCACGTCGACCAGATTTCCCTCGATAAAATGAACGCGCTCGCGGTCGGCTGCGGGATGGGCCAGAGCGAGCGCGCGAAGAAGGTGCTCGTCGACGTCCTCGCGCTCGATGTTCCCAAACTCTTCGATGCCGACGCGCTCAACCTGATTTCATCGGATGAAAAACTGGCTGCCAAGGTCGCCGCACGGGGCGCCCGCGGGGACCCGTGCGTGTTGACGCCGCATCCGCTCGAAGCCGCGCGCTTACTCGGATCGGACGTGAAAAAGGTGCAAGCAGATCGGATTGCCGCCGCTCGGCAGCTGGCTGCGCGCTTCGCTGCGGTGATCGTGTTGAAAGGCACGGGCACGATCGTCGCCTCGCCGGACGGACGCGTTTCGGTGAACCCGACCGGCAATGCGGCGCTTGCAACGGGCGGTACCGGCGACGTGCTGGGCGGGTTGATCGGCGCGTTTCTCGCGCAGCAATTGCCGGCTTATGAGGCCGCGCTCGCAGGCGTGTATCTGCACGGGCTGGCCGCCGAAGCGTTGACCGATGAAGGCGAAGGTCCCGCCGGACTGACCGCGGGCGAACTGGCTCCAAAGGTACGAAGTTTGCTCAACCGGCTCTTTTACGCTGTGTGACTACGATACGTGCCGGAGACTGCCGTCGGGCCGCCGTTCGCCGTGCCGCGTTTATCCAGGACGAACGAAACACGAAGCTTCGGCCGATGCGCTGACCTTTCATGCAAGCAATCATTCATCCATCGTGGCTATACTTATTGACTCGCGCGTAAGCGGATCGAGATAGACCATCATCAGACCCTGCGCGATGATCAGTACCTCCCGTCACCCTCTGATAAACGGACCGTTATGACGCTCAATTCGCTCCCTGCCTGGCCGGCGCTCCAGACGCATTACGATGCCATCCGTGACGAACGCCTGCGCGACTGGTTCGCGCCGCAAAACGATACAAAGCCGTCTCGCGCCGAGCGCCTGACTTTTGACGGCGGCGGCATCTCCGTCGATTTTTCGAAGAACCGCATCACCGAAGCCACGCTCAAGCTGCTGGTCGAACTTGCGCAGCAGGCCAAGGTCGCGGAAAAGCGCGACGCCGTGTTTGCCGGCGATATTGTCAACGTGACGGAACATCGCGCGGTGCTGCATACGGCCTTGCGTTCGACTGACGACAACTCCCCGTTCCAGAAAGAGATTCGCGCTGAAAAAGCCAAGATGGCCGCGTTCGCGAACAAGGTTCGTGACGGCTCATGGACTGGCTATACCGGCAAGCGGATTCGCCATGTGGTGAACATCGGCATTGGCGGCTCGGATCTCGGGCCGAAGATGGTCGTGCATGCGTTGCAGCACCTGGCACAGCCGGGTCTGGATACGCATTTTGTCTCCAACGTCGATGGCGCCGATATCTACAACGTGCTCAAAGGCATCGATGCCGAAGAGACGCTGGCTATTGTTGTGTCGAAGACGTTCACCACGCTCGAAACCATGACCAATGCGCGCTCCATGCGCGACTGGTTCTTGAAGAGCGGCTGCCCGGAAGAAGCGCTGTCGAAGCACTTCGTGGGGGTATCGGCGAATCCTGAGGAAGTGGTCAAGTTCGGCATTGCGAAGGAAAACGTCTTCGAAATGTGGGACTGGGTCGGCGGCCGTTATTCGCTATGGTCCACGGTGGGTCTGTCGATCGTGATCTCGGTCGGACCTGAGAATTTTGAAAAGCTGCTGGCCGGCGCTCATGCCATGGACGAGCATTTCCGTACCGCGCCGTTCGATCGCAACCTGCCCGTGCTGATGGGCATGATCGGCATCTGGTATCGCGACTTCTTCAAGTCGCAAAGCGTGATGGTCGCGCCGTATTCGCAAGCCATGCGCTACCTGTCTTCGTATCTCCA
>NZ_JAQGMM010000457.1 GCF_028292365.1 Caballeronia sp.
CACCAAGGCGGACGAAGCGAGAATCAGGCTTGTAATAGTGAGTTTCATCATGAGCGGAAAGGCATTCCTTAAACTAATTACCGTATCTGACAGTTTCGCGGAGCGTATGTCGCAAGAAGTTTGTAAAGTTTTATCTCCGCGGTTACAGAGTGAAAGTGGCAGGAATTGCTCACGAGCCAGCAAATGCAACGCTGACGCGGCATACGTTGTTGACAGGACTGCAACAATGCTTTGTGCAGGGCCATCTTTATGGGCTAAGGAGAAACCCTTAAGATTACAAATGTCCGGAAGTGGGCCCGTCAGCCCACAGGACCTGAGAAGGGGTTTGAAAATGAAAAAGACAATATCGACCTACTGGCCCATCACGATGCTCGTGCCGCTCGCACTCGCTGGCTACTGTCACGCGATTCACCCGGTTTCCGGGGCTGCAGCACCCCATCTGCAAAGTGCCGCCACCGTCAGCGCCGAATTTGCCCGCGCGATTTCGCTGGGACTCGTCGGATCCGATAACGCGAGCAACGGGTATCGACCTGCTAATGGGACGTCGGCTACGGCTGTTTCGCAGACGTTCTGAATAAGCGCGACCGGGTAGGACCGAGGGCGACCGCGTAGGGCCGCTCGGGCGCACAAACGCCGTCCTTTGTATAATTCGGGACTGCTTTGCGTGGACTCGTCTGGTTGAGGCGGCGCAACCGCGCTGCGAGTCGAACTCAAGTTCGCGTTAAAGCCAAACGATGCTGGGATCTGATGAACACTATCGCCGTCTGTTTTGTGTGCTTGGGCAACATCTGCCGTTCGCCGAGTGCCGAAGCGGTGATGCTGCATCAGGTAGGCAAGGCCAGGCTATCTGACAAGATCGTGGTGGATTCCGCCGGTACCGGCAATTGGCATATTGGCCAGCCGCCCGACGAGCGCGCTCAGCGGGCAGCCAGGAAACGTGGCTACGACTTGTCGCCGCTGCGTGGCCGCCAGGTCAGCCGCGAAGATTTCGCACGGTTCGATCTGCTGATCGCGATGGACGATGCCAACGCCGCCGCGCTGACCGAAGCGTGTCCGCCGGAATATCGCGACAAGATCCGGTTGTTGATGGAATTTGCGATTCGCGACGACAGCCGGGTGGTGGTCGACCCTTATTTCGGCGGCGACGAAGGCTTCGAGCGTGTGCTCGATCAGTGCGAGGATGCCTGCGAAGGCTTGCTGAGAGCGCTTCGCACGCAATTGGTGGCCTGAATGCCGCCATCGAAAGCGGGTTTCATTTGGCGCAATATCTCAGCAAATTCCTAAGAAAATGGCTGTAGATACTTGACTAAATCCGTAGGCTATTTATACTTGACCAAAATCATCCAGTATTAGCCGTAGCCCCCGGTAGCTTACAAATTATGAGACTCACCACGAAAGGCCGTTTCGCCGTCACGGCGATGATCGACCTGGCTTTACGCCAGGAGCAGGGCCCGGTGACGCTGGCAGGAATCAGCCAGCGCCAGCATATCTCGCTGTCCTATCTCGAGCAGTTGTTCGGCAAGTTGCGCCGGCACGAGATTGTCGAATCAGTGCGCGGTCCGGGCGGTGGTTACAATCTTGCCCGCCGTGCGGAGAACGTCACGGTCGCGGACATCATTATTGCGGTGGACGAGCCTATCGACGCCACGCAATGCGGTGGCAAGGGTGCTTGCGAAGGTACCAAGCAGCACGACGGCCACTGCATGACCCACGAACTCTGGTCCACGCTCAATCAGAAGATGGTCGAGTATCTCGACTCGGTCTCGCTGAAAGATCTCGTCGACCAGCAGCGCGCACGCGAAGGATCGCCGGCGGTTCTACGCGACCGGCGCACCGAATCGGCGGGCGTGGAGCCAGTGCGCGTAGCGCCGAAAGGGCCGAATTCCGTTTTCAACCTGGCCGGCTGACGGCTGCCGCTTTATTGAGCGTCTATTCAATATTGCGGCCGTCTCGCCTTGAACGAGCCAATTGAGTTAAATCCCCGGAGCAACTGATGAACAACGCCATTCCCCACCTGCCCATTTACATGGACTACAGCGCAACGACCCCGGTCGATCCGCGCGTGGTGGACAAGATGATTCCGTATTTGCGCGAGCAATTCGGCAATCCGGCATCGCGTAGCCACCAATACGGTTGGGACGCGGAGCGGGCGGTCGAGGAAGCGCGCGAGAACGTCGCGAAGTTGGTCAATTGCGACCCGCGTGAAATCATCTGGACGTCGGGCGCCACCGAATCGGACAATCTCGCCATCAAGGGCGCGGCGCATTTCTACAAGAGCAAGGGCAAACACATCATTACGGTGAAGACCGAGCACAAGGCTGTGCTCGATACCTGTCGTGAACTTGAACGCGAAGGTTTTGAAGTCACGTACCTCGATGTGAAGGACGACGGTTTGCTCGACCTGGACAAGCTTCAGGCCGCTATCCGCCCGGACACCATCCTGGTATCCGTGATGAGCGTGAACAACGAGATCGGTGTAATTCAGGACGTGGCCGCGATCGGCGAGATCACGCGTGCGAAGGGCATCATTTTCCACGTCGATGCAGCGCAAGCGACCGGCAAGATCGAGATAGATCTGCAAAAGCAGAAGGTCGACCTGATGTCGTTTTCGGCGCACAAGACGTACGGCCCGAAGGGTATCGGCGCGTTGTTCGTGCGTCGTAAGCCGCGCATTCGCATCGAAGCGCAAATGCACGGCGGCGGTCACGAGCGCGGCATGCGTTCGGGTACGCTGGCCACGCATCAGATCGTCGGTATGGGCGAGGCTTTCCGGATCGCACGTGAAGAAATGGCGGTGGAAAACGAGCGCGTCCGCATGTTGCGCGATCGCTTGCTGAACGGCTTGAAGGAGATGGAAGAGGTCTATGTGAACGGCGACATGGAAATCCGTGTGCCGCATAACCTCAACATCAGCTTCAACTTTGTTGAAGGCGAGTCGCTGATCATGGCGGTGAAGGACGTGGCGGTGTCGTCGGGTTCGGCTTGCACGTCTGCTTCGTTGGAGCCGTCGTATGTGCTGCGGGCTCTCGGGCGCAACGACGAACTCGCGCACAGTTCGATCCGTTTCACGGTTGGCCGCTTCACGACCGAGCAGGATGTCGATTACGTGATTAACTTGCTCAAGAGCAAGATTCAGAAATTGCGCGATCTGTCGCCGCTTTGGGAAATGCATAAGGATGGTATCGACATTTCGTCGATCGAGTGGGCTGCGCACTAAAGCGCTTGTCTGGCCGCTTTGACCGGCGGCTCATTTGCGCTCATGTCAGAACGCACACGCATACGAATTCAAGGAGTTGATCATGGCTTATAGCGACAAGGTTCTGGACCACTACGAAAACCCGCGCAATGTTGGTTCGTTCGGCAAGGACGACGACACCGTTGGCACCGGCATGGTCGGTGCGCCGGCCTGCGGCGACGTGATGAAGCTGCAGATCCGCGTGGGTGCGGATGGCGTAATCGAAGATGCGAAGTTCAAGACGTACGGCTGCGGTTCGGCTATTGCTTCCAGCTCACTCGTGACCGAGTGGGTGAAGGGCAAGACGCTGGATCAGGCGCTGACGATCAAGAACACGCACATCGCCGAAGAACTGGCGCTGCCGCCGGTGAAGATTCACTGTTCGATCCTGGCTGAAGACGCAATCAAGGCCGCCGTTGCTGACTACAAGCAACGTCATGGCGCGAGCACGGCGGAAGCTGCTCCGGTTGAGTCCAAGCAACACGCGGCTTAAGCGGCTTAAGCGGGACTCGCAGGATCGCAATATTCGGGAAGGGCGCTTCGGTATCGTGTCGATCGGGCGCTCTGGTTTTCGATTCAAAGCAA
>NZ_JAQGMM010000462.1 GCF_028292365.1 Caballeronia sp.
GCCGGTCATGCTCATGAGGCCGCTCATGCCTTGCGCGATGAGATCGAAGCCGCCTTTGTCGGCCATCGGTCCGCTGCGTCCGAAGCCGGAAATCGCGCAATAGATCAAGCCGGGATTCTCGGCCCTGAGCGCTTCATACCCCATGCCGAGTTTTTCCATCGTGCCGCGCCGATAGTTCTCGGTGACGACATCGGCGGTGGCCAGCATCTTGCGCAGTACTTCGCGGCCGCCGTCGGTCTTGAGGTTGATCGCAACGCCACGCTTGTTGCGGTTCACGATCATGAACGACGCCGATTCGCCGCCTTCAAGGATGGGCGCGAAACGGCGGCAATCATCGCCGCCTGGAATCTTCTCGACCTTGATGACATCGGCGCCCATGTCGGCGAGCATCATTCCGCAGATGGGTCCGGACATGATGTGAGCCAGTTCGATGACACGCATCCCGCTAAGCGGGCCTTTGCTGCCTGTTTCTGATTCGAGCATTTCAACGCCCCTTGAATTCCGGTTTGACCTTGTCGAGGAAGGCTTGATACCCGGTACGAAAGTCCTCCGTGCCAAAGCACGCGAAACCTTCGTCGCGCTCCTCGGGCGTAAGCGGCGCCGGGTTCATCGCGCGCATGACGAACTGCTTGTGCCAGCGTGCGACCAAAGGCGCGCCCTCGGCAATCCGGGCAGCAGTTGAAAGCGTCTCGGCGGTGACCTGATCGTCGGCGACGACCCGCGTAACGAGTCCTTTGGCCAGTGCTTCTTGTGCTCCGAAAATGCGCCCTTCCAGCAGGATTTCGAGCGCGACGGCGCGACCCGCGAGTTGCACAAGCGCATCGAGTTCGGCGTGCGCCATCACCAGGCCGAGGTTCTTGATCGGCACGCCGAAGCGGCTGGATTCGCCGCAGATTCGCAGATCGCACATGGCGGCAATCTCAAGTCCCCCGCCCACGCAGATGCCGTGAATCATCGCGACAATCGGATGCCTGCATGCACCCAGCGACGACAACGTGCGATGCATGATCGCCCCATAAGCACGGGCTTGCTCGACGTTGGATCGATCGGTCCGGAACTCGGCTATGTCGTTGCCCGGCGAGAAGGCTTTCTCGCCGGCGCCGCGCAGGATGATGCAGCGGATGGTGTCATCGGCGGAGAGCGCATCAATAGCCTCTCCCAACGACTGCCAAAGCGGCTTGGTCATTGCGTTGAGCTTCGCGGGCCGATCGATGACGACCGTCGCGATGAACCCCTCGCGTTCGATCAAGATGGATGGTTCAGCCACATCGTCTCCTGGAGAAAGAAATAACCGCTTGCGGCGCGAGCGCGCTTTTGAACAAATATCTAAACAAATTTCCTCGCCGGCTCAGCGCCTTCCTTTCCTTCAGCTCCCGCAGCAACATCGTCCAGCGCCCGATCCGGCCGCATGGTGAACGAGAGCACAATGCCGACGCCCATCAGGATCATGGAAACCGTGAAAGGCAGGTTCCAGTTCCCCGTCTTGTCGATCAGGAAACCACCCACAACGGGACTGATAATCGCGGCTAACGCGGAGCCCGAATTCATGATGCCGCTAGCGGTGCCGGCATGCTTCGGGGCGATATCCATCGGCACGGCCCACATGGGTCCGATCGTCATCTCGTTGAAGAAAAATCCGCCGCTCAGGCACACCGCGGCCAACGTGATCGACATATTGGACACCAGCATGATGGGCGCAAGCGAAAGCAGCGTCAGGAGCATGCAGATACCGACCATCACATTACGGGCCATGCGCAGATTCCCGCTGCGCCGCAGGATACGATCCGTGACCGAGCCGCCAAGCCAGTCACCCAGCACGCCAGCAAAAAAGACGCCCGAAGCGAACAATGCCGACTTGCCCAGCTCCATGTGATAGTTGTGGAGAAAGTACTGCGGAATCCAGCCAAGGAAGAGCCACAACACCCAGCCGTAGCAGAAGTACACGGCGGTCACCGGCGCCATCCGTCCCAGCAATGCCCGCCATGGAACCGGCACGCGTTGCTTGACGCCGGAGAACGACGAAAGCGTGGCGCACTCATCGGCGGTAATGCTCTTGTGGTCGCGCGGGTTATCGCGGAAATAAAAGATCCAGACAATCGCCCACAGGAAACTGATGATCCCGGTCACGATGAAAGCACCGCGCCAGCTCGTTGCAATCATCAACCAGACGATCAAGGGCGGCGCTACCGCATTACCAATGCGGGACGCGGCATGCGTGGTCCCTTGTGCAAAGCCGCGTTTATCGGCAGGCATCCAGTTCGACATTGCGCGGGTGGCGGTAGGGAACGTTGCCCCTTCGCCCAGCCCAAGCATCAAGCGCGCAATGATCAGCGACACGAACCCGCCCGCCAGCCCGGTCATGATCGTGGCGCCCGCCCAGATCACCGCGCAGACGGCAAGCGTCCGGCGCGGCCCGAAGCGGTCCCCCACCCATCCACCAATAATCTGGAAGACGAGATACGGATAGGCAAATGCGGAAAAAACAAAGCCGATCTGGACATGCGACAAGTGCAGTTCCGCGCCGAACTGCGAGGCGGCGGTACTGACATTGACACGGTCAATATAGGTAATGAAATACATGGCGCACAGCAGCAACAGCACGCGCGTCGTAGCTCGACGGAACATCATCGTCTCCTTGAGTAGTACGTGCTTCATCAAGGCGCCCACGGGCACCCGAAGCGAACTGCATCCGGAACTTGCTAAAGGTGTACTTAAGCCTTATTGAAGCTTATTGAATGGGCGTTAAATCGATGCTGCGAATCCTGGGTTTGCGTGGTCGTGCCATGCTGGTCTCCTATGCGCGGAATATGACGCCGTCCGCTGTTTATGTGAACCCGTGCTGATCAATAGTCCCTTAGCGCCGCGGCCAATACCTGGGCGACGTGCAGCGCCTTCGCATCCGTGCCGTCCGCTATCTGGTGACGGCAACTGGTGCCGTCGGCAACAATCACTGCATCCTGTGCCTTGCGCACTGCAGGCAGCAACGACAACTCCGCCATTGCCTTCGATGCTTCGTAGTGCTCGGCTTCGTAACCAAAACTCCCGGCCATGCCGCAACACGACGACTCGACCACCGAGACCTCAAGCTGAGGAATCCAGCCGAGCACGGCCTGCACGGGACGAAATACGTCGAAGGCCTTTTGATGGCAGTGACCATGAACCAGCGCCTTCGGCTGAGCGAGGGGTTTCAGCGAAAGTCGCAGGCGTCCCGCCTCTTTCTCGCGGACCAGGAACTCCTCGAACAAGAACGATGACTGCGAGAGCTTGCGTGCTTCATCGCCATAACCGTAGTCGAGGAATTCATCGCGGAAGGAAAGCAGGCACGACGGTTCGAGACCGACAACCGGCACGCCGCGTTCTATATACGGGCGCAATGTGTCCAGCGTTCGGCGCGCTTCGGCCTTCGCTTCGTCGACCCGGCCTGCCGAGAGGAACGTGCGCCCGCAGCACAGCGGCCGCT
>NZ_JAQGMM010000466.1 GCF_028292365.1 Caballeronia sp.
CTCTCCCAAGTTTGACCGCCCCCGAAACACCGACACTTTCGCCATGCGAGTGCAAGCATGGTGCCGCTCTGGCCTGCATCGGTGAAACCGTTTCACTCAAGATCGCGGTCGCTTCGCGGCCCAACCCGGCCGCAATGCCGACTCCTTCACTTACCCGGAGGCTGGATGCCGTGGTCAGGCCGCGCAGTTCGCGCTCTGCGCTCAGCTGATTCGACTGCTGCGCGTCCGAACCGTTGGCAAAAGACACGCACGATCGGGGAATTCCCATCGCTGAGCGATACGGGTTCAGCGTGTATAACGCACTGATCGTCGCCTCCGCACGCCTTTCCGGAGGCGAAGCCCTCGTACTCCGAGGATATGCAGGATGGGCTCGTGGTCGACGGACAGGCGCAAATCTAATCCATTCAAAGCGGAGTCGTCGGCAGCGTCTTGAACCGGCAACGTGGTCCCCCTGCCTCGCGACAGGGGCACTGCTACTTCATGGATCGGACGACTAACGAGCGGAGCGCGTCATTTTCGACGAACGGTTCGGAGTGCCGGAAGACCGAGAGCTCGCATGGACGCTTTATAAGCTGCCGGAAATCGAGGATCGTAGTCCCTTGCAAGCCATCCGGCAGGCTGTCATTGACAAGAGGGACCCTGAGCGGCCATTCGAGCCAGCTCCTGCGCAACAATCGCTTCCAATCTACTAGGGACACCCGCGTCGTTGAGAAGCGAAGCTGTCGCCGGCCAAATCAATCCTCTTGGCTTTTAACGCTTTGTTTTTGGCGCATCCGATATGGACGATCGATCCCGCATATAAAGCCATATTGTTCGCGTTAGATTGCTGTAATCATGGGGTGCGGTTAATTGCAGTCCTGGACTAAATACCCAGGGCTCTCGCAACAATATCAAGCGTTGTAATCAACCTTCTCTTCGCTGAATAAAACGAGTGTCTTCGAGCGGTCAAGGAAATTTTCATCATCCTTAGCAATGACTTCAGCCCACTTGGGCGATCCAATTACCTTGTAGACCGCTTCCATATTGGGGAACCATGCTTCAGCATAGCCATCGAACGGCGCCGCGGTTACCCCTTCGGGGACGCCTCCTATGTTGTGCTGCTGAGTGTAGCGGATGGTGTTCTCCATGACTTCTGGGACGGTTTGGACAGTTGGCCAATGCACGTTTTTCCAGTAGTCGCTGAACTGCTCGAACGTCAAGTCCGCTTTTCGGGTTAGAAACAAGCTCATTTTAATCACGTCGCTACTCCTTTATTCATGGAAGACCACCCCGTTTTCATGAGTTATTCATCGAGGGCCGCCGCTTTCAGCATGGGAACAATAGCGTTGGGTCTGGGCAATCACTTCAACGAAGGCAATCGATTGCCAACAAACAGTCAAACTTTAATTTCTCACTCTACTGAGCAAATTGACGTTGCATTGCGCGTCGCCGTGCCGTGCTCCGGAGGTGGCGAGGTAACGGATTTTCGACGGCTGGTGATCATGTTCCTCTGAGCCGGTCGTCAGCAGCTTAGTCGTGGAACGGGACCCAGAACATCTTGACCTCGACGTTGAGGAGGCCTGACTTCACCGTCGGATCATTCGTCGCAATCTTGTTGGCTTCCTCGTAATCAGCGGCCTTGAAGATCGTCATGCCGCCGTCGTCCAACACGCCGTTTAGACCCCCGGCTTCTTTCATGAACGGACCGCTCAGGACGGTCAAACCCTTGTCAGCCATCTCCGTCATGTACCCGACATGGTCCATAAAGCCGGGCTGCTCGTTGTACTTCACACCTTGCGTCCAATTCGGGCCAGGGCTTTGAAACGCCACAAAATAGTGAGGGCCGTTTTCGTCAACCATAATGAACTCCATTTAACGTATGTTGTGTGAATCAGGACAAGTGAGTTTCAAGTGCTTGGACGAACACCTACGCGGTGATCCCACCGTCCACATTCAACGTGATTCCAGTGATGAAGCTTGAGTCCGGGCGCGCGAGGAAGGCAACCGCCGCAGCTACTTCGAACGGCTTGCCAAAACGCCCCATCGGCACTGATGCGCGTTCCATGTCGGCGAAATCACCCGTTGCCGGATTCATTTCAGTTTCGATCGGACCCGGCGCAACCGTATTGACAGTGATCCCTCGGGTTGCGAGATCCCGTGCCCAACTGCGGGTATAAGCAGCGACAGCGGCTTTTGTCGCCGCATAGTCGCCCATCCCTGGCCACGTCGACTGATCGCCCAACCCTGACCCAATAGAGATGATTCGAGCGTTATCAGGCATTAGAGGCACAGCCGCCCTTACTGCTGCCGCGACACCGCGAACGTTCACAGAAAACGCCTTGTCGATTGCCGCCAGGTCGGCACCGGCGTCCGACACCAAGCCATAAACGAGCACGCCGGCGTTATTCACCAAGATATCCAGCGCGGAAAATTGCTCTACGACAGCCTTGACCAGCGACGTCACCTGACCAGCATCACCTTGGTCTGCCTTGAAAGCGGCCGCTTGGACGCCCAGCTCCTTTAGCTCACGCACAAGGTTCGATGCTTGTTCATCGGACGACGAATAGCTGATCGCTACATTTGCGCCATCGTGAGCAAGACGCCGAGCGATTTCAGCGCCAATTCCCCGCGAACCGCCAGTAACCAATGCTGTCTTGCCAGTAAGAGGCTTGTTCATGACTATCTCCGTGTACTGGGATGAGCGCACGAGAGGCACGCCTTGAATCCGTGAACAAACTATAGGGCGAACGGATTGTTGGATAAATCCCCATTGTGTGGAATGATTGTCTACCAGCAGCAACAATCCACATCAAGCGAGCCTCAGCATGGACCAATTGCTTGCCATACGAAGCTTCATACGGGTTGCGGAAACCGGATCATTTTCTCGGGCCGCCGATTCACTGAACATGCCCAAGGCAACGGTCAGCAAGCTGATCAAAGAGCTGGAAAGTCATGTTGGAGCCCGATTGCTTCAGCGCACGACCCGACGAGTGTCGGTTACGGCAGATGGGAACGCGTACTACGATCGGACTGCGCGGCTAATCCGCGAGCTTGAAGATGCTGATCAGGGTTTTTCGGCGGGACACGTATTGCCCAAGGGTCGCATCCGTATCGATGTAGTTGGTACATTGGCTCGCCTTTTCATCATTCCAGCGCTACCTGAATTCTTCGCACGCTATCCTGATATGCAGATCGATTTCGGCATCAGCGACAAGTCGGCCGATATGATCGGCGACAACATCGACTGCGTCATTCGCGGGGGCTCGGCCGCGGATCTTTCGATGGTTGCTCGCCTGCTAGGTACGACGTCATGGACGACATGCGCAACCCCTGGCTACCTCGAAAAATATGGCCGACCACTCCACCCGAATGACCTTCTCCGGAATCATCGCATCATCGGATTCCATTCGCCGAACAGCGGGCGTCCAATGCCATCGCGCTTCATGAAAAACGGTGAGCTGATCGAGATAGACGGTCCTTACGCGGTCAGCGTCAACGATGGCGCAGCCCGTGCCGTAGCAGGTCTGGCCGGGCTCGGAATTTTGCAGACTTTCAGCTATGTGATCAAAGACCAGATCGAGAGCGGCTCACTGGTCCCGATACTTGAGGACTGGCGTCAACCCGCTTACCCGTTTCATGTCGTCTATCCGCAAAATCGGGCTTTGAGCCGACGCGTGCGTGTTTTTATCGACTGGGTGGTAGAACTGTTCGATCACCTCGACTAATCGATAGGCGAGGAACGTGACGCCCGCGTCGACATGACACGAAGCATCGGACGCAATAGAGGTGCCAAGCGGCGTAAGTCGGACCTTCGTCCAACAATGTTCGGCAGGCTCCGATGCAGTGTCAAAAGCCCCCTTGCCGCTCTCTACCTGCTCGCGATCGACAGAAGTCGACCCCATAAGAGTCTTTGCTGATCGGGATTCAAATGCCCGCTCCGACTACTACAGCGGACGCTTGCAGCAGCGTTCGGTCTCGTATCGAGTAGAAGTGACTGGTGAATCCGCTTCGTTTTCCGGCAGATTTTGTCGATAGCTGAAATGCAATGCGGCGCCCACGGACTTGCCGCAGGCGCCACCCTTCGCACTAGTCCGCAGCAGGGAAGAATAGGCGAGCAAGGCAGTTGCGAGCAAACCGGCTAACCAGATCATGATTGCGGCGCCCTTGAATGTCTGATGCGAAGCTCGGGGAACATCTTCATATACGCGGAATGGCAATTTCGTTTTGAGGGGAACGACTTATGCATGACTGGACTTTTGTTTGTGAACATCCGCAGTAATTTACGGAAGTCCACATCAAGAGCGCACTGAGTTTCGTGCCGCGACATCAAAACGGCGTAAAGACGCGTCACAAGGCCGCGGCTGACGCGGCCAGCACGCGGCAAAGAGAAGATGTTGATTTGCACTGAATTCTGACCCACCTGACACGGTGATTTGCATCGAATATTGACCCACGTAGAACAGACTGGCCCGCTGAAGCGACAAGCGGGAGAACGGAGTGATCGACATGGCAATATTGAGCATCATTCGACGCTGGCACTATCGCGATCATGTCTCGTTGCGCGAGATCGCCAAACGCCTCGGCGTATCGAGAAACACGGTCAGGCGCTA
>NZ_JAQGMM010000477.1 GCF_028292365.1 Caballeronia sp.
CTGCTTTACCACTCGGTTCCGTCGAATAATTACTCGACCACGACCACACAAGCGCAAGAATCCTTCGATGCCACCGGCAACTGCACGGTGCCCGTGCCGGCATCGAATACGTCTTGCCAGACAACCGGTGGCGCGTGGACCGCGAACGCCGGCGGCGCGTACTTCACCAGCGCCGTCGCCCCGCAAGTGCAGGGCAAACGTGCGACGCCCGTGTTGCCGCTCGTCGGCGCGCTCACCTTCCCGGCGGTGGCGAACGCGAACATGGTGATCGGCAAGATCAACGGTGCGATCGTGCCGATCGTCGTGCGTACGGGCCAGGTCTTCGTCCCCTCGCCTCTCACGCCGCTGAACACATCGGCTGCACAAGTCGACGATGAATCCGGCATCGCCATGCTCGCTCCGAACACGGCGCTCAAGTCGGGCGCGTTCGATGGCGGTTATGTCGGCGCGGATTCGAACTTCAAGTACACGGCGACGCTGCTGCAAGGTCCGGTCGGCTCGTTCATCAATCCATCGACACAGGCTACCGAGACCGGTTTCGGCATGAGTTACGCGCAGCAGTTGCCCGGCTTGATCGGCGTGCAGGACCAGAACGGCGGCCAGGGTGCGCTGATCTCGGCGGGCGGGCTGTACGGAGTCTTCATTGCCGGCAGTACGGTGAACGGCGGCCTGACTTCCACGTCCGCTAACGCAGATACGCCGGCGAGTCCGTACTTCGGCATCGGTGCGTTGCTCAGCAAATAAGCACTGCTGAGTAGATAAGCACACAAGACCAGGGTAGCCGGCACGCGCCGGCGACCAACGAAAGACGAACGAACAAATGTGGATGGAGACAGCAGTATGAAATGGAGAACTTTTGCGTTGGGTGCGATGGGTGCGGCAATCGCCAGCGTCACGCCGTTTCTCGGCGGCTGCGGCGGCGGCAGCGATGCGCCTCAGGCGCCGGTCGTCCGGCTGTGCCCGGCATCGCTTGACTATACGACCACCTTCACCGGTGGTGGCGGCAGCGGCGAACTCATCAAGCTGCAACTCGACACGACGAAACTCACGTGGCAAGTGACCTACGTGGAATCACCGATACCCGCCGTCACCGGCACGGTCTCCCCCACCCGCGCCGGCACGTCGCAAAACGGCACGCTGGCGATGGAAACCGGACTGCCCACGCAAAAACTCAATCAGTGCGCGTACCAGTTGAACGGCGCGACGCTCGATCCGACCCGCCCCGCGCGCATCTTCGTGGGCGAAGGCGTGGCGGGTGGAACTATTCCGGGCAAGGAACTGCAGTTCGGCGGCATTCTCGGCCAGGGTGTGGTGCCTGACCGCACCTTCCCGTATTACCCGTTCATCGGTTTCTCGACGCTTGAGACGAATCTCGCCACCGTCGCCGGGACGTACAACCAACTCGGCTATCACGAGATTCCGTCGCAAAACTACGCGCGCATTTCCGTCGATTCGAAGATCACGATCAATGCCGACGGCACCTGGCAAGAGTGCGACAACACCGGTGTGAACGCCGGCAAGTGCAGCCAGGCAGGGTCGAACTTCGCGCAATCGCCGGATGGCAGCGGCGCGTTCGTCACCAACAACTTCCTTGGGCAAGGCAAGCCGACACTCGCCGCCGGTCCTCTTGGCAAGGGCTACATGATCGTGGGCAAGCTGCGCGGCCAGAATGTGCCGATCCTCGTGCGTACCGGCACAGCGAACGCCACGATCACCACGGGCATTCCGCCGTTCGCCGACGACGAATCCGGCATCTCGATGATGTCGCCGCAAACCAGCGTGGCGTCGGGATCGGTGAATGGGGAATACGTTGGCGTGGATAACGCCTTCGATTACCGGACGACCGCGCTCGCCGGCGCGCAAGCCACCTTGATCGATCCGTTCCAGCCGTCGCAGGTCGCGTTGTCGCGGGCGCTGAATCTGGGTTACACGGAAGCCGTTCCGGGGCTGGTGACATCGACGGTCGTGGGTGCATCGACTGGCACGACACCGACCGGCAAGTTCATCTTCTCCGGCGGTGTGTTTGGTTACCTCGACCAGAGCGACCCGACGACACCGTATTTCACCATCGGCTCATTTGTGCAGTAACCGTCCTGCAGCCCATCAAGAACGGCTGCATGCGAACAACGCGCGCTTTTCTGCGAAGACGCGCTGCGTTCGCATGACGGCCTGTAACCGAAGAGAGACGAAATGAAAAAGCTTTTGGCTGCGGGAAAACCGTTGGCGGTTGCAATAGCTGCGTGTGCGTCGCTGTCGGCCCATGCGCAAAGTGCCGGCGACAACGTCGTTGGACTCGGCTGGTTCCACGTCATGCCGCAGGATTCGAGCAATGAGCTGACCACGCATGTGGCGCCCACGCCGATCAATACGCCGCTGCGCTTGCCGTCGCAATTCACGTCGGCGGGAACGAGTTTGTCGACGAAGAGCGCCGATACGTTCGGCCTGGTCTTCACGCACTTTTTCACCGATCACATTGCGACCACGTTCGTGGGCGGTGTACCGCCTGAGTTCGAACTCGATGGTCACGGCACGATTCAACCGCCCGGGCCGGCGGGCGCGCTTGGCAATCAGAATCTCGATCAGACCAATCCGATCGTGAAAAGCGTGCGGCAGTGGAGCCCGGCGTTGATTTTCCAGTACTACTTCAATTCGCCAACTTCCGCGTTCCGGCCGTTTGCGGGCCTTGGCGTGTCATATAACTTCTTCACGAACATCAAGCTCACCAATGGTTTCGTGAACTCAACGCAGAATAATCTTGGCGCGGTGCTCGCGGCGGGTGCGGGCAAACCGGGACAGACATCGGTTACGGCGAAGGCTTCGTCGTCGTGGCAGCCGGTGTTCAATCTTGGCGCGACTTATAACTTCGACAAGCACTGGGGTTTGATTGCTTCGCTAACCTACATTCCGTTGAAGACGACGTCGTCGCTGATTATCAAGGCGGCCGATGGGACCGAGCTGGCTACGACGAAGTCAAAACTCAATGCGAATCCGCTGATTACGTTCCTGGCGGTGTCGTACCGGTTTTGAAGCGTGTGGGGCTAAAAAAGAATAAAAAAAAGCCCGCCTAAGATGGGCGGGCTGAATCCATATCAGTGGAGACATGGAGGAGACAACCCCACTGTACCAAAACTATTGGTGCAGCGCAACATCCCCTCGTCGATCCACCTCAATTTGTTGCGAATGTACAACGTGTCCCAAGTTAAGGCTGCGTCATCGACAGAATAAAGCCCAATTGATCGATGGAAACCGGCTTCACCAGATGGATATCGAAACCGGCCTCCTGCGTCATGGCGTGATGCTGCGGCTGTCCCCAGCCAGTCAACGCAACCAGCAACATTGCCGGACCCACGGGCAACGACCGCAAAGCCCGCGCGGCGGAAAGGCCATCCATCGGCGACATGCCCAGATCCAGGATCACTACATCCGGTGCGAACTGCCGCGCCACATCAAGTGCCTGAGCACCGCATGAAGCCTGCGCCACTTGATGCCCCAACCCCGTCAGCAGATTGGCCAGACAACTCAGGGCGTCGTCGTCATCATCCGCTATGAGAACACGCTTGGTCACGACTGCCCCCTCATTTGCCCGACACCGCGAGCGTCAACTTTCCAGCACCGGCAGTCGTTGCAGTGATCTGCGTGCGCTGCCCCCGCGCCCCAATATAAAAATGCTGCCGCCCCGGCGCGTTCTGATCGTGTGTGGCGTCCGGCAAGCACGCGGCTATGTCCGCCGCCACACCCTGCAAAGCGTCGGCCGCCGATCCGGCGTTCGCGCCCTTCGTCCACGTGCAGGTATAAGTACCGGCTTTCACCGCGCACTGCGCGTCGCTGCCATAAGGCACCGCGACAGCTTTGCCATCGTCGGGTCGCAAGGAAGTGAAACCGTCGGGTGCAGCCGCCACGATGCGCTTGAGTGCATCGCAGGGATTGGGGGTGTCGTCGGCGAGAGCGATCGCGGGCGTACTCAGGCAAGCACATGCAAGGCCCGCCGATGCCGCCACGTACATGAGACCCCGAAGAGTGCTTTTCATAGTGGGCGCTGTCCTGTCTCCGCTTCGTCTTTTTATAAGCTGGCCGGGAAACGGGGAAGTGGGGAAATGGACGCAGAAGCCAGCGTCCAAGTCGTTTCCAAAGTCGTTTCCAAACCCGCTTCCAAGCCGGTTTCGTCGCCGATGAGGCCTTTTGAAAAGCCTGCACCGTCGGCGTGTGTCCGTATGTGCGCCACCGAATGCTGTCTGATTCGAAACAATCTCGAACCTGAGGCGAACGGCGCGACAAGTATAGGGAACGTTCCCGTCCATTGCCGCTATTTATCGTCGATACAACGCCAGCTCATCCGGGCTTTACATTTGCCAGTCATTCACCAGCGAGCAAAAAGCAAACCGGATTGATCACACCTTCTTCCCCGCGCGCCGTGCTGCCACCTTTCCCAGCACGGCCAAGTCCTTGTCACCATCGCCTTGGGCGAGAACGTCGATCAGGTTGTCGCGCACCAGGCTTGCCACGGGCAGCGCCACGTTCACGGCATCGCCGGCAGCCAGCGCGAGCCGCACGTCCTTCAGGCCAAGCCGCGCCTTGAACAACGCGGGTTCATAGCGGTTATCGGCAATCATCCGGCCATATCCCTGATACACCGGCCCCGGAAACAGCGTGTTTGTGATCACGTCGAGGAATGCGTGGGGATCGATGCCATGTCCCGTCATCAGCGACGCAGCCTCAGCAGTTGTTTCGATCGCCGATGCCAGCATGAAGTTCGCTGCCAGCTTGAACACGTTTGCGTGCTGCGGTGCAGTACCGACACGCCATGTTTTCTGGCCGATGACATCGAAGATGGGCTGCACGCGGGCAATGGCATCATCGGCGCCGGCCGCCACGATATTCAGCTTGCCCGCCGCCGCCACGTCCGGCCGCCCGAGGACAGGTGCTGCGACGTACGCTATGCCGTGCCGTTCGTGCAGGCTCGCCAACTCTTCGCAGAACGCCACCGAAATTGTGGCCATGTTCACGTGCACCAAGCCCTTCGGCGCACGCTCGAGCAAGCCGCTGTCGAGCAGCACGGCGCGCAATGCGGAGTCGTCGGCGAGCATGGAGAACACCGCGTCGCCCGCGAACGCTTCATCCGCCGATGCAACCACGCGCGCGCCTTGTTCGGCGAGCGCTTTCGCGGCGTCGGGCGAACGGTTCCAGACGCGCACCGTGTGGCCCGCTTTCAATGCATTCAGCGCCATCGCGCCGCCCATGCTGCCAAGTCCAATGAATCCAATGTCCATGTCTTTCTCCTTTGTCGACCAGAGTTCCCGCTTCAGCGGGTTACTCCGGTCCCATGCTGTTGCGGTCGACCAGAGTTCCCGCTTCAGCGGGTTACTCTGGTCCCATGCAACTTTCGTTGCGATTAACGAATGCGAAAAGCTCCGCGACGCGCACACTTCGACGCGACTCACAGCAGACGCGTCGAAGCGATGCGATACTCAAATCCATGACGACTGCCACGTTCCGTTTCCATCGGGAGTTGAATGAGTTCCTGGCGCGGCCGCAGCGCGAACAGGCGTTTGCGTGCGTGTGTCCGGTGGCGTCGACGACCAAGCATATGATCGAAGCACTCGGCGTGCCGCACACGGAGGTAGCGCTGATTCTACGCAACGGCCTGCCCGACGGCTTCGATACCCTCGTGTCAGACGCCGATTTTATCGATATTTACCCGCCGCGCATGATGCCGCGCGCGCTTGAAATAATGCATCCCTTGCGTGCCCCATTGCGGCTGGAGACGCTGCGTTTTATCGCCGATGCGCATCTTGGCGGCCTGGCTCAACTGCTGCGGTTAGCCGGTTTCGATACCCGCTACGACAATCATTTCCCCGACGATGAAATTGAACAGCTTGCGCTCACTGAACATCGCGTGGTGCTCACACGCGATCGCGAATTACTGAAGCGCCGCTCGCTCGTCCACGGCTGCTACGTGCGCACGCTGCAGCCTGATGCGCAATGGCGCGAAGTCGCCGCGCGGCTCGGGCTTGCGCAGCATGTCCGCCCGTTCCGGCTGTGCCTGATGTGCAACGCGCCGCTGCGTCGCGCAAGCGCGGACGAGGTGAGTGACCGCGTGCCGGAAGGTGTGCTTGAACGGCACGCGCGGTTTGTCACATGCGATGTGTGCAGACGGGTCTTTTGGGAAGGGTCGCACTGGAAGCGGATGCGGGCGCGAATCGAAGAATTGATGGACGGCGCGCCCGGGAATCCACCGGTTCCTGCGTCCGGATAACGACTCCGTATGAGCTCACAGTAGTGGCGCAGTAATGGCTCGAGCGCGGAGGTGCGTACAATACGCGCCTCGGCACTGTGCCTTTATAGCTTTTGGAGCTTCGCGTGAAAAAATTCGATATGGAAAAAAACAAGGCGCTCAAGCTGGCCAACGGCCTGAAGCAAAACAGCGCGTCGAGCTTTGGCCCGCAAGCCGGGCAGCCGAAACTGGACAAGCGTGAACAGCGCCGTCTGGATCAGGAAAAAGGCCTCGTGCCCTTCGCCTGTAAGCTTGACAGCGATCTCGTGAGGCAATTGCAGGAACATGCCGCCAAGCATGAAGGCGGAATGTCGGAAGCGCTGGCGGAATTGTTGGTCAAGGCTGGACTGGAACGCAAGGCGGCGGTTTAAGCGCCTCCGGTGAGTCTGCCTGAATGAATGCGGTGGGGTTCAAGGCGGCATTTTCGATAACCCGGATTGTCGTGAAGCGCGCGGCGTGGGTATATGGTCTGCTGAATAGAGAAGCCGTTCCGGCGTGTCGCGGGGCGGCTTTTTTACGCGCGTCTTTGGATGAGAAGCCGAGATCGCGCTCGCCAGCTTGAAAATCAGTGCAAGTCCTGCGAGCGTGATGCCCATGCGTGCTCCCTAGCCGGAAAGCCTCGGCAGGCCACGACTTTATTTCAAACGCTCCCTTCTTTCTCGATCACCAGGATTCGCGCAATACCCACCGGCTCTGCAATATGTTCATCGCCGGGTTGGGCGTGAAAGATATCGCCGGCGTCGAGCAGCACCTCTTCCTCTACGCCCTCTCGCCGCACGCGCATTCGCATTTGGCCTTGCATGACCGCGAAGACTTCCTCGCCATCGTTCACGTGCCATTTATACGGCGCGTCAGTCCAGTGCAGGCGGCATGAGACGCCGTTCATCGTAGTGATATCGAGTGCGCCCCATGCGCGCTCGGCGGTAAATTCGCGACTTTTAACAACTTTCATGGGTCATCCGGAAAGAGATCAAGGCATCAGGACATCAGGACAAGGCCCGCGCTTCGTCAACATCGGCGTGACGTGCGGACGGAATGAAGGCAACCGCGATGATCGAGAGCGCGATACCCGCCATCACGTAGAACGTGGGAGCAAGCGGCGAACCGGTGACCTCGATAAGCCATGTCACGACGAACTGACCAAAGCCGCCGAACAGCATGACCGCGATGTTGTACGCAATCGATAACCCCGTCGAGCGGATATGCGCCGGAAACAACTCGGCTAGCAGCGCGCCAAACGGCCCGTAATACCCCGCGAGCGTCACTGACAGAACACCCTGCACGATAATCAACCGCGCCACGCCAGGTTCAGCGGAAAGCCACGCGAACAACGGATAAATGATCACAAACGTGATGATCAGCGACCACATTGACAAACCCTTCCGGCCGATCTTGTCCGACCATGCGCCCGCTATGGGCGAGAGCACCGTCAGCAGCAAATTACCCACGATCAACGCGGTGAACGACTCGCCGAACGGCAGTTTCAGTTGCTTGACTGCGAACGTCGGCAGATAACCAATCAGCACATAAACCGTCACTGTCAGCGCAATCACCGCGCCGAGTCCGCACATCACTTCGCGGCTATGTTCACGGAAGACTTCACCAAGCGTCGCGCGTCGCGCCATCTTTTGCGCGTGGATGAACGCCTCGGTTTCGAGCATGTTGCGCCGCAGATAGAAACCCACCGGCCCGATGATCAGCCCGAACAGAAACGGCACACGCCAGCCCCACGACATCAGCGCTTCAGGCGACAGGTTGCGCGTGATGATCGATCCAACAACAGCGCCCAGCAGCAGCGACGCCGCCTGGCTCGCCATCTGGAAGCTGCCGTAGAACCCACGCCGTGAGAACGGCGCCGCTTCGATCAGCAATGCCGTCGCGCTGCCGAACTCGCCGCCGGCCGAGAAGCCTTGCAGCAAGCGCGCGAACACTATGATCAGCGGCGCGCCGAGTCCGATCGCCGCGTACGGAGGTGCGACCGCGAGCAGGAAAATGCCGAGCGTCATCAATGCAATCACGAGCGACAGCGCCGCTTTACGTCCGGCGCGATCGGCGTATAGACCGAGCACAATGCCGCCGACAGGCCGCATCACGAACGCGACGCCAAAAGTCGCGGTGGTGAGGAGGATCGAGGAATAGTCGCTGGTGGTCGGGAAGAACAGCTTCGAGATCACGACCGTCATGAAGCTGAAGACTACGAAGTCATACCATTCAAGCGCGTTGCCAATCACTGCCGCCACGATCGCGCGGGTGTTCGGTGTTTTGCTGAAAGCACGTGAGCCACTGGAGTTACCTGATCTCACCATTGCCATGTCGCCTTCGCCCAAGGGGCGTTTCGGTTGCGCTGGGTTTGTCGCGTACGTCAAAGCTGCGGCGTTTTGACGCGCTGGACCGGATGCCTTGGCGAGTGTAAAGAGCGCCGTGATCGTTTTCAAGCGGCGACACAAAAACGCGCCCGGCCTGTGTGGCGGGGCGCGCTTCGATGACCATCGGCTACGTTACGTGTCTGTTCTGTGCCGCTCAGGCTTTCTTGTTATAGGCGTTGCACCAGCCTTTCGATGCAACCTGCTTGCCTGCGAACATCGGGCAGGTTGCAAACGGGTCCGTGGCCTTGCCTTGATAGAACGAACAATTGCCGCAATCCTGGCCGGCGGCGTAGCGCGGGAATTTGGCTTTATCGACGGTTGCGGCGTCGAGCTTGTAGCCGAGGCTTTGCGCCATCGGATCCGATTCAGCCAGTTTGACAGGGTCAGCGAACGCGGTACGCGATACCGCGAGTGCCGATGCCACGCCGATGCTTGAAATCAAAAACGTGCGTCGTGAGGACTTCATGAGATGTACTCCGTTGTATTGGGGGTGTGCGCCGTTCTTGTCGACGACGATCTCCAAAGCATATCAACGTAAAGCACAACAAACTCAGCCAAATCTTATAGATAACCGATGGCGGAAGGTCGCAGCGGGTTTGCCCTCATGTCACCTCAGCCCAGCATTTTCGCGACCTTTTCCGCAATCGCCAGCGACGCCGTCAACCCGGGCGATTCAATGCCAAACAAGTTCACCAGCCCCGCCTTGCCATGCGCCGCCCGCCCCTGAATCATGAAGTCGGCGGCCGGCTGACCCGGGCCGGAAAGTTTCGGCCGAATTCCGGCGTAAGCGGGTTGCAGTGCATCGTCGGGAAGATTCGGCCAATACGCCCGAATGGCTGCGTAAAAGCTGGCTGCGCGCTGCGGATCAACGGTGTAATCGATCTTCTGGATCCATTCGACGTCAGGACCGAACTTGGCCTGCCCACCCATATCGATGGTGAGATGCACGCCGAGCCCGGCTTCATTCGGCATCGGGTAAATAAGGCGGTCGAACGGTGTCCGGCCGCTCACGGTGAAGTAGTTGCCCTTCGCGAAATACAGCGGCGGCACATGGCGCGCGTCGAGTCCGCGGATAGTGCGCGCGATCTGGTTCGCCGACAGCCCCGCGCTGTTGACCACACAGCCGGCCTGGAAGGCCATAGGCGCCTCGCCTCCCGTTTCCACGATAAACGCACCGTCGCGGGCATCGATATCCGTCACCGGCGTATGAAACGCCACCGTCGCGCCGTCGCGTTCCGCGTCGCCTTGCAACGCGAGCATGAATTGATGGCTATCGATAATGCCCGTTTGCGGCGATAACACCGCCTCCACGCACTGAAGCTGCGGCTCCATTTCCATGGCTTCGGCGCTGCTGACGCGCACCAGGTCCGTGACGCCGTTTTCAACCGCCTTGTTCCGGATCGCCGTCAGTTGCGGCAACTGGTTGCGCGCTGTGGCAACGAGTAGTTTGCCGCAGCGGTCGTACGGGACCCCGTGGGCGTCGCAATACTCGTAGAGCATCGCCCGGCCACGCACGCACAAGTCCGCCTTCAGCGAGCCGCGCGGGTAATACAGCCCCGCATGGATAACCTCGCTATTGCGCGAACTCGTGCCGGTGCCAACCGCTTCGCCCGCCTCGAGCACGATCACCTCGCGGCCACGCGCGGCCATCGCTCGCGCGACGGCGAGTCCGACCACGCCGGCGCCAATCACTACACATTCGATTCTGTCCATCTCACTATTCTAGGCCAGCCAGCAGAACCGTTCCGCGCGCTTTATTGCGCTTTTTGTGCAATTGGAAATATTCACTTCAATAACGCATCATTTTTCGAAATAATCCGGGCCAAATCAGGAAATATGGCCCTTTTGCCCGAAAAAAGTCAGTTTCAGGCCATATTTCGAAGGGTTTTTGCAGAATTCTCCAAAACGCCCGGTCAGAACCCGATCGATTTTCTTCGCCCGCCATTGCCTAATTCGATGTCCCGAGCCTGCACTTCATGCCGGTTATCGATGCGCGCATTGCCAAACGCGTTGAGCATGGCGCGCCGCATCGCTCGCGGGGAAGCTTGCGTCAACGCGTCGAGCGGCGCGTCGCCGAGTGTTTCCGGGAAGCGCGCGCCCCACGCGTGTGCGCTGCGGATCTCGTGATAAATCGACTGCGCGATACGGCGCGCGCCATCGCGATCCGGCGGCGCGATCTCATAGACGTTCATCCGGTTCAGCAACGGCTCGGGAATCGTGTTTGCCTGATTCGCCGTCGCAATCCAGACCACATTGCCCGCGTTGATCGGAATTTCAGCGAATTCATCGATAAAACTTTGTGCCGTATCGTGTTCCAGCAACGCGTACAACGCGCCGAGCGGGTCGTATTGGGCGTCGCCGGTGGCTTTGTCGATTTCATCGACGGTCATCACCGGATTGGCGTAGCTGCCGTTCACGAGCGCATCGAACACTTTGCCCGGCTTCGCGTTGCGCCATTGCGACGACGCGCCCGACAAGATCCAGCCTGCCGTCAGCGAACTCATGGCGAGGTAATGGCAGGACGTGCCGAGCAAACGCGCGAGCTGTTTCGCGAAATGCGTCTTGCCGATGCCCGGATCGCCGAGCAGCAGCATGGGCATCAATTCGAGGCGGTCCTCGGTTTCAAGGCACAGAGCGATCTGCTTGCGAATATCGTTGAGCGGCTCCTGGAAATTGGGCAGATCCGCCACCAGATCATCTATGGACGGCATCCGGTTCGGCTTGACGCAAAAGCGCAGATTGCCCGCTTTGAGCATCTTTTCGTACGTCGCGCGCAGCGCCTCGCTGCCCCCTTCGCTCAGGTCATTCAACGCAGTTTCGACCTCGTCCAGGTCGTAGACCTTGCTGAATGACGCCACGGCGAGTTCTTGTTTGACTACGGCGGTGGTCATCGCTTATCCCCGGTGTTGTTGATCGGCAAATTCAGTTTATCGGCCATAAAGATGCACGCAAGCGAGCAGTCCCGGGCGTCTGCTGCTAATCGCATAAAAATACGATGGCTTCGGCAGGAGAGCCAAAGCGCTTGTATGATCGTCAGGCTGCGCTTGCGGAAAAACGGCTGCGTATCGGCTGCAAGCGGGTGCGGAAAGTGCGGTAGAAAGTGCTTACCAGTGCGTTGTCGGACTGGGCGGAATGCAAGAGATTGCTGCCGTTTTTGCGTTCGCGCGGGTAGCCGCGGGTAGCTTTTAGAAACATTTCCGTGCTGAACGCCCGCAGCGGATCAATGTCAGAAATCAGTCTCAGAGCAAGCTACCCGGATCGAACGGGCCATGGCCCAGACGCAATAAGGGATCAGGAGAAAAGCATCTATGTTGAAACACCACACGGCAGCGTTGCTGTTCTGCGCCGCGATCGCCGCGCCTTTCAGCGCCCTTGCGCAAAGTACGCCACCGCAGCCGGTCAAATGGGAACTGCAGGTTTTGCAGGACGGTCAGCAGATCGACAGCTTCACCGGCACGACCAGCGTCGGCCAGGCCCGCACCGATACCCATCATCACGTGGTAAAAAACAACGTAGGTTGCGCGGACAAACCCGCCGGCGACATCGACCTGCAGCGCACGCTCACCCTTTCCCCCCTCCACGCCAACAGCGACGACATCACGCTGCAGATCGACGCGCAGGAAACTTTGCAAAGCAATGACGCGCCGGTGACGGTGGCGGGTTGCAAGCTGCCGCCCCAACCGCGTCAGGTCAGTGCCACGCATCCCGGGCTGGTCCTGAAGCCGGGTGAATGGTCGACATGGCAGATCGTCGATAAAAACCCATCGATCACCTACAAGGTTCGTGCGACGCTGGCAACGGCTGCGCAGTAGCGCGCCGCCGCGTTGCCGAGTCACACACCGCGCCGTTCAACACACTTATCGAATGCGAAATCCAGAACATTTCACCTCCGGCATTCCCTCCACTCACGAGATCCCCGATTTCGTGGCGGTGAGCTGGAACCTGCACAAAGGCCGCTCACCGCTCGGGCTCCAGGCGTGGAGCGCGATGCAGCGCTGGGTTCAGTCGACCAAAGCCGACGCTTATTTTCTGCAGGAAGCGATGGCGCGCCGAATGCCGCAACCGGTGCTGGCAACCAGCTTTGGCAATCCGCTCGATGCGCCCATCGACGATATCTGGCATTGCCAGGCGACGGAAATCGCGACATCGCTGGATTTGCAGATCGCGCTCGGGCAGAACGTGTTCAAACCATCGTGGCGACACGGCAACGCGATTCTTTCGCCGCATCCGCTCGACTTGGGCGGACGTTGGGATATCTCGGCGCATCGGTTTGAGCGGCGGGGTTTGCTGGTCGCGCGCGCCACATTCGCCGGACGTTCCGTCACGCTGTTGTGCGCGCATCTCGCGCTGACGCGGGCGGCGCGGCTGCGGCAGATGAACTGGATCGCTTTGTGGATTTCGAAGGAAGCGCCAGAAGGGCCGCTGGTGCTGGCCGGGGATTTCAACGACTGGCGCAATGATTCCGTGGGCGTCTTCGGCGAACTCGGCATGAGCGAAGTGGCGACCATGCTCGGCGAGTCGGGGCGGACTTATCCGGCGTTTTCACCGGCGCTCGCACTCGACAAGATGTTCGTGCGCGGGATGAAACCCGTCGAATGGATCACGCCGACGCAAGACACCGCGTGGCTGTCCGATCACCTGCCGGATATGGCGACGCTGCGGGTGGAGTGAAGCGGCTTGTGTGAGGCGGTTATCGCTCGCCGTTCGCGAAAAATTCCGCGATCACCGCTTCTATCGCGGTGAAAGAAACGGGCTTCACCAGATGATGGTCGTAGCCGGCGTCGTGGGCTTGCTGGCGGTCTCTGTCTGCGCCGTAGCCCGTCAACGCAAACAGCAA
>NZ_JAQGMM010000499.1 GCF_028292365.1 Caballeronia sp.
TGTATGCGCCGAATGGCTGGATCGGCCAGTTTCTTGCGCCACTTGGAATCAAGGTGGCGTTCACGCCATTGGGCGTGCTCGTGGCGCTGACGTTTATCGGCTTGCCATTCGTGGTACGGACCGTGCAGCCCGTGCTGGAGGATTTCGAGCGCGAGCAGGAAGAAGCGGCCGCGTGCCTTGGCGCGACGCGCTGGCTGACCTTTCGCCGTGTGGTGCTGCCGTCATTGTTTCCCGCCATCCTGACGGGCTTCGCGCTCGCGTTCGCGCGGGCACTGGGCGAATACGGGTCGGTGATTTTCATCGCGGGCAATGTGCCAATGAAGTCGGAAATCACATCGCTGCTGATCATCACGAAGCTCGAACAATATGATTACGCCGGGGCAACCGCGATCGCCGTGGTGATGCTGTGCGTATCGTTCCTGATGCTACTGCTGATCAACACGCTGCAATGGTTCCTGCAACGGCGTACGAGCCGCGGTGGAGCAGGTCCTGCACCCGCTTCGGCTGGCGCATTGCATATCGACGGGGCGAAAGCATGAGCACCGTCGACCAGAAAACGGTAGACGCGAGCGCGCCCCGCGTGACCGAACACAAACTTGATCCGGTCACCGAACCTCGCGCCGTCCGCTGGGTACTGACCGCCATCGCGCTAATTTTCCTGGCGCTGTTTCTCGTTGTGCCTCTCGCTGCCGTATTTGCACAAGCGTTCGCGAAGGGCGTGGACTATTACTTCAATTCGCTGAAAGACCCCGACGCGTGGTCCGCCATCAAACTCACGCTGATCGTCGCCGCCATTGCGGTGCCGCTTAACGTGGTGTTCGGGTTGACAGCGTCCTGGTCTATCGCCAAGTTCGAGTTCCGCGGCAAAGCCTTCCTTACGACGCTGATCGACTTGCCGTTTTCGGTGTCGCCGGTCGTCTCGGGCCTGATCTATGTGCTGATGTTCGGCGCACAAGGTTGGTTCGGTCCCTGGCTCATCGATCACAACGTGCAGATCATTTTTGCGGTGCCCGGCATTGTGCTCGCCACTATCTTCGTCACGTTCCCGTTCGTCGCACGCGAGCTGATCCCGTTGATGCAGGCGCAAGGCAACGACGAAGAAGAAGCCGCGCACGTGCTTGGCGCGTCGGGCTGGCAGATCTTCCGCCGTGTAACGCTGCCGAACGTGAAGTGGGGTTTGCTATACGGCGTGATTCTCTGCAATGCGCGGGCGATGGGCGAGTTCGGCGCGGTATCGGTGGTATCGGGTCATATCCGCGGACAAACCGACACCATGCCGCTGCACGTAGAGATTCTCTACAACGAATACAACTTCTCGGCGGCGTTTGCCGTGGCGTCGCTGCTTGCGCTGCTCGCGCTTGTCACGCTGGCGCTCAAGCTGCTGGCCGAGCGCCGCATGTCGCAATCGATTGAAGCAGTGCAGGCGCGGCCGGCCGATATTCCGGTCGCGTCAATCCAGAACTAGAAGGCGAAAAACACCATGAGCATCATCGTTCGCAATTTGCAGAAACGCTTCGGCGATTTCGTTGCGCTGGATAACGTCTCGCTCGATTTTCCGTCGGGTGAGTTGGTCGCGTTGCTCGGGCCGTCGGGCTGTGGCAAGACCACGCTGCTGCGCGTGATCGCGGGGCTGGAATACGCGGACGCCGGCTCGGTCGTGCTGAACGGCGAAGACGTGGCGGCCGTGGGTGCGCGGGAACGGCAGGTCGGTTTCGTGTTCCAGCATTACGCGCTGTTCCGTCACATGACCGTGTTCGAAAACGTGGCGTTCGGCCTGCGCGTGAAACCGCGCAAGGAGCGGCCGACCGAAGCGGTCATCCGCGAGAAAGTGCATGAATTGCTGAAGCTCGTGCAGCTCGACTGGCTGGCGCATCGGTTTCCATCGGAGCTCTCAGGCGGACAGCGGCAGCGGATTGCGCTGGCTCGCGCGCTGGCAGTTGAACCGAAGGTTCTGCTGCTCGATGAGCCGTTCGGCGCACTCGATGCCAAGGTCCGCAAGGAGTTGCGTAGCTGGCTGCGGCGTCTGCATGACGACCTGCACATTTCGACTATTTTCGTCACGCATGATCAAGAAGAGGCGCTTGAAGTCGCTGACCGGATCGTGGTGTTGAATCGTGGGCATGTGGAGCAGGTCGGCAGTCCGCAAGACGTCTATGACCATCCGCAGACATCGTTTGTCTATGAATTTCTTGGCGCGGCAAACCGGCTCAAGGGCAGCGTGGATGCGAACGGATTTGTGGCGCAAGGCGCAGCACAGCCGATCGCGACCGAAGCGAATTTCGTGGGTCCGGCGTTCGCTTACGTACGGCCGCACGACCTGACACTGTTCCCGACAGCTTCGGGTCATCGCGATGGCATCGTGGTCGATGTCCGACGTGTCGTGACGCTCGGCGGCTCGGTGCGCGTGGACCTGGAAGGCGCCGAAGGCAACGTGCTGGAAGCGGAACTGGATCGTGAAACCTGGCGTGGATTGAATCTGAATATCGGCGACGGCGTGACTGCCGTGCCGCGTGTTCTGCGCGTGTTCCCAGCGCATTGAGCTTACTAAAAAAGAGAGGCTGACATGAACTTCCAGCAATTGCGTTTTGTACGCGAAGCCGTACGCCAGAACATGAATCTGACCGAGGTCGCGAACGTGCTTTATACGTCGCAGTCGGGTGTATCGAAGCAGATCAAGGATCTCGAGGACGAACTCGGCGTCGATATCTTCATTCGACGCGGCAAGCGTCTCACAGGCCTGACCGAGCCGGGCAAGGAAGTGCATCAGGTGATCGAGCGCATGCTGCTCGATGCCGAGAATCTGCGTCGTGTCGCACGCCAGTTCGCTGATCAGGACAACGGCCATCTGGTGGTGGCGACCACTCACACGCAAGCGCGTTACGCGCTGCCGAAAGTGATCCGCCAGTTCACCGAGGTGTTCCCGAAGGTCCATCTCGCGCTGCGTCAGGGCAGTCCGCAACAGATCGCGCAGATGATCATCAATGGCGAGGCGGACATCGGTATCTCGACGGAAGCGCTTGACCGGTACCCGGACATTGTCACGTTCCCGTGCTACACGTGGCATCACACGGTGGTCGTGCCGAAGGGGCATCCGCTGGTCGGCCGCGAGAACATCACGCTCGACGAGATCGCTGAATATCCGATCGTCACGTATGACCACGATTTCACTGGACGCTCGCATGTCGATCAGGCGTTTGCGAAAGTGGGCGCGCTGCCGGACGTCGTGCTGACCGCTATCGATGCCGACGTCATCAAGACCTATGTGGAACTGGGCCTGGGCATCGGCATTGTGGCCGCGATGGCCTTCGACGAAAAACGCGATACCGAACTCGTCGCGCTCGACACGCAGCATCTGTTCGAAGCTAGCACCACGCGGGTGGGTTTGCGGAAGGGCGCTTTCCTGCGGGCGTATGCGTACAGGCTGATCGAGATGTTCGCGCCGCAACTCGATGAAGCGCAGATCGCGGCGCAATTGCGGGAAGCTGTCTAGTCCTTTCTAGCCCTTAAAAGGCTTAAAGCGCGTAAGGATCAGCCAGCCGCCGCTCCGTTACAATTACGGCCATGAACTCCTCACACACTTCATTGCCGCGGATCGCGGTGCTGGCTACCGGCGGAACCATCGCGGGCGAGGCCGGCGATGCCGCGAAAACCTCGGGTTACAAGGCCGGTGTAGTCGGCGTCGATAAACTGCTCGGCGCCGTGCCTTCGCTCTCGCAAGTCGCGCAAATTCAGGCCGAGCAAGTAGCGAGCATCGACAGCAAGGACATGACTCCGGCGCTATGGGCCACGCTCTGCGCGCGAGTGAATGCGTTGCTGGCGCAGGACGATATTGACGGCATTGTCATCACGCACGGCACCGATACGCTCGAGGAAACCGCCTACCTGCTGCATCTCACCGTTAAAAGCGAGAAGCCGGTTGTGCTGACGGCGGCCATGCGGCCGGCGACGGCTTTATCCGCCGATGGCCCGCTGAATCTTCTCAACGCGGCGACGGTAGCGGCGAGCCGGACATCGTGGAAGCAGGGCGTGCTGGTCGCGTTCAACAACCAGATCCACTGCGCCCGCGATGTGACCAAGACGAGCACTTATGCCGTCGATGCCTTCCGGTCACCCGAAAGCGGAGCGCTTGGCTGGGTGCAGGACGGGCAGGTGGAATTCCAGCGTTCAGTGGTAAGGCCGCATACGCTGCGCAGCCCGTTCCAGATGTCGGCTGATCTGCCCGCGGTCGAGATCGTGACGAGTTATGCGGGGGCGTCGCGAGTGGCTATCGATGCATTCGTTGCCTCGGGTGTCAAAGGGCTCGTGATCGCCGGGACGGGGAACGGTTCGATTCATTCGACGCTGCAACAAGCCGCGGCCGATGCCGTTAAGCAAGGCGTTGCATTGGTTCGATCGTCGCGGGTAGGGGCAGGGCATGTGATGCGCAATGGCGCGGCGCCTGACGATGCGCTTGGCTCGATCACGGCAGGCGGTTTGAACCCTTACAAGGCGCGCGTGCTGCTGATGTTGGCGTTGGCCGCGGGCACCGCACCGGCAGACTTGCAACGCGCCTTCGATACTTACTGATCGCGGCGTAACGCAGAAGCTCAGCCCAGCATCTTCCGATACTGCACAAATCCCGACCGGTCCGCGATGCGGTCATACAACTGCATCGCATCGGTATTGGATTCATGAGTCAGCCACCAGACTCGCGAGCACTCAGCTTCTGCCGCCTTCGCATAGACATGTTCGATGAGCTTGCGTCCAATCCCGGCGCCGCGAATATCCGGTTCCACGTATAGGTCCTGCAGATAACAATAGTCGCCTGCAGTCCAGCACGACCGATGCATGATCCAGTGCACTATCCCGACTACGCGGCCATCCATTACCGCGACTGCAGCAAATACCGGCTCCGATGGATCGAGCATTCGCACCCACGTGCGCAGGGTCGTATCCACGGGGATGTCGGTCTTGTAGAAAGCCTGATAACCGCGCCATAGCGTCAACCATGCATCGAAGTCGGCAGCGGTCACGGATCTGATCTCAATAGGGCATGTCGATGTCATGGTCGTGCGTTTCCTGACAGGTGATTGGAACAGTGCGAAATAGTGTGGGAAATCATAGTGCGCTTCAGCAAAGGCAAAAAGATCCAGCCGCGCTTGTTTTCCAGGAGCCACGTGCCGGAAGCGGCCACCGCGTGAAATAGTCAGGAAAGGTAATGGAGGGTTAGCGTGTTTCAGATGTTGATGCCGTCTGGAAACGTAGGGCGATATTTCACACAGGGACTGATATGCGTTTCAGAAAACATAATCGCAATCGGCAACACGAAGTGTTCTCATGAGAAATACGAACAAGTTCAAAAACACCAGGATTCACCTAGCGAAACCATTGCCGAGATGACCTCTCGATGCCCCGTAATGGGGGCGAAATTCCCTTGGAGAGTGCGCGTCCATGCACTAGACTTGAGCCAGGATTTTCGAGGCTGGTAGTCCTTGCGATCGCTCGAAACAGCGAAGCGGCATGCTGGCGAAAACAGGCGTAGTGAATCAGGCTTCGAAGTTGCGTTTTATTTTGGATTATATATTTCGTCATCCTATCAAATTTTAGATTTTAAGATTATCGAACTGTAGGGTGCGCCGGTTCGCAATTCAGATTTAGGGATAAGTGATGAAACATCCCATCGCTGTCTATTCGCTGCAGGAACTACATCGGTCGCTTGTGCAAACAACGCTGCCCACAGAAAGTTCCGACTTTTCCGTGGGCGATACCTCACTCAGGCTCTTTATCAGGCAACCATTCACCGAGTCGGGTGAGTCACAGCAGCGCTTGATCGAAGAGATACTGCAAATAGTCGACACCGCCAATGACCCGCGCTGTCCGTTCAACTATCTCACCGGCACCAGCGCCGAAAGTGCGGACACCTTCAGGGAATCGTTTGAGCGTAACCGTCACCTGCCGTTTACACCGAAGAACTTTCGTGACTATCGGCTGAAACTGCTGGATCAGGCAGATGCCCTGATCAATATCAGGGTCGGCATGAGCGAGAGCAGCGCCTTTGAACTGAGTTATCACATCTTCAAGGGGCAGTGTTCCCCGATCCTGTTTCTCGTCTGGAAGCATGCTCCGATCAAAACAACGCTCATTCGGGAGCTCGAAGATTTATGTGAGGTGACTTACCTGGAGTTCGAGTGTGCGGACGAGTTGAGGGCAGGAATCCACGGTTTTTTCCATATGCTGTCGGCCAGGCGTGCGGCCCAGAATGCAGTGCTTCGGAAAAAGATGATTTGATAAGGCTCCGCGGCCGATCCCGGTCAGTCGTTTTCGACGGAACCTGCTGACCCGTGAACGAAATCAGCCTTCCTTCGCGCAGTCGCTCAAACGCTCGACATCGCCCGACACTGAAACAGACTTGTGGGAACCCTTCCATGGGATGTTTGGTATCTGGATCGGGACCGTTCATGTGGCCTCCTGGGGATATTGATCGTTGGGCGCGAGAAGCCGCTCGGCCTCGGCGTGCGACTGGCCGTGTATTGGGAAACCTGTCCGTCGGTCGATCCTGCCGTACGTTGCTAAGCCTTGCGAACCCCGCACATGAAAAAAGCGCGACCCTCGGGTCGCGCTTTTATTCAAGCTTCAATCGGCCTTGATATTGATCAAGCCAGCGCGGGAATCCGCAGGACCTGTCCCGGATAAATCTTGTCCGGGCTCTTGAGCATCGGCTTGTTGGCTTCGAAGATCACGTCATTCTTCGCGCCGTTGCCGTAGTATCTGGCAGCGATCTTCCAGAGATTGTCACCGGAAACCACGGTATGGAATTGCGAAACAGGCGTGGGGTTCAGCACGGTGAGTTGATCGTCGACCTTGTCCACATGCTGCACGTTGCCCGCTGCCACGAGGATCTTTTCCTTGGTCGCCTGATCGGCGGCCCGGCCGCTCACCGTGACCGTATGTGATGCGCCGTTGAAGCTGACTTGCAGGTTGTCGGCATTCAAGCCTTGCGCACGGATGTAGGTGGCTATTGCGTCGCCGGCCGTCTTGTTAAGCGCGGCGACATCGGGCGCCGGTGCTGTTCCTGCGGGTGCTGCAGTTGCTGAAGTTGATACAGCGCCGAACAACTTCTCGCCGGCGTCCTTGATGAAACTGAAAATGCCCATGTTGCAACTCCTGTAATGACCGCGTGAATCGGTACGATGAGGCCGAGCCATTTAGTCGCGAGAACTAACCGATAGTTCTTGGTTTCACCGGTGGAGTTGTAATACTGTGTGGATGCACATTTTTGACGGGCAAACAAAGAAAGATCCGGCAAGGCGGACACCCGGCAATGACGTCTGACCGACCAAGGCTTCCACGTCATCACCGGGCGCCGCTTGACGGACCCGGCTTTATTGCACTTTCTGCGACCGGCCATGCATAGGAATACGCGTATGCCCATGCGTCAGCCGGTTTTCAAGCAGTTCATTCGGTAACCTGATGATTCGACATCAGTTCCAGCGCCTTCACCATTCCTGAGTGATCCCACTCACGTCCACCGTTCGCCACGCACACGCTGAACAATTGCTGCGCGCTCGCCGTATGCGGCAAAGCGAGACCCAGTTTCTTCGCACTTTCCAGCGCGAGGTTCAGATCCTTCTGATGCAGTTCGATTCTGAATCCCGGATTGAACGTGCGTTTCGTCATGCGTTCGCCGTGAACTTCCAGAATGCGCGATGCCGCAAAACCACCCATCAGCGCACGCCTTACACGCTCCGGATCCGCACCGGACTTTGAAGCGAACAACAAGGCTTCAGCCACCGCCTCAATATTCAGCGCGACGATAATCTGGTTCGCGACCTTGCACGTTTGTCCCGCGCCGTTATCGCCGATCAGCGTGATGTTCTTGCCCATGACATCGAAGAGCGGCTTTGCGCGTTCGAACGCCGCTTCCGGGCCGCCGACCATGATCGTCAACGAAGCCTCACGTGCACCCACTTCGCCGCCCGACACGGGCGCATCGAGATAATCGCAGCCTAGCGCGTTGATTTTCTTTGCGAACGCTTGCGTTTCGATCGGCGAGATCGAGCTCATGTCGATAACCAGCTGACCCTTTTCCAGACCTTGCGCAACACCGTCTTCGGCAAAAAGGACGTTAGCAACGTCCGGCGTGTCCGGCACCATGATGACGATGACTTCGCTGGCCCGAGCGACGTCGGTCGAACTGCCGACTATCTCGCCCAGTGAGCGCAGGTCGTCCGGTACGGGGTACGCGCCGTTCAACACCAGCGCATGGCCGGCTTTCTTCAAATTGCGCGCCATGTGCGCGCCCATGATGCCAAGGCCAATAAATCCGATTGTTGCCATTACGTGTGTCTCCTCCAGTTATGCCACTGCTCGCGCAGTCTTCCATCCAGCGATTTCCTGCAACCAGACAAGGCCGGATACAGTCGTGCTGCGCGGTTTGTATTCGCAACCGACCCAGCCGTCGTAGCCTAGTGAATCCAGCAGCGAGAACAGGAACGGATAGTTGATCTCTCCCGTGCCCGGTTCGTTGCGGCCTGGATTATCTGCCAGCTGGATATGGGCAATCGACGGCAGGTTGCGCTTGATCGTCGCGGCCAGTTCGCCTTCCATGCGCTGCATGTGATAGATGTCGTATTGCAGGAACAGGTTGTCCGAGCCCACATCGCGAATCACGTCCAGTCCTTCCTGCGACCGGTTGAGCGCGAAGCCGGGGATATCGAAGTGATTGCACGGCTCGACCAGCAGCCTGATGCCTTCTTTCTTCAACGCGGCGGCCGCGAACTTCAAATTTTCGACGATGGTCGCCCGCGCGTCCTCCCGGCTCACCGAAGCGGGTGGAATGCCGACGAGACAGTTCAGTTGCGGCACGTTCAGCGCCTTCGCGTACTCGATTGCCCGCGTGACGCCCTCACGAAATTCCTCTCGGCGGTCGGGCAGGCAAGCGATGCCACGCTCGCCGCCTTCCCAATTCCCAGCCGGCAAGTTATGCAGCACGAGCTGGAGATTGTTGGCGTCGAGACGTTGACGCAGGTCGGTCGCCGAGTACGGATACGGGAACAGGAATTCGACCGCTTCGAAGCCCGCATCTGACGCCGCCGCAAAGCGGTCGAGGAACGGCACTTCGTTGAACAGCATGGTCAGGTTTGCAGCAAATTTCGGCATGATCTTTGTTCTCTCTCAGGCGTTATGCGCAATGGCCGTCGGTGCGTCCTGCTCGCTCTCGGCGAGCGGTTCGAATTCGTTGATCGCATCGATCTCTGTGCCCATCGCGATGTTCGTCACACGCTCGAGGATCACTTCAACGATGATCGGCACGCCGAATTCCGCGAGCATTCCCTGTGCCTTGCGAAGGGCGGGAGCGAGGTCTTCCGGATTGAAGACGCGCACTGCCTTGCAGCCAAGTCCTTCGGCCACGGCGACGTGATCGACGCCATAACCGTTCAGATCAGGTGCGTTGATGTTCTCGAAGGCGAGCTGGACGCAGTAGTCCATATCGAAGCCGCGTTGCGCCTGACGGATCAGGCCGAGGTACGAGTTGTTCACGACCACGTGGATGTACGGCAGCCGGAATTGCGCGCCAACGGCAAGCTCTTCGATCATGAACTGGAAGTCGTAATCGCCCGAGAGCGCGACGATCGGCCGTTGCGGGTCCGCTGCACGAACACCGAGCGCGGCCGGAATGGTCCAGCCAAGCGGGCCGGCCTGACCGCAATTGATCCAGTTGCGCGCTTTGTACACATGCAGGAACTGCGCGCCGGCGATCTGCGAAAGACCAATCGTCGAGACGTAGCAGGTATCGCGGCCGAAGACTTTGTTCATCTCTTCGTAGACGCGTTGCGGCTTCATCGGCACGTTGTCGAAGTGCGTCTTGCGATGCATCGTGCGTTTGCGTTCCTGGCACTCGCCGACCCACGTGCCGCGATCCTTCAGCTTCCCCGCGGCCTTCCATTCACGCGCCACTTCGACGAACAATTCGAGCGCGAATTTAGCGTCGGAGACAATGCCGAGATCCGGGCCGAAGACGCGGCCGATCTGCGTCGGCTCGATATCGACGTGTACGAACGTACGGCCCTTCGTATAAACCTCGACGCTGCCCGTGTGACGGTTCGCCCAGCGATTGCCGATACCGAGCACGAAGTCGGATGCGAGCATCGAAGCGTTGCCGTAACGATGTGCCGTTTGCAAACCGCACATGCCGGCCATCAGCGGATGGTCGTCGGGGATCGCGCCCCAGCTCATCAGCGTGGGGATCACCGGCACGTTCATGATTTCAGCGAATTCGACCAGCAGATCCTCGGCCGCTGCATTCAACACGCCGCCGCCTGAAACAATCAACGGCCGCTCGGACGCCGTCAGCATCGCCAAAGCCTTTTCAACCTGGCCGCGGGACGCTTTCGGCTTGTAGACGGGCAGGGGCTCGTATGTATCGATATCGAACTCGATTTCCGCGAGCTGCACGTCGATCGGCAGATCGACCAGCACCGGACCCGGACGGCCCGAGCGCATCAGGTGGAATGCCTGCTGGAACACGCGCGGCACGAGCGCCGGTTCGCGCACCGTCACGGCCCACTTGGTCACCGGCTTGGCGATCGATTCAATATCGACGGCCTGGAAGTCTTCTTTGTAAAGACGCGCACGCGGCGCTTGGCCCGTGATGGCGAGGATCGGGATGGAGTCAGCCTGAGCGGAATACAGCCCGGTGATCATGTCCGTTCCGGCCGGTCCCGACGTGCCAATACACACGCCGATATTGCCCGGCGCCGCCCGCGTATATCCTTCGGCCATATGCGAGGCGCCTTCCACGTGACGTGCCAGCACGTGACCGATGCTGCCCGCGCGTTGCAGGGCGGAGTAGAACGGGTTGATCGCCGCGCCCGGAACGCCGAACGCCATTTCGATCCCTTCTTTTTCCAGCACGAGAACGGCTGCGTCGACTGCTCGCATTTTTGTCATGAGTGTCTCCTTCCATTGTGTTCTGCTGCATTGCGCCGTTGCGCAATGTCGTTAAGGGGACTGTATGCGGTTGCCGGAGTGTTGATAAGATCAGCCAAAGTTGTTTGATCCGATACAAAAAGTACGGAATGGAGACATGACAATGGACCGCTTCAGACAGATTGAGACGTTCGTGAAGGTCGCCGAGGCCGGCAGTCTGGCCGCGGCGGCGCTGGAGGAGGGCGTGTCGCCAGTGATTTTGGGGCGGCGTATTGATGCGCTGGAGAAGCGTCTGGGCGTCAAGCTGATGTACCGTTCCACGCGGCGTCTAGTGGTAAGCGAGGAGGGCGCAGCATTCCTGGAGCGCTGCCGTGGGCTGCTGGCTGACTGGAATCAGGCGGAAGACGAACTCGCCGATGGCCAGCGCACGGTCGATGGCCACCTGATTGTCTCAGCGCCGGCGGCCTTTGGACGAATGCACGTGGCGCCGCACGCGCCGGCATTTCTCATCGATAAACCCGCGTTGCAGATGTCGTTCAACCTGAATGACCGGGTAGCTGACCTGATCCGCGAGGGTTACGACCTGTCGATCCGCATAGGCGGGGCGGTTGACCAGAACTTTGTTGCCGTGAAACTCGCCGATAACCGCCGGGTGGTCTGCGGCACGCCGGCGTATTTCAAGAAGCACGGCAAGCCGAAATCGCTCGATGATCTGCCGCGCCACAACTGTCTCGCGTTCAATTTGCAGGGTGGGCAGAATCGCGGCTGGTATTTCCGTCGCAACGGCAAACTGGCGACGGTGCGTGTCTCGGGCAACCTGGATTGCAACGACGGCGAATTGCTGCATAGATGGGTATCGGAGGGCCACGGGCTCGGCTGGCGCTCGACCTGGGAAATCCAGCGGCAACTGGCAAACGGTGAGCTGGAAACTGTTCTGGACGAGTTCGCACTGCCCGATTACGACATCCTCGCGGTCTATCCTCAGCAGCGCTACGTGCCGGCGAAAGTGCGCTACTTCATTGATTATTTGAAGAAAATCTACGCGCAGCCGGATTACTGGAACCGTGAAAGATGAAATTCCGCGTCCGTCTGGCATGCAAAAGCGCTAAGCCATTGAAAACACAGCGGAAGTAATACGCGAAATGCGTAAATCAGTTGTGTGGCCGACCGTATCTCGCTATAATCGCTGGCTTCTCTCTTGCCGCACCGGTCCGACGCCCGGGTGGCTTTATATCCTCAAGGAGTAACAATGCGTCATTACGAAATCGTATTTATCGTGCATCCGGATCAGAGCGAGCAAGTGCCCGCCATGATCGAACGGTACAAGACCACGATCACCACTCACGGTGGTTCGATCCATCGCATCGAAGACTGGGGCCGCCGTCAGCTGGCTTACATGATCGAGAAGCTTGCGAAGGCTCACTACGTGTGCATGAACATTGAATGCAGCCAGGAAACGCTCGAAGAACTGGAACACGCGTTCAAGTTCAACGACGCTGTGCTGCGTCACCTCATCGTCAAGCTGAAGAAGGCCGAAACCGGCCCGTCGCCGATGATGAAGGAAGTTCACCGCGAAGAAGCCAAGAAGGCGGCCAGCCAGCCGTCGACTGAAGCTCATGCAGCTCCGGCCGCAAGCTCGCAGGCAAACTAATCAAGAAGGCGACTTTTGAAGTCGTCGCGTCACCAGGAATCAAGTGAACCGGCTGCAACTGACAGCAAGCGTTGTGGAGCGAGAACCGGTGCGGTACACCCCCGCCGGCGTCCCCATAGCGAGTTGCACGTTGCATCACCGTACGGAAGTCGTCGAAGCGGGCATTGCCCGGCAGATCGAACTGACTCTCCCGGCGGTCGCGGCCGGAGCAGCGAGCGGCAGGCTGGAAGGCCTTGCGATGGGCGTAGAAACGCTCTTCACGGGCTTCATGGCCAAGAAAAGCCGCAACGCGCGAACCCTGGTGTTTCACATCACAGAATTGCAGGATATTGGAAAGGACTGAACATGCCCCGCCCGACTGGTAAGAAATTCGACAAACGTCGTCAGCAACAAAACCCGCTCTTCAAGCGCAAGAAGTTCTGCCGTTTCACCGCGGCCAATGTCGAGTCCATCGACTACAAGGACACGGAAACGCTGAAGGACTTCGTTGGTGAGAACGGCAAGATCACGCCGGCTCGTCTGACAGGAACGAAGGCTCACTACCAACGTCAGCTCGATACGGCTATCAAGCGCGCTCGTTTTCTCGCGCTGCTGCCGTACACCGACCTGCACAAGGCCTAATCAGACGACGCAATAAGGAAAAAGCCAAATGCAAATCATTCTTTTGGAAAAAGTCGTCAACCTGGGCAACCTGGGCGACATCGTTCGTGTCAAGGACGGTTACGCACGTAACTTCCTGATCCCGGGCAAGAAGGCCCGCCGTGCAACGAAGGACGCAATCGCGGAATTCGAAGTGCGCCGTGCTGACCTGGAAAAAGTTGCCGCTGAAAAGCTGGCAGCCGCTACGGCCCTGGGCGAAAAGCTGAGCGGCGCGACCGTTCAGATCTCGCAAAAGGCTGGCGTCGATGGTCGTTTGTTCGGTTCGGTGACGAACGCGGACATCGCCGAAGCGCTGAAGAAGCAAGGCCTGGCCGAAGTCGAAAAGTCGCAAGTGCGTCTGGCCGACGGCCCGCTGAAGCTGGTTGGCGATCACGCCATCCAGGTTGCACTGCACACCGACGTGGTTGTCGACGTGACGGTGTCGGTGCTGGGCGAACACGCTTAAGTGCATTTCGTCTGCATCGGCCGCC
>NZ_JAQGMM010000504.1 GCF_028292365.1 Caballeronia sp.
CGCGCAAGTCTGGGACGGGAAGCAGGTGTTGAAGCGGGCATTGCAAATCTCCTTTCGATTGAGGGAAAGCGTCACTCAAACGATTATTCCAGAGATCGCGATGCGGGGTGGAAGCGTGAACCTGGCCGAATTTACTTGATACCGAGCCCGCGTAGCACTGCATTGCCGTCGTCGGTCAGGCGGAACTTGGACTCGCCCGGAGTGGGCGACACCATCTCCACGTAGCCGTATTCGCTCAGCGAGGCAACGTCGGGAGGCGCGGCCATCACGTCGATCGGCGCATGCAGCAGCAACAGCAGCGCGGCGATTTCGTGGTGGCTGAGTAATCGTTTGATGGCCCGTACTGGAGCCGATGCGTTGCGGAGGTTCATGACGAACTCCTTTCGTTAATGCTTTGTCTTTGTGTCGTGCAGCGCGTCGATTGCACCCTACAGCAGCGCGTGAAGTTTCGTAAAGTTGGGCAAGGGTATCGATCAACTCTTAGGCGAAACTTAAAACAGACCAAACGCCACGCGTGCGCCTGCTATGAGGACGATTGGCGAGGCTAAAAATTGTGGTTGATGAGGTTAAAAATTGTAAGCGGGATTCCTGGGGCTGAACGTCGCGTCGTCGAATGTCTTCGGCGCGATGTTCTGGAACACGATACTTTCGAAAATCTTGCCGTCGTTGTCGAAGGATTCTGCCGTCCGGAAATAGGGCCGCCTCAGGTCCAGTCCGAGGATCTCCTTCTTTGCATAGAAGTCGGGCTGTCCTGAAGGGGTTTCGTAAGTGAACGCGACCACGCGGGCACCATCGATCGTTTTCACTTCGATGTTGTTGGCGCGCGTGACGCCGGCGTCGGCGAATTTCTTGCCCTCGGCCAGGAATTGTTGCGTGAGGTATTCGGTACCCAGATCGCGGACAGAATGCCGCGATTGCGAGCGCGCGAGCGAGCCATCGAGTGAAGTCCAGATCGCAATCACTTTGAGCAGGCCGCCCAGATGGCCGTACATTTCGTTGGGGCGCGCGCTTTCGTCATAGAGAATCTCCTGGCCCGCGTGTCCGCCATCGGGCAGCCATTTTGCATAGACCCGCAGCGGGTCGCGTGTCACGCGCACCAGCATGTGGTCGGCCTCAGTCGGCCACATGCCGTGGATACGTTCACGCCGCAACATGGTGAACTCATACGACGGATAACCGTTCGGGCCGTTCTTCAGGTAACGCGGCAGCGCAAGCGGATCCAGCGATTTGAACAACGAAATCAGCGCCGTGTCGCTCATGTTGGCGAGCATGCCGCTGCGCGCGGCGTGGGTCAGCCAGCGGACCTGACCGTCGAGCGGAAGTTTGCCGACCTGCGCCGCGGGCGTCTTCGGCGGTGTACTCGTTGCATTGGCGGAGAGCGCCGGACCGGCTGCGGAGGTGGCTGCGGACGTAGGCAATGCAGCCGTGGCGGTGCTGGCTGCTTGCTGTGCGTTCGCGGGCATGGTGACGGCTGACAGGGCGAGCGCAGCCAGCAGACCAGGGATCCAGGCGTGTGCGCGGATCAGCTTGCGGTATTGGCGGCGCGCTCGTGCTCGATGCATGAAGTTCTCCGTGTCCGTTCATTTTGCTTTGGCTGCGGATTCGTCGCGCAGTTCACGGCGAACAAATTTCCGTTTGTTAGAACCTTAGAACGGATCACGGAGACCGTAAATTCCGGTGCAATGTGTGTTATCGGGCTTTTATTGCGTTTTACTATTAGCCAGCCGCCTGCGTCAGCGCTCAAGAATGGCAACAACGCCTTGGCCGCCCGCCGCGCAGATGGAGATGAGACCGCGGCGGGTCCGTGTGTTGCCGGGTGTTTGCGCCGGTATCGCCAGCATCTTGGCGAGCGTCCCGACGATCCGTCCGCCGGTCGCCGCAAACGGATGACCCGTTGCCAGTGATCCGCCGTTGAGGTTCATGCGGCCGCGCTCGATCGAGCCGAACGGGCCGTCCAGGCCGAGTTGCGTGCGGCAGTATTCCTCGTCTTCCCAAGCCGCGAGCGTGCACAACACTTGCGCCGCGAATGCTTCATGGATCTCGTAGAAATCAAAGTCCGGTAGCGCCAGTCCCGCTCGTTCCAGCAAGCGCGGGACCGCGTACGCTGGCGCCATCAGGAGACCTTCTTTCTTGTCGAAGAAATCGACGGCTGCGGTTGCCGAGAGCGTGAGATAAGCGAGCACGGGCAAGTTGCGCGCGGCCGCCCATTCTTCAGACGCCAGCAACACCGCCGACGCGCCATCGGTGAGCGGCGTGGAATTACCGGCCGTCAGCGTACCGGCGTCGCGGTCGAAAACGGGCTTCAGCGCAGCGAGCCGCTCCGGCGTGAGATCCGGCCGCAGGATGTTGTCGCGTGAAAGGCCTTTGTACGGCGTCATCAGGTCGTTGAAAAAACCGCGCTCGTATGCCGCCGCCAGCTTTCGATGACTGTCTAGCGCCAGATCGTCCTGCGCCTCGCGCGATATCTTCCAGCGCTTGGCCATCAGTTCGCAATGTTCGCCCATTGAAAGGCCCGTGCGAGGTTCGCTGTTACGCGGCAGCATGGGCTTGAGCAACATGCCGGGCCGTAGCTTCGCCAGCGCGCTCATGCGCTGTGCCGCGGACTTGCCGCGGTTCGCTTCGAGCAGGATCTTGCGCATCCGTTCGTTCACGCCAATAGGCGCGTCCGAGGTCGTATCCACGCCGCCTGCAATGCCCACATCGATTTGCCCGAGCGCGATCTTGTTCGCGACCAGGATCGCGGTTTCAAGGCCCGTTCCGCATGCCTGACTAACGTCGTAGGCGGGCGTTTCCCGGGCGAGCGTGGTGGACAGCACTGCCTCGCGCGTGAGATTGAAGTCGCGTGAATGCTTGATCACCGCACCCGCCGCGACTTCACCGAGACACAGGCCGTGCAGGTCGTATCGGTCGATCACCCCTTGCAGCGCGAACGTCAGCATGTCCTGATTCGATGCCGTCGAGTACGCCGTATTGGACCGGGCGAACGGAATCCGGTTGCTGCCTAGGATGGCTACGCGACGCACGGCGGGAAGGGCGCTCACAGTCATGATGAGGTCTCGTCGAGGGATACGATGGACGCTTCAAGATCGGGTTCAGTCAGCGTGAGTTGTTTAGAACGCCGTATGATTATGTATAAAGCGCAGGCCAGAATCATGGCAGTTCCCACTCGAAGCGGCCGCGCAGATGCAATCGCTCACCCGCCAGATCGCGTACTTCAAAGTCGCGTCCTGTGGTCGACAAAGCTGCGGTCCATAGCGTGGTTTCGGCGGGCAGGAAAATGGGTGACTTGAAGTCGCCCTGCACATTAGCGGCTTCGAGTGGCTTCGACGGTTGCAACGCCGCCAGCGTGCGCCCGAGGGTCCACATGCCGTGCGCGATGACGCGTCGGAAGCCGAATGCTTTCGCCAAAAGGGCGTGCAGATGAATAGGGTTGAAGTCACCGGACGCTTTTGCATAGTCGCGGCCGAGTTGTGCGGGAAGCTGCCATCGGGCTTCACGGACCAGCGCGGGCGGCGTAGTGTCGGCTTGAGGAACTGAAGCCAGACCTCGACCCTGACCTGTGATGCCGCGCTTCAGATACACGCTATCCGCATCCCAGACCGCCTCCCCACCGCGATAGATTCGCGTATGCAGCGTGAACGCCTGACCCTTGTCGTGCGTCACCAGATCGCCGCTTTCCACTTCAATTCGCAATGCCTGTCCCGAGTGCAGCGTGCGCCGCAAGCGCACGCTGTTCGACACATGCACGAGACCCATCGCCGGCCATGGAAACGCGGGATCGGTGAGCAGCATCAGGTGCAGTGGGAACGCCATCACGTGGGGGAAGGTGACAGGCACGCCTTGCTCGGGGATAAAACCGCATACGCGTGCATAGCGGCCGATCAGTTCGGGATCGAGTGCCACGCTCGGACGCACGAGGCGCAGCGGCGGTAGTTGCTCAACCGCATCGGCCCGTTTAAAAATGCCCTGCAGCGCACGGCCATAGAGTTTCGCGGGTGGCGGCAGGGAATCGAGGATCACCGTGCGCATGCGTGTCGATCCTGATGATGAGCCTGATGGCGAGTTTGACAGAGGCGGCATGCCCATGGTCATGCTCCGATCAGGCTTTGTCCGCACACGCGCACCACATTGCCGGTGATGCCGGCGGACGCGGGACTGGCGAGCCACGCGATGGTCTCCGCTACATCCACGGGCTGGCCGCCCTGGCTCATCGAATTCATGCGTCGTCCGGCTTCGCGAAGCCCCAGCGGGATGCGGGCGGTCATCTGCGTTTCGATGAACCCCGGCGCCACCGCGTTGATCGTGATGCCCCGTGCGCGCAGCGGTTCCGCCATGCTTTGCACTCGACCGATCACGCCCGCCTTCGAGGTCGCGTAATTGGTCTGGCCGAGATTGCCCGCAATACCGCTGATCGACGAAACCCCGATGATCCGGCCGCCCGCATGCAGCACGTTCTGATCGAGCAGCAAGTCGTCTATGCGCTCCTGCGCCGAGAGGTTCACGTCGATCACGCTGTCCCACGCGGCCTCCGTCATCTTCGCGATGGTCTTGTCGCGCGTGATGCCGGCGTTGTGTACGACGATATCGATACCGCCCACGGCCAGCAGCGCGGCCGCAATGGTCGCGGGCGCGTCGGGCGCGGCGATATCAGCGACGATTGCCGTGTGTGCCCCTTGCGACGGCCACGCATCTTCCAGCGCGAGCATGGTCTGGTCGAGCGCGTCCTGTGCCTGCGGGACATCCAGCCCGATCACGTGCGCGCCGCGATCGGCCAGCACTTGCGCGATCGCCGCACCAATCCCGCGTGCCGCGCCCGTGACAAGCGCACGTTTGCCCGCGAGCGGCTGGTTCCAGTCAGTGGGCTGCGTGGCTGGCGTGGCATCGACATGCACAACTTGCCCCGATACATACGCCGAGCGCGGCGAGAGCAGAAAACGTAATGTCCCTTCAATATCGGCGCCCGGTTCTATCTGAAGCAGGTTCGACGAGATGCCGCCACGCGCTTCCTTGCCGAGCGAACGCGTCATGCCTTCGAGCGAGCGTTGCGCGGTCCACGCACGCGGCGAAGCACAGAATTGGGGTGGCAGTCCCAGTACAACGATACGGCCGCTCTTCGCCACCGAGCGGATTGCATCGTGGAAGAAGCCGTAAAGCGCATGCAGTTGCGTGCTGTCGGTTATACCCGTGGCGTCGAAGATCAGCGCTTGCACGCGGTCGTTCGGCGGCGCGCCCGGCGAGCGCGGTTCGAAACGTCCGCTCATGGCGCCATGTTTTGCCGCGACGGGCAACCACGACACGAGTGCACTTTCGTGGGCCACGGTCGTCATGCCGAGCGAAGTCAGCAGAGTAATCAACGGCTCGAATAGCGTGGGCGAGGGACCCGCTCCGATCGCTGCTATACCGCCGAATTCCGCGCGGCCTTGTGCTTGCCGCCGCAAGACTTCGGGCTGAGGCAAGCCGATGGAACGCGCAACGCTCGCGCCGAAAGGGGAATTGACGAAGTCGAGATAGCGATCTTTCATGCCTGCCTGAAAAACGGTTTAGCGTCTGCCTGGGAGTAGGACCCGCACGAGATCACGCATGGATTTCCTCGGGCTCGTTCGCCAGTGCCTCCTGGCGTTTCTTCAATGCATCGAGCATACCGAAATCCGCGCCGAAGTCATCGACCTTGACGACTTCCACGCCGTAACGCGCGTAATCGGAGAGTACCTGACGTTCGCTTGCATCGATCAAACCCTGCATTTCGCAGGTCGCAGCCCACGCGTCGAGATCAGGCAGGTTTTGCGGCATCGGCGGGATCTGCCTGGCCTTGACCGCATCGCGCAGCTTGTGCTCGATCTCGGCATAACGCGGACTGAGCGCGAACATCAACTCGCCGTAACCGAGCGGATCGATATGCACGGGCGGCGCGTACGAGTCCGCAATCAGACGTTCGCGAGCGTCACTGGGCGTGGTCATCAACTCGGCGATAGCCGTTCCCAACCGGTCTCCCGGCACGCGATGCGGCATGCCGAAAGGAAACGCGAGCACGCGCACGAAGCCTGCTGCGAGCGGTTTCGGATAGTTGGAAAGCACGCCTTCGAAGGCCGTTTGCGCTTGATGCAGCGCATCTTCGACACCCCAGCGCACGAGCGGAAGATCGGCGTCAGGGCGGCCATCGTCTTCGAAGCGCTTCAGCGTGGCCGAGATCAGGTAGAGCTGCGAGAGGATATCGCCGAGTCTTGCCGACAGGCGTTCACGTCGCTTCAGTTCGCCGCCGAGCGCGAACATCGAGACGTCTGCGAGCAGTGCGAATGCCGTGGCGAGGCGAGTGGCCGCGCGATAGTAAGGCACAAGCCGCGCGTCGGCGCGCGTCGGCTTGGGGATCAGCGCGCTGCCGCCCAACGCGAACACGAAGCTGCGCACCGCATTCGATGCGGTGAAGTTCGCGTGACCGAAGAAGGCGTTGTCAAAATCACGCAGGCCTTGGGCGCGGTCGGCATTGCGCGTAGCGGTCATCTCTTTCAGCACATACGGATGACAGCGGATCGCGCCTTGACCAAAGATGATGAGGCAACGCGTGAGGATGTTCGCGCCTTCCACCGTGATCGAGATGGGCACTTGCTGGTAAGCACGGGCGAGGAAATTCGATGGCCCCATGCAGATGCCCTTGCCCGCGACCACGTCCATGCCGTCGTTGATCACTTTGCGCGCGCGTTCGGTGATGTGATATTTCGCGATCGCCGAAATCACCGACGGTTTCTCGCCAAGATCAACGCCTTGTGCGGACAAGCGGCGTGCCGCGTCCATCACATACAGGTTGCCGCCCATGCGCCCCAGCGCTTCCTGCACGCCTTCAAACTTGCCGATGGCGGTACGGAACTGCCGGCGCACTGCCGAATACGCGCCGGTGCCGCGCACGGCCAGCTTCGCCATGCCCACGTTCGATGACGGCAACGAAATGGCGCGTCCCGCTGCGAGACATTCCATCAGCATGCGCCAGCCGTTGCCAACCTGTTCGCGCCCGCCGATCACCCAGTCGAGCGGGATGAAGACATCGTTGCCCCAGTTCGGGCCGTTCTGGAACACCGCGTTCAGGGGCCAGTGGCGGCGGCCGATATTCACGCCAGGATGATTCGTCGGGATGAGCGCGCAAGTGATCCCGGCTTCGTCAGCGACCCCAAGCAGATGATCGGGATCGAGCGCGCGAAACGCGAGGCCGAGGACCGTCGCGATCGGCCCGAGCGTGATGTAGCGCTTCTCCCATGTCACGCGAAAACCGAGCGTCTCGCGGCCCTCATGCAACCCCTTGCACACGATACCTACATCGGGAATCGCCGCCGCGTCCGAGCCCGCGTAGGGACTGGTCAGCGCGAAGCAGGGGATTTCATCGCCGCGAGCGAGACGCGGCAGATAGTAGTTTTTCTGCGCTTCGGTGCCGTAGTGCATCAGCAGTTCGGCGGGGCCGAGCGAGTTGGGCACCATCACCGAAACCGCTGCGGCGGAGCAGCGCGTGGCGAGTTTCATGATGACTTGCGAATGCGCGTACGCGGAGAATTGCTTGCCGCCGTACTGCTTCGGAATGATCATGCCGAGGAAGCCGTTCGACTTGATGAACTGCCACGTTTGCGGCGACAGGTCTTGCCAGACCGCTGTCGTTTCCCAATCATTCGCGAGATCGCAGAGTTGCGTGCATTCGGTATCGATGAACGCGCGCTCTTCGGCCGTGAGCACCGGTGCGCCGAGTGCGAGTAACGTGTCCCATTCGGGGCGTCCTGAGAACAGCGATGCATCCCACCAGACCGTGCCGGCTTCAATGGCATCGCGTTCGGTCGGCGACATCTCCGGCAGGATCTTGCGGAACAGATCGAAGACGGGTCTGGTTAGCAGTGCTCGGCGCAGCGGCTTGATGGCAAGCAGGAGCGCGGGCAGCACGAAGACGATCGCAAGGAGCGTGGTCACGACCGGCCCGGTCACTCCCGCAAACCAGCCGATAGCCACCCAGACCACTGTCCATGCGAGCCACGCGGTGGCAGGCGCTTGCATATACAGCAAAGTGCCGCTCACGATAAACAGTGCGACCACGAAGCTGGCTGTCATGACGACCTCTCCTGTTGTTGTTCGATAGTGTGCGCTGGAACGGCATGGAGGCGGCGTGCATCGGCAGCTTATTGTTCAGCAGATTACATACCCGGCGCATTCCTCTTCAACGTGCGTGATTCAGGCGGTCGCATGTTGCGATGCGGTATCGTGCGCGCACTGACTTGAGCTCAAAGGGTTCGCGGACAACGCGCTATTTGAAACCGGTTCGCGCTCGGCGAACATGGAGGCGAATGGGCAGGCACCGTTTGGCGGAGACAGAGGCGCTTTGAGCGCGGCCACCATGACGAGTGCGAGGCGGCCGATTAATTGCGAGTCCTCCAGACGCTGGCCCTGCGTGAAATCGGCGATAAGGCTACTCGTATCGGCCCCGGCGAGAATGCCGCTGAGCGAGCCGATGCAAAAGTGCAGCCGCCACCCAAGTTCCTCGCGAGGCAAATGCGGCAGGACCGTTTGAAACGCGTCGAAGAAGCGCTCGGCAACATCCGCATAAATTCCGCGCAGAAAATTGCGGATGAACGGCGACGGATCGGTGTAAGCGCGGCCGAGGAGGCGCAGCAAAGCAGGGCCGCTTTTCTCGACGCAACGCGATTGCTGTAGCGCCGGGATGAACATCGCGCCGAGGATGTGCTCGCAAGTGAGTTGCGGACCCAGCGAGGACTGGAAGCGTTCGAGCAACGCCAGGCGGTTCTGGTTAAGACCGTCGAGCCGACGCGTGAGCATCGCGTGGATCAGTGCGTCCTTGCCGCCGAAGTGATAGTTCACGGCGGCAAGGTTGGCATCGGCGCGAGCGGTGATGAGCCGCATCGACATGCCTTCGTAACCGGTGTCAATGAACAGCGCTTCGGCGGCGTCGAGCAAACGAGTTTTCGTATCGCCGGACGTACGTGATGACGAGCGACTGGATGCGGCGAGCGTGGAACGGGTTGGCACTAGCGTCTCCGGGACCGCTGCGGCGGTCCACATTCTGGGGATGGTCGAGTAAAGCCTTTAATTAAAACGGGCGTTCTAATCAAGATAAAAAGCTTTGGCGATATCGACAAGCCATTTCATGGAGCATGCTCTCTAGAAAGAGAACGATCGTGCGGGGGGAGGGAGCGAACAGAGTTGAATCGAGTGAAAAAATGGAGACGCGAGCGCGTCTCCATCGGATAAAAACGCTTAAACCGAACTCGTCGCCCCCACATGCTTGGCGGACTCGGTCATGTCTATACCTCGCCGTTCGCGGCTAAAGAAAATAAGCCCCGCGATCACCACGGCGACCGTGCCGCCGACCAGCGCCATGGCGAGTCCATAGTTATTGCCGTTCTTGATGGCGATCGACGCTTGCATGGTGGCGTTGACTGACGCCAGCAGATTCCCCAACTGATAAATAAGTCCGGGAAACGTGGCGCGGATCTCGTCGGGCGAAATCTCATTCAGGTGTACCGGAATCACCCCCCAGGCCCCTTGAACGGAGATCTGCATCAGAAACGCTCCGGCGGCCAGGGCTACCGGGCCACTCGAGAACGCCCAGAGCGGCAATACTGGCAACGCGATCAGAGAGGCAATAAAGATTGCCCAGCGGCGCCCGATTTTCTCCGACATGGACCCGAAGAACAGCCCGCCGCAGATTGCCCCGATATTCAGAACAATCGTAATGAGCGCGACTGTGTGCGGATCGAAGTGATGCTGTTCGCGCAGGAAGGTCGGATAAAGATCCTGGGTGCCGTGCGAGAAGAAGTTAAACGCGGTCATCAAGACAATGGCATAGATGGACAACTGCCAGTTCTGCTTGAGCGTCTTCAGCAAGCCGGGCCGCGGTTTTTTCTCCATGGCCTTCCAGGCCGGCGATTCGGGCACGTGTGCGCGCACATATAAAACCAGTAATGCGGGCGCCACGCCAATGAAGAACATGCCGCGCCAGCCAACGTATTGATACGCGACACCGAACACAATGGAGGCCAGCAGATATCCGCTCGGATAACCCGCTTGTAAAAGGCCCGAGACGAAGCCGCGCGCTTTGGTCGGCACGGTTTCCATGGTGAGGGCTGAGCCCACGCCCCATTCGCCGCCCATTGCAATACCGAACAGCGAGCGCAACACGAGCAGCGTAAAAAGGTTCGGTGAGAATCCCGACAGCAATTCGAGCAGCGAATAGATGGCGATATTGACCATCAGGGTTGGACGCCGGCCGTATTTATCGGCGAGACGACCGAAGATCAGCGCTCCAATAGGCCGCATCGCGAGTGTCAGGGTAATGCCTAAAGCGACTGCCGGAATCTTCGTATTAAATTCAGTCGCGATATCTTTCAATATGAAAACCATTAGAAAGAAATCGAAGGCATCGAGTGTCCAGCCTAAATAGGCCGCTATCGTCACGTTTCTTTGTTCTCGCGTCCAGCTCATTACCGTAATCTCCCCATTCGCGTAATTGATTCATCATGACGACGTGACCGAGGCCTTCTCGTGCGCCGCGCCGGATAAGGCGCTCGGCTGGTGTCGGCAGGTTGGAGTGTACGCCGCTGTTTAATTCAATGCTCGCCGCGATCAGCCAAACTGGTATTAACCCCGGTACGGTCTGATGTTTTCCGTTCAATACATCAATCGAGTAGCTTTCGGTTAAGTCGATGAATTAAAGAAAATGAAAGTTAATTGAATTATTTTTGTATTAAATGGGCGTGAAGATGAACGCGGTGCACTCGCGGACATCGAGGTTCTCGATAGCTACGCGGCGGGTCTTTGGCGCGCTCGTTGAGTTAGTGTGAGTCGACCAGCGCCCGTAAACCGGGGTCACGAACCTCCAGTAAATCGAACAAGCCGAGTGCGCGCAATGCGGGCAGGGCGTCGACAATATCGTTCTCCGCTGCTGTACGCTTGTTCGCCGGCGTTAAAGGATCAAGCCAGACTCGCGCATTGGCGAGGAATGCACCAACGGTGCCTTTGCGAATGGTGACGCCGTTGAGCGTGGCCTCGTTGAGGTGATCGGGAAGAATATCTGCAGCGCGCATCATGTACTCCTGGTGTGATTGACCCTCCGACTTTAGCGAGCGGCAACCGGACGCGCTGCGGCGTCAATGCCATTCGATACGCTTTCCACGCCAACGGAACGGCTCACGAGCCATCAAAGGCCGCATTGCAGGCTATTAACTCCACTCGGCATCGGCATTCTCGTCAGGCTCATGCAACGTCAACCCCGACAGCGGCAGCGGCAGCGCCGTCTTATACCGCACCTGCTTGAGCGCGAAGCTTGAACGGATGTTCGAGATGCCCGGTATCTTGGTGAGCCGTTCAATGATGAAGCGCTGCAGCGCCTGGATATCCGGCACCATCACGCGCAGCAGGTAATCCGCGTCGCCGGTCATCAGGTAACACTCCATGACCTCCGGCCGCTCGCCGATCGCCTCTTCGAAACGCCGCAGCGCGTCTTCATCCTGTTTCGTCAGGCTCACCTGAATGAACACGTTGATCCGAAGCCCCAGCGGTTCCGGATTCAGCAAGGTGACTTGCTGTTTAAAAAGCCCCAGCTTTTCGAGCGCACGAACCCGATTGAAACATGGCGTCTGCGAAAGGTTCACCGCCCGCGCCAGTTCCGAATTAGTGATGCGCGCATTCTGCTGCAACTGGTTCAGGATGCCGATGTCAATGCGGTCAAGCCGTTTAGGCGATGTGGTCATAGCTCGAATATTCTGGAGAAATGGGCGTACGCGGAATAAATACACTATCCCTGAGCCTGATTAAAAGCAAATCAGTGGCACATTCTGCGGCGCAATAGCTAAGCTGTATTGAAAGCCAACGCTATTCCCCCATTCAATGCGGAGCCGTGCCATGACTGATTTATCCAGCGGAAGCGAACAGATTCTGTCGATATCCCGAGGTCGCGAAGACAGCGATCCCGAGGAGACCGCCGAATGGCTGGAGGCGCTGGACGCAGTCACCGAACACGTTGGCCGGGATCGCGCGCAATACCTTTATGACCGCCTCGCCGAGCATGCGCTGTCGCTGGGAATCGAGTCCTCGCGTGCGCGTGTCACGCCCTATATCAACACCATTCCTGTTGCAGAGCAGCCGCGTTATCCGGGCAATCTGGAGATCGAGGAAAAGCTCGCTGGCGCCTTGCGCTGGAATGCGCTCGCGATGGTCGTGCGCGCTAACAAGGCTTACGGTGAGCTTGGCGGTCATATCGCGAGCTATGCCTCCGCGGCCGATCTCTTCGAAGTGGGTTTCAACCATTTCTTCCGTGCGGCCGCCCCGGACGCGGGCGTTGGCACAGGTGGCGATCTTGTCTATTTCCAGCCGCATTCATCGCCAGGCGTTTATGCCCGCGCGTACCTCGAAGGCTTTCTTAGCGAAGAGCATTTGGAGCATTACCGGCAGGAGATAGCAGGACCCGGGCTGTGTTCGTATCCGCATCCATGGCTCATGCCGGACTTCTGGCAGTTCCCCACGGGCTCGATGGGCATCGGTCCGATCAACTCGATCTATCAAGCGCGCTTCATGCGTTACCTGCAAAACCGCGGCCTTGCAAAGACCCAGGACCGCAAGGTGTGGGGCTTCTTTGGCGATGGCGAGATGGACGAGCCGGAATCGATTGGCGCGTTATCGCTCGCTGCGCGCGAACAACTCGACAACCTGGTGTTCGTCATCAATTGCAATCTGCAGCGGCTGGACGGTCCGGTACGCAGCAACGGCCGCATTATCGATGAGCTCGAAGCGCAGTTTATTGGCGCGGGCTGGAACGTGATCAAGGTCCTGTGGGGTTCCGACTGGGATGCACTCTTCGCACGCGATCAGACAAACGCGTTGCTGCGTGCATTCGCACATACGGTCGATGGCCAGTTCCAGACCTTCTCGGCCAACGATGGTGGTTATAACCGCGAACGTTTCTTCGGCCAGAATCCTGAGCTCGCCGCATTGGCTTCGCATCTGAGCGACGAGGATATCGACGGCTTGCGCCGTGGCGGCCACGACGTGCGCAAACTCCACGCGGCCTACGCGAAGGCGCTGAGTCATCGAGGCCAGCCAACCGTGATCCTTGCCAAGACGATGAAAGGCTTCGGCATGGGTACATCGGGTCAGGGCAGGATGACGACACACCAGCAAAAGAAGCTTGGCTTCGACGACCTCAAGGCATTTCGCGATCGCTTTCGCCTGCCGCTGTCGGATGCCGATGTCGAGGCAGTCAAGTTCTACAAACCTGCGGAAAACAGTCCGGAGATGCAGTACCTGCATGCACGACGCGCAGACCTTGGAGGCTATCTGCCCAGAAGGCGGAGAGTGTCATCGGAGGGGCTGATCGTCCCGCCGATGACAACCTGGGGTCAGTTCGCAATCGATGCGGCAGGCAAGGAGATGTCGACCACCATGGCGATCGTGCGCATGTTCGGTACGCTGATGAAGGACGCAACGCTTGGGTCCCGCGTGGTGCCCGTGGTTGCCGATGAAGCGCGTACGTTCGGCATGGCGAACATGTTCCGGCAAGTCGGCATCTATTCGCCGCTTGGGCAGTTGTACGAGCCGGAGGATCTTGGCTCCATGCTGTATTACCGTGAGGATACCAAAGGACAAATTCTCGAAGAGGGCATTTCAGAAGCGGGCGCGATGTCGTCATGGATCGCCGCCGCGACGTCGTACAGCGTGCACGATCTGCCCATGCTGCCGTTCTATATCTACTACTCGATGTTCGGCTTTCAGCGCATTGGCGACATCATCTGGGCGGCGGCGGACCAGCGCGCACGCGGGTTCCTGATCGGCGCGACCGCGGGCAAGACCACGCTTGGCGGCGAAGGGCTGCAGCATCAGGATGGCAGCAGCCATCTGGTGGCATCGACGATACCGAACTGCCGCGCCTACGATCCCGCGTTTGCTTATGAGGTCGCGGCTATTGTCGACGAAGGGATGCGCGAAATGGTCGAGCGCCAACGCGACGTGTTCTATTACGTTACGGTGATGAACGAGAATTACGCGCAGCCATCGGTGCCCGGCGGCGACATCGAGACCCTGCGCGAGGGCATCCTCAAAGGCATGTATCCGCTTGCGACGGCACCGGACGCTACGGCGCAGGTGCAGTTGCTTGGCGCCGGCGCGATTCTCGGTGAGGTCATCGCGGCGCAGCAGATGTTGCGCGGCGAATGGGGCATTGAGGCGGCGGTATGGAGCGTCACGAGCTTCACTGAATTGCAGCGCGACGGCATGGGGTCTGAGAGGTTTGCGCGTCTCGGCGAGACGGCCCCCGCGCCGTATGTGAGCACCATGCTTTCTGCATCGCGCGGTCCGGTGATCGCTGCAACGGACTACGTTCGCGCTGTGCCCGAGCTGATCCGCGCTTACGTGCCGCGTCGCTATGTGACCCTCGGCACCGACGGCTTCGGTCGCAGCGATACGCGTCAGGCACTGCGCGAGTTCTTCGAGGTGGATCGCGCTTCCATTGTGATTGCAGCGCTCAAAGCACTGGCTGACGACGGTGAGATCGATATCGCCATCGTGCGCAAAGCGTCGCAGCAGTATGGGAAGGTGGCGTCGGCATTGGGCGCGCCCTGGCAACGGTAGTAGGTAGACGGAGAACGCGAATAAAGGGCAGGGTCGGACGCACTTGACTGGCGCCTGAAATATTGTGCACAGTCCCAGCGTTGCGGTATAAGAGCCGTTCCAGAGGGATTCCCGGCCATGTCCGCTCCGCTTCTTGATCCTGTAAAAACTGATTTGGCCGACGGCCCGGTGCTGTTCGCCGTCGAGCTGTCCGGCGATGCTGCGCGTGTCACCGGATCTCATCGCCACGCCCGTGGTCAGATCTTCGGTGCGGTTCGCGGGTTGCTGTCCGTTGGAACCGATGACAGCCAATGGGTCGTGCCTGCGATCCACGCAGTCTGGCTTCCGCCCAACCTCACGCATTCGGTTCGTTCACATGGCGCGTTTGCCGGATGGAGCGTCTATGTCAGCGAAAAAACCTGTGCAGATCTCCCGAATGAGCCCTGCACCATCCGCACTTCCGGTCTGTTACGCGAGGCCGTGAGCCGCGCGGCAACCTGGCACGACGAAACGCTGAGCGCGGCGCAAATGCGCGTGGCGGGTGTCATCCTCGATGAAATTCGCTCGTCACCGCGTGAAGCCTTTGGTTTGCCCATGCCACGTGATGTGCGTGTGCTCCGGATCGCCCGTGCGCTGGCAGACGATCTCGCCGATAACCGCCGGCTGGAGGAGTGGGCCGCTTGGGGCGGCGTGGCGACGCGAACCTTGACCCGACGGTTTATCGACGAGACGGGGTTCAGCTTTTCCGAATGGCGCCAACGCGCGCGTCTGATGCGGGCGTTGGAAATGCTTGCATCGGGCGTGGCTGTCACGACCATTGCGCTCGACCTTGGCTACGAAAACGTCAGCGCGTTCATAGCAATGTTTCGCAGGACCTTTGGCGTGACGCCGACCCAATATTTCGTCTAACCTGCGGCGCGTACGGGAGTCCGCTTGCCCGATGCCAGCAAAAGCCCGATTGCGCTGGTATTCTGGCAGTCGACATCGCAACACATGTTGGGCCACAAGCGTGCACCCCTTCGCATCCCTTAATACTTCGATGAAAAGTCCCATGAACGAGCTAACCTTGCTGACTGAAGCTGATGACCGCGCCCGACGCTACACCGAAGCCATTCCAGTCCACCGCGTGTTTCCCGATCAAGCTGCGCTGCAGGCGCTCGCTGCATTCAGCGAGCCGCTACCGGCACGCGGGTATGCGCCGGAAGACGTGCTGCGCATGCTGGACGATATCGGTTCGCCCGGCACGGTTGCGTCGAACGGGCCTAGTTACTTCGGCTTCGTGATTGGCGCGTCGTTGCCTGCCGCTGCCGCTGCAGAACGACTGATGCTGGCATGGGACCAATGCGCATCGTCATTCGATAATTCGCCGGTTGCGGCCACGCTCGAACGAGTCGCTGCTGGCTGGGTGCTCGACGTACTGAACCTGCCTCGCGAAAGTGCCGTGGGATTCGGAACGAGTGCGACGGCTTGCACGATAAGCAGCCTTGCCGCCGCGCGTCGCTCGTTGCTCGCACGCAAGGGCTGGGACTTCGACAACGACGGATTGATGGGTGCACCCGAGGTCAAGGTCGTGGTGTCCGAGCTTGTCCATATCACCGTGAAAAAGGCGCTTCGTTTGCTTGGTTTCGGCATGAACAAGATACTGTTCGCGCCGGTCAACCACTACGGCCAGGTGGACCCTGACCGCCTGCCTGCGCTGGATGACATGACCATCCTGTGTTTGCAGGCGGGTGAGGTCAACACAGGCGAGTTCGATCCCTTCGACATACTCATTCCGAAGGCCAAGGCCGCGGGCGCATGGGTTCATGTGGATGCGGCGTTCGGCATGTGGGCGCGTGCGTCCTCGCATGCGGAACTCACGAAAGGAATTGAGGCAGCCGATAGCTGGACCACCGACGCTCATAAAACGCTGAACACGCCGTATGACTGCGCGATGGCAATCTGCCGCGATAGCGAAGCGCTCGCCGCTGCAATGAACAGCGATGCGGTGTATTTGAGCGGCGCAAGAGACGCCCAGAAGAACCTGACGCTCGAGTTCTCGCGACGGGCTCGGGGCATACCGGTGTGGGCAGCGTTGCGATCGTTGGGACGTGAAGGCGTGGCGTCAATGGTCGACCAGTTTTGCGCACTGGCGCGTCGCATTGCAGACGGACTGGAGCGGGAGGGATTCGAGATCCTGAACCGCGTCACGCTGAACCAGATCCTGGTTCGCGCGCAGACCGATGAACTGACCGTTGCTGCCCGTGAGGCGATCCAGGCTTCTGGCGAGGCGTGGTTTGGCGCGACTGTCTGGCAAGGGCGACCGGCATTCCGGATCAGCGTGTCATCCTGGCGGACGACAGAACATGAAGCGGACGCGCTCGTGCGATTGTTGAGCGGACTTGCAAAGCCGCGTTAGACAATACTGCATTCGTCGCACGATTGGGCGCGGTTCGCCGATGCTAACGGCGCCGGTCGAGAAACGTGCGAAGCTTGATTGCAAGGCTGGCCAATACCGCCAGCGCGCCCAGTGTTTCGAGTAGTGGCGAGAGCATTGTTCAGATCTCCCAAAGAGTCGACGCCGGTGGCATGCCACCGGCGCAACGCTTAAATCAAATGCCGTAACAGCAGTTGAAGACCGAGCGCCAGCATGCAGATAAAGAACCATCGGCGGAAGGTCGTGGGGCTGATATGGCCACGTATGAGTTGACCGATCCACATACCGAACAAGGCAGGGACGACGGCGAGCAGCGAGCTGGCGAGATCGGCGGTTGTGAACGCGCTTGCGCGAGCAAGCCCGATCGCCAATGCCACGGTCGACACCGTAAATGATAGTCCGAGCGCCTGAACGAGATCTTCTTTTTTCAGGTCGAGCGCTTGGAGATAGGGGACGGCTGGTACGACAAAAACGCCGGTTCCTCCCGTGACAAGACCGGTCACCACACCAATCAGAGGAGACAGTCGCCGCTCATGCCGTTGCGGCACGGAGAAGTGCCAGGACAGCAACCCGGAGACCGCGTAGAGCGTCAGCGCCGCCCCGAGCCCGGTCACGGCCCAGACGCCGCCGCTACCGGCAATGAACGAAGCCGCAGCCACGGTGCCGATCACAATGCCCGCCATCATCGGCCAGAAGCGCCTGACGAGCGCGCCGAGGCGTGGACCTGCAACAAGCTGCCAGACGTTGGTGACGAACGACGGCAGGATCAGCAGGGCAGCGGCCTCGGCCGGTAGCATGAGTGCTCCGAGCACCCCCATGGCCACGGTAGGCAGGCCCATGCCTGTGACGCCTTTTACGGTGCCGGCTATCAGGAAGGTCAGCGTAATGGCAGCGAAGCGCGCGGTGTCAGGTGGGGTCATCAATGTTTCCCGGGGAAATTGCTTGCCCTTATTTTCCCCAGATTCGCCAAGGCCACAATGCGGATGATGCGTACTCTGCCTTAGGGTATAACTAAGGCTGATCAACCAAAATTTTCCTGGCCATGCGCTTCGACCTGATCGACCTGCGCCTTTTCCTGTTCATCCTCGAAACCGGCAGCATCACGCACGGCGCGGCTCAGGCGAATATGTCCTTGCCGTCCGCGAGTGCCCGTTTGCGCGGCATGGAAGAGGCACTAGGCCTGCCCCTGCTGGAGCGAGGCCGCCGCGGCGTCGAATCCACGCCAGCAGGGGACACGTTGGCGCACCACGCGCGTCTGGTACTCGGCCAGGTCGCACGGATGGAGGGCGAACTGGGGGAGCACGCCGAGGCTCGTAGAACGCGTGTGCGGGTGTGGGCGAATACCGCCGCGGCAACGGAGTTCCTGCCTCGTCCCCTTGCTGGATTTCTTCGGCATAACCCGAACGTGCACATCGATTTGAAGGAGCGGCAGAGCACCGAGACCGTTAAGGCGGTCCTCAATGGTTCCGCAGAGATAGGCATTGTTTCCGATGCAGTCGAGCACGGGACGTTGCAGACGTTTCCGTTCGCCACCGACAAACTGGTTCTGATCGTCGCGCGAGATCACGCGCTCTGCGGGCGTCGTCGTGTTGCGCTCAGAGAGGTGGTCGAGGAGGATTTCATCGGACTGAGCGCCGGCAGTGCGCTGCAGGAGTATCTCGGCGAGCAGGCGCTGTTCGCCGGGCAGCAGTTTTACTTTCGCGCGCGGGTGCGGACCTTTGAAAACGTCTGCTGCATGGTCGAGCAGGGCGCGGGTCTGGGGATCGTGCCGGCGACAGCCGCGAAGCGGTATCGAGGGTCGCCCGGCGTGCACACGGTGGAGTTGACCGACCCTTGGGCTGCGCGTCAGCTCCTGATCTGCGTTCGCAATCTGGAGGCGTTGCAGCGACCGGAACGCGCGCTGGTTGAGGCGCTTGTTGCGGTCTCTGATGCGTGAACCGGTGATGCGTCAACGTCAGCAACTCAGATCGAAATATCCCTTGGCGAGACATACCCCGTTCACCAGAATTTCGACATCGTGCCGCCCGGCGTAATGCACGCGCGTGGTGAAGTCCCGAATGTTCTGCGTGCGCTCTATGCCTACCTTTTGCCCGCCGTCGAGTGTCAACTCCTTGAGCTTGAACACTTTCGCGGCTGTCACGCCTGATTTCTTCACGTAATGCATCCTGTAGTCGATCACAAGCCGCTGGCTTTCGGGGCTCCTGGAAGCAAGATCGAATGACAAGGTCACACGCTCGCCCAATGCAACCTGGCGCGGCATCACGGCGAACTTGCTGACCTTGACATCGGGCACGCCGCCCGCACCGATCACGGCCAATGCGCGGCCATTGCCGGCTTTGATCAGCGAGCGCAGCGCACGCTTTGCAATCCAGGCCGTGTGAGCGTTTTCGATCGGCCACGTCGCGAGTCGGTCCAGCACCCACTCAGGATGCGATTTGGTCACATCGTTCAGATGATTGGCGACCGACTTGCGGACATAGAGGCTCGCGTCCGAGCGCAGGTTTTCAAGAATCGGCGCAGCCAGTGAAGGATCTGCCAGGATTGCGTCGAGCCGGAAAGACCATGGCAAGCGTGGACGGCTTCCCTCACTCGCGAGGCGCCGCACGGCGTCGCTGTCATCGCGTGACCAGACTTTCATGATGGCAAGCGCTCGCTTCAAATCCTTGCGCAGGAATTCGCGCACCGCGAACTCTGATGAGCCGAGGGCAGTGAAAGTCTTGAGCGCGTCCATCGATACGTCGAAATCGTCGAGGCCGTATTGACCGACGTAATCGGGAAGGACCAGCGTGGAGAACCCCGGTTCGATACGCAGTGCCAGCGCACGAAGAACC
>NZ_JAQGMM010000516.1 GCF_028292365.1 Caballeronia sp.
TGCATGCACAGGGTCCAGGCTTCGAGGGTGGCGGGGTCGTCATCGACGAGCAATACGGTTTTCATCTTGCTGGCGGCTTTGATGATCGTCCTGATGATTGGAGAGTTGCGGAGTCAGACAGCGCAAAGCAAAGTTTGGTTGCACGCAATTTCTATTGCGCTTACTTACAGTATGGTTGTCCGCGACGTTCATGCGTTGCTTGCGCGTTGCCCGTGACTCCCCGCTTTTAACGTGCTTTTCAAGACTGCTTGCGCTTGCCTTGACTGCTGATTAAGGCAAGCCTCAAAGCAGGCTTGGCCCACTTATATAGCTTTTATCGCACGTATGCTAATGGGGTTTTGCCGGTCCCGCATTTGCGGTAACAAGTGCCTGTGGCAAGGCCCCACACACGCTATTTCATACCGATACGAACCGCTTCTCGCTGCCGTCCCGCTTCCCGGATTGCATCGATCAGGCTATCCAGCGCAGGCGAGCGGACGCGGTCATGACGCAGTATCAGGCCGATGGGTTCATCAGCGCCGGCGAAGGGCATCGGCAAGCGGGCCAGCAGCTTCAATCCGATGTCATGCTCCACCACGCTCGAGGGCACGAACCATACCGCGTCGTTGTGCAATGCAAGGGCGCGCCCAAGCGACACCGACAAGGTTTCAATCAGCGAACTCAGTGCCTGCGCGCCAAATGCCGTCAGGACGCTTTCAGCGGACTGGCGGATCAACGTCCCAAAAGGCGGCACGACCACCGGAAAACGCGCAAGCACCGACGCCGTGATATTGCTTTCATGCACGAGTGGATGATCGTGGCGCACGACGACTGTCAGCGGCTCACGATACAACTGCTCGAACGTCATCCCCTGCATGCCTTCCGGTTCGGACAGCCGACCGATGACCAGGTCGGTATCGGCAGATTTCAGGCGTTCGAGCAACTGCGAGTTCGAGCCGGTCCATACCCGCACGGAGACATCCGGCCAGTGCGCCCGAAACGCGGCAAGCGTGGGCGGCAGCAACGCGGGCGCGACGGTCGGCAAGACGCCTAGCGCGACCGTGCCGGGCAAGTCGACGCCGTGCCGGGACAACTCATCCACCCCTTCGCGCAAGGCTCCTACACAGGCTGCGGCATGTGGAGCAAACAAGCGCCCCTCGCGCGTGGGCGCGGCGCCTCGGCGGCCCCGTTCGAACAGCCGGACGCCGAGGATGGATTCCAGCTCGCCTATAGTCTTCGATACCGCCGGCTGCGTGATCGAGAGGCTGTCGGCGGCGCGCTGCACGCTGCCGAACTGGGTCACTGCCAGGAAGCATTGGAGATGCCGGAACTTGATCCGGCCGCTGGTCAGGTTGGCGAGCGGCATGATTGGCTTGTCCGGCTTCAGCGTGTTCGACGCCCCCGCCGGGACGGACGGAATAGGGTTTTTAGCCATTACGATTGGTTATGTCTGAATGCATAAAACGTCATTTTCCATAACTTCACCGTTTCGATAAAGTATTGATTCATATTTTAAAAGTCGGAGACAGAAAAGTGACTACCCCGGTGACCTCCCCCTCCCTCATCCTGAACCCGCGCGACTGGGATTCCCACCCGCCTTATCGCCATGCGGGCTACAAATCGTCGGTGCTTCGCAGCCCGTCGCGTCCGTTGATTGCGCTGAAAGAGAACCTGAGAGACCGGCGCGTGCCGGTATATGGCGCGGATGATCTCGGCAAACTCGATCATGACCTCACGCGCAACGCCGCGAAGAATGGCGAGCCGCTGGGCGAACGCATTATCGTGGCGGGCCGCGTGCTCGACGAAGGCGGCCGGCCGGTGCGCAATACGCTGGTCGAGATCTGGCAAGCAAACGCGGCCGGACGTTATGTTCACAAAGCCGACCAGCACGCCGCACCGCTCGATCCGAACTTCCTGGGCGCCGGCCGTTGCCTGACCGATAACGAAGGGCGGTATCGGTTTCTCACGATCAAGCCGGGCGCGTACCCGTGGGGCAATCATTCGAACGCGTGGCGTCCGAATCACATCCACTTCTCGTTGTTCGGTGACTACTTCGGCTCGCGTCTTGTCACGCAGATGTATTTCCCCGGCGACCCGCTGCTCGATCTCGACCCGATCTTCCAGGGCACGCCGGAACATGCGCGCGACCGGATGATCTCGCGCTTTTCCATCGATACAACCGAGGAAGGTTATGCGCTCGGTTACGAGTTCGACATCGTGCTGCGCGGTGCGAAGCAGACCCCGACGGAGGCTTGAACATGACTATCTATAAACAAACGCCGTCGCAAACGGTCGGACCGTACTTCGCCTACGGCCTGTGTCCCGAGCAATACAACTTCGACCTGAAGAGTTTGTTCACGCCGTCAATCGCCGATCGTGAATCGGCCGGACAGCACATCAGCATCGTGGGGCAAGTGTTCGACGGCGAAGAGAAAGTCGTTGGCGATGCCGTCGTCGAAATGATTCAGGCCGACTCCACCGGTCGCTATGTGAGCACCCCAGCAGAGGCACGCAAGTCGGGTTTTCGCGGCTTCGCGCGCGTGGGCACGGGGACCGATCCGGAGTTGCGCTTCGTTGTGGACACGGTCAAGCCGGGTAGTACGGAAGGTGATTCGGCACCGCACATTGATGTGATCGTGCTGATGCGCGGCATGTTGCTGCACGCCTATACGCGCATTTATTTCGACGATGAAACCGAGGCTAACGCTCGCGATAACGTCCTTGCGCAGGTTCCTGCGGAGCGGCGCGGCACGTTGATTGCAAAGCGTGAGGCGGGGACATCGAATACGATTTATCGCTTCGATATCCATCTGCAAGGGCCGAAGGAAACGGTGTTCTTCGATCTTTGAGCGGTTCATGGTGAGCAGGCAGAGCGTCCGGCGCGATGGTTTATGATGTCGGTCGCTCGAACTTGCCTGTGATTCCCCTATGAAAGACGCTCAGTCCGCTAGTCCGTTGTATCTCAAACTTCTCGCCGAAACCGCACAGATCGAATGGTCTGAGCTGCAGCGGTTTTTCGCGCGCGGTGTGCTGTTGAAAGTGGCACGCGATATCGATCTGGTGAGTGTCGCCGAAGCCGTTGCCAGTGACGATACGAAGCAGGTCGCCGAGTGGTTGTCGGCCGGAATGCTCGAACGCGTCGAGCCCGCGACGGCGGAGGATCTTGCTACTCGCGATCCCGAACTGTGGGCTGTTGTGGTGTCACCGTGGGTGTGTGTGCAGGAACGTGGGTGAGGGGTTCCCTCTCACCTCCCCGATAACTTCCGCCAAAGCGTCGTCTTGCTGATGCCGAGCGCCCGGGCGACCTCCTCCCGATTCCCATCGAACGAATCCAGCATCGCGCGAATCTCGTCGGCTTCAACTTTGCGGCTGCGCTGCTTCAGCGTTTCCGGGCCCGAAGCGGCTTCGTCTTCTTGAAGTTCCGGCGCGATCGACTTCAGCAGTTCAGGCGTTACTCGCATCCCCGGTATCTCGTCCAGTTCCACCGCAATCCGCTCAATCACGTTCTGCAATTCGCGCACATTCCCAGGCCATCGGTACGCAGCCAGCAACGGCAACGCCGGCTCAAGCACCGCATGCGCCGCATCGACCGACGCGACGCGTCCCGTCTGCCACAACAACTGCGTAGCCAGCCCGGCAATATCCGATGAGCGCTCACGCAGCGGCGGCAAGGCAAGATTCAAGATATTCAGCCGATAATAAAGATCAGCCCGAAATTGACCCGCTTGCACGCGCTCACTCAGACCGCGATGCGTCGCAGCCACCACGCGCACGTCGACTTGCAGCGGTTCCGTGGACCCTAAACGCACCACTTCACGCTCCTGCAGCACGCGCAGCAAACGGCTTTGCAAAGGCATCGGCATCTCGCCGATTTCATCGAGAAAAAGCGTGCCGCGATGCGCCGATTCAATCAGCCCCGCCTTCCCCCCGCGTCGCGCGCCGGTGAACGCACCTTCTTCGTAACCGAACAATTCGCTTTCCAGCAACGTCTCCG
>NZ_JAQGMM010000548.1 GCF_028292365.1 Caballeronia sp.
CGAGGTCGTCGTTGCACGGCTGCCGGACGGGCGTCTGCAGGCGTCGGCGAATCCAGAGCACATCAGGCTGTTCCGCCAGCCGGAAGCGGCGTCGGGCAACAAGAGTTTCGCCTGAGCGATAGGGCGCCCGCAGAGTATCCGACATCGGAGTCCGCTCCCTATTTGGTTCTAATGCAGTAAGGCGGTCCGCTATGATGTGCGGAGCGACATGAGCGGCTGAAAGATTGATTCAAGGCAGGTATCGCATCTCATATTTGGTACGCAGGGGCGTTAGCAGCGGGGCGCACATCCGTATCGTGAAACAAGGAGCTTCGGCTCGACCAAATAAGCCTGCTCCAAAGCTGACACGATGAGGGTCGCCAGCCTTCTTGTCACGACATTGGCCAGTGTGTCGAATGGGCTCGTTGCTTCCCAGCGGGCACGTTTTCAACCCAGAGCACTACTTCTCGGATGGGGTCCTGTCGCGATATGGCCACGTTGATGAGTCGACCCGAAATGACAAGGACTGCTCACATAACCATCGAATAAAACTGCTCGGCGGCGGACGAATGGGTTCCAGCAATCACAGAGCCCCATGAAAGGCGTGGCAGTCCGTCTCGGGTGGTGAGCGGTTTCAAATGTCGTCCGGATTGGAAAATAGCAGCCGTTAGAGATCCTGTTTTTTCCACGCGAAATGCGTGCGTTGACATCGAGCAAGCCGTATGCCTCATTGGTCATGCGGCCAAGGCACATCCTCTGAGCACAACGCCGCGCCGAAGCTAGGGGGGTATTACCGTTAAAAGCTGACACTCGACCTTGCTCATCCTACAAACAAAAATTCGTCAGGCATTCCCGGTGCTCGGTGATTCCCTAAAGAGGAGGGTTAATGGGAAACGATGATGGAAACTTGCGTGCGGCCGTCTGGACGTCGCGCAGAGTGACGCGCGGGGCTTCCAAAATACGGGTGTTGGTCGTCGACGACAATGTCTCCGCCGCAAAGGCGCTGGCGACATATCTCTCGCTCGAGGGGATGGAGTGCGAGGCGGTGTTTGGCGGACATGCCGCTGTGTCCCTCGCCACTGAGTTCAAGCCACACGTGATCATCATGGACATATCGATGCCGGACTGCAATGGCTACCAAGCGGCGCTGGCCTTAAGAGGTGACGCGTACGAAAAGAGGTCGCCATCGTTGCGTTCACTGCTTTGGACGAAGCCGAACTACGCCAATACGTTGTCGACCACGAGTTCGACGCTTATTACCAAAAGGGACAGGCACCGGCCCGGCGCGTGCACGAGCTCTTGCCGCTCGCCCGTTAAAAACACCTCAACACCATGGACATTCTCGACTCGCTTCGGCAGGCGCCAGTGCCGAGCTATATCGCCTCTATCTTGCTATCGGGAAAATGCTTGATGACCCCCGACGTATTCTCGAAATACGTCAACGCCTGCATCTGGGGATGGCCGTCAACTACATCGGCGACAACCCGTTTGGGCCGCCGGTGAAAGGCATCATAGTTGAACTCCGGCAGACACAGGCAGTGGTACAAGACGGCGCAACTCGACGCCGTTGGGGCGTGCTCTATGCGGCGATCATCCCAGAAAACGTCGACTGGTCAGTCTCACGTCGAATCGACACCGCCGCCGAGAACGCAGCGCGAAGAGTTCTTCGTTGTGACCGTTGAAGCTTACCGAACGGCTGGCTTGCCGCACCGACTTCGGCGAACCTCACTCTTGGGGAAGCTGTCGGCGCCAACGCACAGCGCGGGATAGGCGCCACGAACATCGATCGTCAATGCTCCAGAGATCGGCGAGGGGCTGATGAGGCCGACAATATTGCGGCTGTGCCGACGTCCACTTGCCGGAAGGCGAAGCGCGCCGACGGAATCTAACAATTCCGGCCATACTGACGGTCACGTCACTCGCCTGGAGGCAAATTCATGGGGTTCGATTTCAACGGTAAACGCGTGGTCATCGCGGGAGGCTCGCGCGGCATCGGCCGCAGCATCGCGCTCGGGTTCGCGCAGGCGGGCGCCGCGGTGTCTGTGTGTGCACGCGATTTGGAAGGATTGAAAGCGGTCGAGGCCGAGCTGGCGGTTTATGGCCATCCGGTCCATACCGCACCTTGCGATCTCGCTGACGGCGAGGCGATCAGCGCTTACATTGCGGCCGCCGGCGAGACGCTTGGCGGCATCGATATTTTGATTAACAACGCGTCCGGATTCGGAGGCGGGGATACCGAAGCCGGCTGGGAGGCCGGTATTCAAGTCGACCTGATGGCAACGGTACGCGCGGGTCACGCCGCATTGCCGTTCCTGCGGCAGTCGGCCAACGCCGCCATCGTCAATGTGACGTCCATCTCAGCGCTGCGTCCGTCGTCACGCACCCAGTCTTACGCGGCGATCAAAGCCGCGGTCATGCACTACACGGCGTCCAATGCGCTGACACTCGCACCGGATCGAATCCGTGTCAACTCGGTCGCACCCGGCTCGATCGAATTTCCCGGTGGATCGTGGGAACGGCGCAAACGTTCCGATCCCAAGCTGTATGAGCGAATACTGCGTTCGGTTCCATTTGGCCGGCTCGGGACGCCCGGGGAGGTCGCCAGCGCGGTGTTGTTCCTCGCTAGCTCGCACGCAGACTGGATCACCGGCCAGACCCTGGTGGTCGATGGCGGGCAGGTATTGACGTAGGCGAAATAAGCATTCCTCTCCGTTTCGTCCCGACTCTTCCTAATTTTGTTACTGCTTCAGTCCGGGAATATTTCCTGGATGGAAGGACGCGCCGAATCTGACGTGGGAGATTGGACCAAGAATGAAGCTGTCCTGCGACGCCATGAGACCGATCCCGGGAAATCCTAAGGGGGTCGGTTTCGCAATCCTTCGCGAGGAGCAAAAGCACTCCTCTCGAATGGGTATCAATGGCCGAGGTGCTTGTCGAAGAATTGAGTGATTTCTGCGAATGCCGCTTTGTCCTCGGGCACACGATCATCCATCTGGTACTGAGCGTGCGACATTCCGTCGAAAACTTCGAGTTGTGCATCGACGCCGGACTGCTGAAGCTTCTGGTGCACACGGACCGTGTTGCTGAGCAGCAAGTCACGTGTTCCCGTGGTCAGGATCGCCGGCGGAAAGCCATGCATGTCTCCGTAGACGGGTGAGAGCAGCGGGTCCTTCAGATCATGACCGTGCGCGTAGACAACTGCCGCGGCATGGCAGAATCCATTGGGCGACACCAGGACGTTGTCCACCTTTTCATTCGTAGAGAACGAGTCGCCAGTCTTTGTCAGGTCCGACATCGGCGTACCGGGCGCGATCGCACCCGGCATTTTCAGCCCTTCCCGCTTCGCACGCAGCATCAGCTCGAGCACGAGTGCGCCGCCGGCCGAAGTCCCGAAAACGCCCACATTCTTCGGGTCGTTCGTCTGGAGCACCGACTTATACACAGTCTCGACGTCCTCAAGCGCCGCGGGGAAATAAGCCTCGGGCGGCATCCGGTAGTCGACCGAAATGACCTTGTAGTGTCCAAGGCCCGCCATGATGATGGCCTCGCCCGTACCCGACTCGCCAGGGTACAGCTCGTAGCAGCCGCCATGGATATGAATCAGCACCTTGTCGCGATGTTCGGGCGGAATATGGTTGGGCGTCACGATGTGCACCCTCACGCCGTTGATCGTCGATGCCTGCACCGTAACGTCCAGACGCTCGCGCATGGCCGGGAGCGTTTGCATGACCTTTGCGGCCTGTGCGTCGGCAGCTGTTCTCCATTGCTCGCCCGTCGTCCACAAGATATTCCAGGCGGGGTTGAGTGGCGCCGCGATGAGCTTTTGCAATTGGGGGCTGACTTCCGTCGGCACCGGAATGTTCTTCGCGGGCACTTGGCGAGGCGCAAGCGGGCCGTCGTCGGCAAGCACCGCGCCGGAAACTGAGGCGAAGGCGGCGCATGCGAGGAGGAGGAATTTAGTGAGCTTCATCGTAGAACTGTCTCCGGTTCTGGCTTAAACGCAATAGACCTTGCGGCTGGCTTCCGGCGTGACGTCGCCGTGCTTGCCCAATGCGATCATGCCGTGTTTAACGGCTAACAGCTAAAACAACCCTCGGCTCAGCGTCTTGGCGGCAGGATCTCGTCCGGCGCAAATCGGCCAACTCCGGACCTTCACCGTTGGCAGTTCAGCGCTTGCTTTTTAGCAAGAGCGGTCGCACGGCTTGCCGAGGCTACCGTTCCACACTCAGAATTGCTCGCCCGCAATTCATAGAGCCGCCAAGCTAACATCCTCGCTAGCTAACTACTTGCGTTTCCCACGACACGCGACCGTCCGGAAAGTCCGAACAGTGAACATTCGGCAGCATCGGCTTGCTGCAGAGGGTCAGCTACGGTCGGTCGCGACAGGCATAGAGCGGGGCATTGGCGCCGCTATCGCGAATCGCTCGCAACCGGCGCCGGCCCGAGCTAACCGTCAAACTCATTCATCCGACGCTCAAGCTCGGCAATATCCTTCGAAGTGACGAGGTATTCCTCACGACGGGTCCGGTCGATATCGTCCAGCCATCGGTTAAGGCGCTCCAGGAGAGGCAAAAGCATACGTACACCCGATTCGGTTGAAGGCTACGAATTTGAGGTTTCGCCAGTTAGCGGAAAAGCTTTACCTTCGTGCATGCAGAAGCTCTTCTGGCGCTGCACGCTATTCCCGAATGGTAGATAGCAATCCGACGGCGTTCCCTTGAGCTCAGTATGTGATGCGGGCGACTCTCATTCAAGCGAGCGGATGCATCGAAGCCTGCCAAACGTACAGCGTTTCATGCCAACCCGAGTGACCGGTCTCTTTTGTTTCGTGAGTGTCGCGCGGACTGGTAGAACCGGGGAGGTCTTGCCTGGCCTTCAATAAGTTGAAGTTCCCAGTCATCATCCGGTCTACGGGTTCTGTTGCAGCAAGGCAGTCCGCTATCATGTGCGGAACGACATGAACGACTGAAAGCTCGATGAAGACGTTGAATCCGGCGGTGGCCCGAGTGCTCAAACGCCTGCATTATCCGCTCGACGTGATCCTGACTTGCGTGCGCTGGTACGTGGCCTATCCACTGAGCCTGCGGCACTTCGAAGAAATGACGCTTCGTCGCACCATGTGTTGACGGCCTGTCCGGCGGTGCGCAAGCTTGCGCTGCAAGGACGCTGGTGAGGCCTAAGGTCCCTGGGGCTGACCAAGGCGAGGCCGGGCCGCAAGATGCGCGAGTACACGCGTATATAGAACAGGGCCGTGTGCAACCCCAGGTCCCGTGATTCGATAGCGGGGTTGTGTCGCGATAAGGTCGTCAAGGCGAAAAATTCTTCTATGCTAAGGATTCCTTACGTCATCAGCGAATAGAACTGAGCGACAGCTGTTCGCGTGACACCGTCGTCCGCCATCTGTCCTTTCCTGATCATGTGCATTGTCTCAATACCTGAGAGGATAATGCGGGCACACCGGACTTGAAGCCCATCATGGGCCTGGTTCGGCGTTTGATTGCCCGGTAATCCTGCTCGACGATGTTATTCAGGTACTTGACCTGTCGGACCCTGATGGCCGTTTCCCGCTCAGCGTTGATGGCCCTGAAAAGCGGCGAGATTGGCACCGCTTTTATCCATGGTCACGGTCTCAGGCGCGCCGTTGCGATCGATGGCCTTTTCAAAGTAGCAGCGCGCAGCAGCCTCGTCGCGATGCGCCCGCAACAGGAAATCGACCGTATTACCGGCCCTATCCACTGCACGATACAAGTACTTCCACTGGCCACGCACCTTGACGTAAGTTTCATCCATCCTCCAGCTCTTACCCACCGGACGTTTGTGCTTGCGAAAGGCTTTCTCAAACAACGGTACGAGCTTGATGACCCACCGATGCACGCTCGAATGGTCAACCTCAAAGCCGCGCTCAGACATCATCTCTTCGAGATTGCGAAGGCTTAGCGAGTAGGCCACGTACCACCGCACACACAGCAGGATCACATCCAGCGGATAGTGCAATCGCTTCAGAACTTTCGCGATCCCTGCCGGTAATATCTTGCGCGGCGTCTTGCCCGTCATAGTCATCGTGCTCGTCTCAATTCCGGTGGACGAATTTTACATGATCGCCTTAGCGCGACAGAGCCCGAGGGAGCGCACTGCCTGGCACAAGTCAGAGTTGCTGTTCTCTCCGAAGAATTCTCGGTTAAGAAAATTGTCGTGTTGACCAAGACTTCTGCAACTGAAAACTCGCCGAGTGCGCAGCGGAACTGCGTGAATTGACCTCCCACGGTTTGGTTCACTCTTGTCAACG
>NZ_JAQGMM010000589.1 GCF_028292365.1 Caballeronia sp.
CGATCCACATAATAGTGATCGTTTCGCAGACGCTCTGCGCGCGCATCGCGGCGCCGTCGAACTGAAAAAATATCCGGGCTACGGCCACGATACGATCGTCGAGTCGTTTTCGGCGGTACCGAATACGGTCTCACCGGTTCTGGCCGACGTCACCGCCTTCATCGACGCGCATTAAAGATGCGATTCGATAATCGGCGCTGAAAGACTGCGGCTTTCGCCCAGCCGAAATGACCGGTGTAGAAAGCAAAGGCGCCATAGGAGTGTCTCGGTAACCGATCAGGCGAATGTCTCTTCCTGGCCGGGTGTCGCCTTATACGAAGAGCATCGTGGGGAGAGCGGCCAGCTCGGCGAAGAACAGCATGCGACTCGGATCGACCTAGCGCCATTCTTCTCCCTGGGCGCGACAGCGGGGAAGCACTCGAAAGCGCCTCGGAGTTCATCGCAATCGGCGTGCGGGGCGCATCCTAATCGCGGAGCGCTTGCCGGAACCGGATCACCCTGAAGCAGCCGAATGGGTTCCGACGGCGCGCGCCGCGCTCTGCCTCACGCAGCCACGTCCGGGTATCCAGCAGCCGCGCGTAGACCGCCGCGGCGGCTGCGTATTCGGTCAGGCTCGCCTTATCAGTCATTCTCGACGATCCTCGTTGGGGCAGCGGTGTAAATTGAACTTACACCCTTCTCGTCGCCGAGGATATCGGCGAGTTCGACATCGAGCCGGGCGCACGTGGCGGTGTACTCGGGATTGGCGGCCATGCTCCGATCGGCTGCGGTATGGCACGCCTGAAGCGATAGCTCACCTGCACCGGGATAAGGAACAGCGTGGTAATCCGCTAACCCGTGTACCGAACCGGCCTTAGCCCTAAACCTTTCGCAATGAAATGCCGATAACGACGACGACTCCGAACATCAAGCCGCAAGATATTGCGGCGCTGGCGTCGGTTTCTCAGAAGTCTCCATTCACAGCACCACGTTCAAAGATAACCAGACCATAATGAAACGAACACTTGTGGCAGCAGTCCTGCTCGCGACGCTATCGATCACTGCCCACGCGGAGACCCGTTGCGGGATCGTCACCAACTCGCTTCCCGGTGGCGAGTTGACGCTGGATGATCGGGACGCGGCGTGGCAACTTGATGCGAACGGCGTACCCGATAAAATGCCGGACACCAGTCGCGGCGAACAGTGCGGATGCGTCACCGGCACGACCGACCCCAAGACCCACGCGTTCACCAGCGTCACAGGCGGCCAGCTAAAGCCCATGAAAGTCTGCGACGCCGACAAGAAGTTGACGCAGGCGTTCAAAGCCCGGTATCACCAGTAGGATGTAATCATTTCAGTCATGGGCGAAGCTTCTAATCCGTCGGGGCAATCCCGGGCAGCATCGCTCCCACGGCCTCGAACTGCTCGTCGAATCCACGATCTCAACAGATCAGCGCATCCGCCCTGGCGTGCGCCAGGCGATTGACGGCCGCAAGGGGCGCATAGACGGTTACCGTCGGCGGTTTGATTCCGCGCTCGGCCAGCAGCGCATTCAGGCGGGCCAGGGCAGCGCCTCTCACCTTACTCAACATCAAAAATCTCCGTTTCCAGACCGTTACCTAGCCGCATCCCTTCCTGCGCGTCCGCCACTTCGACCACTTGGCGCACGCCTTCTTTCTCCAGCACCACCGTAATCCGGCACGGCGTTGGGCCCTTGGGCTTCCCGTGGAACTCCCCATCGCCAGACGCACGCGCTCAAGCTCGATCTCAAGCTCGCTATCCTGCATGTGCCGCAGCGTCTGCACGATCCGCAGCGCGGCCATCGCGGCACCAGCGCCACCATCTTTGTCCAGCTTCTTGATGGCGGCGTAGACCTGCGCACGCACGGCCTTGGTTTCCTAAAGTGGCGGACGTTGATGGCCTTCTGACACGCCAGAATCGCCGCCTTGATGAATGCCTCGCGCTCGTCAGCATCGAGCCCCTCAGGGATGGCCGGATCGTCGGCGTAGGTCGGCGATGGTGAGGGGGTCGGGACCGCCCCCACCCCACAAGGGACGGTCAGGTTTCTCTGTAACGGTCGTTCAATCTGAGCAGAACAGATAACAGATCCCCCTCACGCCCTTTGCGTCGTCCTTGCTCCTCCAGTTAGCAGCGAAAGGAAATTGAGGCAACGTAGCTGGTCCTGAAGCGGATTCAACATTAGACCAGCGCTGGTTGGTAGCTGTGCTACGCGGCCGTGTAATGCGATTGCTAAAGTATTCGTTAAATTTGCCGTATACCTAGAAAGCCGTGACTAAAAAGCGCCATGTCCACAAAAATTAACGAGCCTGTTCCACGCAAAGTCAAAATCGCCGTGAGGTGCTTGTGGATGATTGTCGGAGGGGCCAGCGTTGTCGCAGCACCTTTGCTCCTCGCACCGCTCAAATACCATAGCGCGACGGGGCTTTTTATAGTCGCTATCGCGATTTTATTGATCCTAGTCCTTTCAATTTTCCCTTATGGTTTGTCTCACTGAAAACGCTGGGCATTCGGATCCGCCAGTTTTTTTTGCGCTCGCGAGATTTTCCGATTCGTCGCTCACTTCCCTGGCCGGCCCGTCTCGCTTTTAGGGGCGCTGGAAGCTCTCGAAGTCTTGTTGTGCTTCGTTGTGCTTGTTTTGCTTCTATCTTCAGACAGCATAGCTTGGTTCTTTCCCCGTGCTGCACGCCGACGATAAAGCCTGCGGCTTGCAGCCCATCGGCAAGCCCAATATGGGTAGGCGCTTCTCCGCGACAACCCGGTCGGCATCGTCGGTCACGGAAACCACACTGTCGTTCGAATGCAGGTCAATTCCGCTATGTTTCATGTCAGCTTCCTTCTAGTTAAAGCGTTTCGCAAACTCACTTTAACCCCGCCGCCTCCATGGCGACGTTTGGAGGCCCGCTAGATGATTTTCAAGACAGGTCGGACCGTGACTCGCTAAACCTGAATCTGTCCAAGAGCTTCGAGCTCGGGCAAAAAAGAGGAGCGGGCCGGCGGATTTCATAGTGGGCCGCAGCCGTATCAGGCTGCAATGAGCACGAATATAAAGCTGCAACCCATCCTGTCGTAGTCGTAGCACACGAAAAACCGTCGCAAACGGGAGGGCGTTCATATAAGGACAGATGAAGTGTACTCGCGGACCCCGCCCGTCCGCGGCTGACCAATTCTACGATCTCGCAACATAAGCAGTACTTCTCATATCGATCTCCGCTCCCCCTTCATCCTTACCGCGACAAAATCTTTTGAGAACGTGATGGACGAGTCTATCTGTCAGCAGCCGCTGAACTGAGTGCGTCGCCGTCGGCCCGCAACAAAGCCACGCACTCGCACTACATTCAGCGCACGGTGAAAACTGAAATACCGCCGTTCGGGAATGCCCCGCTGCCTGCCTGGAACGGCACATAGACCTGGCCGGACGGACCGTCGATTGCAACCGAATGCGCACCGGTACCGACCGCTATCTGAGCGATGATCGTGCGGCTGCTGCCGTCCACGACCGCCATCTCCGGTGTAAAACCCGATGCCGCCGCCGTACCACTCGTCACCCAGTGCCGCGCGGGCAAGAAATAGCGATTCGAGGTTTTGTCATAGGCGATCTGATCCACCCCGCCGAACGGCAGTCTGGCCAGCACAGATCCACTGGTGCGGTCGAGGATCAGCGTTATCAGCGGATTGCCCGCGCCCGGATCGCAACCCACCATTACGTCCTGGTTCGGCCCAAGTGCGAGTCCAGCCGGTGCACAAGCGCCCAGCGGAAACGCCTTCGTCACCGCAGGTTGTCCGGCGGTGATCGAACTCGCCGGGATGACGTCAAGCTCGCCGTCCGGGTTGACCGTGGTCCCGTCGTTGTTAATCAGGAAACTCTTCGTGCCCGCGTCGTATTCGCATGCCTCGAGACCCGAGGAATCGTTGAAGGTCAGTTTCGATACGATCGCTTGCGTATCCGTGTTGATAAACGTTAGGAACGGCGGAGTGTCCGCCGGATTCGCCACCGCAACGAGATGATCGTCAGGATCGAAGCATCCCTCGTCGGAGCGGTTACCCGTAGTGGCAATAGGGATCGACTTTGCGAGTGCCTGCGTGGACGTATTCAGAATCTTGACGCCATTTACGTCGCCCACATACAGGGTGCTCGTGCCCGGCAAGCCAATCAGGCCGTCAGGCCCGGAATCCGTGGTGGTCGCGCCATTACCGGCAAAACCGCCCGGTATTTGCGCGATGAGCTTGTTAGTGCTCGTATCCACTATGTCGACGGCCTTGTTGTTCCGGTCCGCCAGGAAGTATTTGCCCTGGTCCGCGTAACTGATGTCGAAGCTGAAGGCAGGACTTGCGGAATTCGGCACGGCGATGTTGGTAATCAGATGCGGCGTCGAACTACCGTTGTTGTCAGAGCCGCCGCACGCCGCAAGCAGGCAAGCGGCAATCGAACCGGCGGCTACAAGTGCGCCGCACCGCGTGATCGTTCTTTTCATCTTCGTCTCCTGAAACAGCATTTAGATATTTTGTGCTGAATGATGTGCGGTTTATTTAGCGAATCATTCAGCAAGCAGGCTCATTAATTAAAATATTGAGATTCAAATGCGATGAATACGCTAATATTTAGAGCCCCATCGCCCGGTAACGATGCGAGTGCTCCAGACAGTCTCCTGGTTGTCCGGAAAAGAAAAATCTCGGGGCTGCACGCGTTCTGCGGGCATTTGTCGGCAATGACAGAATGTCGGCGCAGTGGAAGACATTGCGCTGATGCAACGATGCTTGAAACTTCCTTAAGAAATGCTTATCTCTATTCGGAGCGTTAAAGTAGTCTTAATTGAAATGAAAGACATTTGATTATTGATCTGAATTTCAAATTTCGGTCTATCGGTCGAGTAAACGACGCACCTCCATTCGATCAGCCGGCGTCTGGCCCTGGCTTACGCGTGCCAGCCGATTGTCTCCGCGGCGTCCCATGCATTGACGGTAGAGCTGCCCCACCAGCCAATTTTCATCAACGCGGATCCAACACGCTTTTCCCAGATCGTTCAGAACCTGATCAACAATGCTGCGAAGTACACCCCAAACGGTGGGGCTATCTGGCTAACAGGCCGCCGCGAGGACGAACATGCCGTCATTTCGGTCCGCGACAATGGCATCGGCATCGCAACCGAACACTTGCCTTCGTTGTTCGAAATCTTTACGCAGCTTGACGCGGGTCGTGAGCGCTCGCAGGGAGGACTCGGAATCGGCCTATCCCTTGTTCGCACCTTGACAGAGTTGCACGGTGGGTCAGCGTCGGCTCATAGCGGGGGCGCTGGTTTAGGCAGCGAGTTTATCGTTCGATTTCCGCTTTCGGACGAGCCAAGCGCAACAGCGCTATTTCATGTATCCGATCCGCCGGCTCGCAACGCGGCACGGCGTCGGGTGTTGATTGTCGACGACAACGAAGATGCGGCCGAGAGTTTGGCCATGTTGCTGCAAGCGGAGGGCTATGACGCTCGTACAGCCTCGGATGGCAAGACGGGGTTACGCATAGCGGATGAATTTTCCGCGGAGGCAATAATCCTGGACATCGGGCTTCCCGATATGACTGGATATGAGGTCGCGCAGGCTGTCCGGCAAAGTCAACGGGGAAAGTCGGCTTTGGTGATTGCGTTAACGGGCTGGGGCCAGAAGCAAGACAAGCAAGATGCAAAGCTGGCAGGATGCGACTTTCATTTCACAAAGCCGGTCGATCTGAAACGGCTTCTGGCGATTCTATCTGATGGCAGCGTAGACCCAGCAGCTTGACGTCTTCATCGCCCGTGGTTGTTCATTCGTTTTTCTGCAAGAGAGTTTAAAGGCGGCCAGCGGAATGACGGTTGGCCCTTTTTGGCAATAGCCGTCGAATCCGTGATCGACGAGATGGCGACGTACCTCGTACGGGTCGAGCGCATTGAACGCAATGATTGCAACGTCCCTGATGTCGGGATCGGTCCGTGGCGTAAGTGACGCGTGGACGCCCTCACATTCGGGCACCGAGATGCCCATCAGAATAGTCTGCGAATCCAGTGCGTGCTTGATGCGACGGCCCCATCGGTCGAGAAAGGAGTGCGAACTCCATGTGTTCATTTTGATAAATAACTTGCGCTCAGCCGCCTCCATTCGTACACCACGAGAAAAGTTAGGTGCGCATGGTCGCGGCGAATCTGCCGGTCGGTCTATCATCGAGAACGGTCTGGAGACAGGGCGAGATTGCTGATTTCCCGGAATCTCGCGCCGTTTAGTGCTGACAAATGTCGTCCGGCGCTGAATTCATTACCCACGAACGCGGGGTGCTCGCCTTGAAAGCTGTCATTACATCGCACATGCGCGTTATATGCGTGGAGGCTCCCGCTTTGAATCAATTTGGCTACCGCCTGTTTGGCAATGACGGGCTACTTCACGAGGACACAGTCACTGTGCGCACTGCACGGATCTTCTCTGCCGAACTCGCTGGTAGCAGTGCATTCATGACTATGATGACGACGATTGCCAACGCCGATCCAAGAAATTACGACGTATTGGTTGGCAGCGTTTTCAGCGATTAGCCCTTTTGGCCAAGGCTTCTGTCGCTGCGGCGAGCCAAACGGAACCAGGGGATCCACAATTCTCACACGGCGTTCGACGAGCGCCCCAGAAACGGACGAAAACGCACTAAAATGCAACGTCGAACTAGCGAACCTATCGATTACTTCCTGTGCAAGGGGACCGCTGCAAAAGTCGGTCAGCCGCAGCTGCCTGCAAATGATAGTAGCGAATCACACCTTCATCAAAGCTCGGGACTTCGCAAATCCCCGGCTACAATT
>NZ_JAQGMM010000042.1 GCF_028292365.1 Caballeronia sp.
GATTGGAGAGCGGCACGAACAGATAAACGATGACCGTGCCCACGCAGCATACGGAGAACAGCAGGATGGTCTGACGGCGCCCGATGCGGTCGAGCAACTGCGACGCGGCCAGGCAGCCGAAGAAAAACGCCGCGATGATCACCGCCAGATAACCGCCGGTGCTCAGCACTGAAAGATGACGCTCGGTCTTCAGGTAGGTCGGAAGCCAGGTGGTGAGGGCTGAGTAGCCACCATGTGCGCCCACGCCGAGCAGGCCGCCAATGAGCGTCATGCGTATTACGTCGGGCGCGAAGATCGACAGGAGCGGCGTGCGCTCTTTCGCGTCCTTCAGTACCGCCACCTTGCGCGCGGGCGCCACCGGTTCCTTCACGTTGCGCCGAATATAGATGATCAGGAGTGCGGGCAAGATACCGATGCCGAACATCACCCGCCAGCCGATATCGGGTGACATGAACGAAAACACGGTCGCGTAAAGGAGCACGGCTGCGGCCCAGCCGACGGCCCATGCGCTTTGTACGGCGCCCATCGCCTTGCCGCGATGTTCGTTGCGAATAGTCTCGGCCATCAGCACCGCGCCCGCTGCCCATTCGCCGCCAAAGCCAAAGCCCTGCAGCGCCTTCAGTACGATGAACTGCGGATAATTCTGCGCGAACGCCGACAGTAACGTGAAGACCGAAAAGAAAATGACGGTGACCTGCAATGTTTTCACCCGGCCGTAACGGTCTGCTGCTGCGCCGCAGATCCATCCACCCAACGCGGACGCCACCAGCGTGACGCCGCTCACCAGACCTGCCTGCGTTTTGCTGATACCCCATTCCGCAATGATCGCGGGGATGACAAGACTGAACATCTGGACGTCGAGAGCGTCGAGCGCCCAACCGCCGAAGCACGCCCAGAACGTATATCGCTCACCTTTAGAAACCTGCCGGTACCAGGAAAACATCGAGTCTCCGTGCGTCTTTATCTGCTTGAATGAATGAGGCGTGCCGAGATTGATGAATGGTCAACCAATCGTTAAAACATATATATGTTTATATGAATGGTCACTTCGTGGGATAGGTGTTTACCCGTTATCGGCAAGCGGCACTCAGACTTTAGACGTTGTTTTTGACGGTTTGATTGTTGAGCCCGGCATGGAGCGCACGATTTCGTGGCTCTACGTTTAATGGCCTTATTGGACCTATGAATGGTGCCAGCACGCTTTTATTCTTCGCTTTCATTCCTCATTACGCTCACGCCTGCTGACGCGCGCGATCCCTCTACCGCGACCGGCCACTCAATATGACTGAAGCCATTCACGTACGCCCCGTTGTGTTATCGGATTTCCCCGCATGGAAGCTACTCTGGGATGGCTATAACGCGTTTTACGATCGCCACGGCGACACGGCGTTACCGCTTGAAGTCACCCGCATGACATGGTCGCGTTTCTTCGATGTCTACGAACCCATGCATGCACTGGTGGCGGAAAGCGCAGGGGAGTTAGTCGGCTTGACGCATTTTCTTTTTCATCGAAGCACGATTCAACTCGGCCCGAGTTGTTATCTGCAGGACCTGTTTACCGCCGAGAGCGCCAGAGGAAAAAGCGTTGGCCGCAAGCTGATCGAGGAGGTTTATCGGCACGCGGAGACAGCGGGCGTGGAGCGCGTGTATTGGCACACGCGAGAGACCAACACCACGGCAATGCAACTCTACGATAAGGTCGGCGAGAAGCAAGGCTCCGTGGTGTATCGCAAGCCGCTATGAAGCTTGCTTTGAAGCCCGCTGTCGCTCAAGCAAGCCCCTTCTCCGCGAGACGCTGGTAAAAAAGCAAATCAAGTTCCGGCGCCCGTCCTACCAGACCGGTCAGCAGGGCATGCGCCTGGCCACGGTGATGCGTCTGGTGATTGAACCAATGCGCGAGTGCGGGCGCGAGAGGTTGCGTGATCGCGTCCGGCGTGGAGACGCGCCGGTATGTGATCGCGCCTTCAAGCGACGCCTCACTGAGTCCCGTTATGTACTGCATGATCCGCGTGTCCTCGGCTTCACGCGCCTGACGAAGCGGCTCCAGCTCCTCGAACAGGATCGCATCGAGCCGGTCGGGTGAATCGCCTTCGCCGGTTAAACGGAACATCCATACCCGGTCAGTCACGAGCAAGTGATTGAGCGTGCCCTGTATCGATCTGAAAAACGCGCCGCGATCCGCGCGATAGTCGGCAGCGCTCAGGCGCGCGGCGGCATCGAAGAGCCGGGTGTTTGCCCAGGCGTTGTAGCGCGCGAAGGTATCGAAGTGCTGTTTGAGCAATCCCTGCATGTTGTCCTCCTCGCGGCTCCAGAACGTTTGTCCTGGACATGTACAGATATTAATATTGATAGAGTTGACGTCAATCTTGATTCAATTCATCAATGTGAGATCTCCATGGCATGGATGACGGCGGCCGAGGCCTTGAGCGTACTGAACGTCCGCGCGCAGACGCTCTATGCGAACGTGAGTCGTGGAAAAATCCGCGCGAAGCCCGATGAAACAGACCCGCGCCGCAGCCTTTATCACCGGGACGATGTAGTGCGCATGGCGCAGCGTCGTAGCGGGCAGCGCAAGATCGAGAAGGTCGCCGCGCAGACCATCGACTGGGGCGATCCCGTTTTGCTTTCCGCCATCTCCACGGTGTCCAACGGAAAGCTCTGGTATCGCGGGCGGGATGTCATCGAGCTTGCGAACACGGCGTCGTTTGAGGCCGTCACGGGGCTGTTATGGGAGACCGATGCGGTTTGTATCGAGCCATCAATCACGCGCCACGACGCCGACACCAAAGCCGACGATCCCTTGACCGCGAGTCTCGTCGCATTGGCCCGGCGTAGCGCGCGTGATTTGCCATCGAGTGGACGCACGCCTGCCGTGCTGCGAGACGAGGCCGCGAGCGTCCTTTCGACGCTTGCACACGCTGTCCTTGGCGCTACAGCTTCTTCGCGCGCGGGGCGCACGTTAAGCGAGCGGCTGGCCGTATCGTGGGGATGCAGGGAGGCGGAAGACACAATCCGGCGCTCGCTCGTTTTACTCGCCGATCATGAACTGAATGCATCGACGTTCGCTACCCGCGTCACCGTCTCCACGGGCGCGTCCTTATCGGCTGGCGTGTTGGCAGGTCTTGCCACGCTCACTGGACCGTTGCATGGCGGCGCGTCATCGTCGGTTCGTGGACTGATCGAGACGGCAACAAGGGTCGGCCCGGAAGCGGCCGTGCGTAACTGGCTGGCGCAAGGCCGCGTGTTTCCGGCATTCGGTCATCCGCTATACGCCGATGGGGACCCCAGGGCGCGCGCTCTGCTCAGCATGGTCAATGTGCCGCCGCTGTACGCAGAGCTTGCCGCGTGCGTGGAGAGGGTGGTTGGCGAGCGTCCTAACGTGGATTTCGCGCTGGCGGTTCTTGCCGCTGCTTTCGATCTGCCGGCGCATGCACCGCTGTCGATCTTCGCGCTTGCCCGCTGTGCTGGCTGGCTCGCCCACGCGCTGGAGCAAGCGCAAACAGGCCGCCTGATCCGGCCTCGCGCGCGTTACGTCGGGCTACCGCCCAAGCCCACGCAGTGAGTCTGACGGAGCAGCAAAACCATGACATCAAGCATCCAGGTCGATGGCGACTTTGCCTCGCAGCGGTCATGGGCAAACCGCGCTAGCTGGCGACAGGGTATCCAGGTTGCAACCCGTGCCCGCGCTCAACGATCAACGCGCGTTCTTAGATCCCCACCCGGTTCACGCCGCCGTCTGTTTCAACGCATTCGGCCGTACCCGTTTGGCCAGATCCTGCAACAGCCGTTGCACGCGATGCTGTTGCACGGCCACAAGGTCGCTCTCATTCATCAGGGCGCGAAGCCGGCTTTCCCAATACTCCTTGTCCATGCCGTGGACGGGTCCGGCCGGATAGGCACGCGCAACGGACCTGACCATGTGCTCAATGTGGTCGAGCTGGCGATCGGCTAAACTTGCTGGCAGCAAGTTGCCGTGACCAAGTGACGGTGCTTTCTTTAAAGCGCTCATTTGCTGATATCTCGTCGTGCTTCGCTGAGCTGTTCAGGAAGGGTGGTGCGATCAATTCATCCGGACATCGCCGATCAAGACACTCGTTCTGCCAATACAAAATGCCAATGGCGATGAACGAGCGTGGCGGCATCGTTTTCAGTTACAGCCGCCTTTTGATGGAAAGAGCCTGTGATTCCCGCTTGCAATGCCGTAAACCAGGCATTGCTCTCATGATGCTGAATGGACAGCGAAGTTATTGATCTGAAGATACCGCACTGTTTTTGGCAGGCTTTACCCTATGTCTCAATTCTCCAAATAAATTGATCACCGCGACCCGCGGCCGAATAGATTGGTTGTTTTGGGGCGCTATCAGGTAAAAACAATGGCTCCGCATACCCGTCGAGACGGGCTCGCTCAGGCTGCAGTGCCGGATGCTGACATCGTCCGCAGCAGTTTCAACACATACGCCTCGGAGGCGGATCAGCAACTCCTCGCCTGGCGTGACCGGGTGGGGCATGTCGTGGATGTCCTGCCTTCGAAGGCTCAGCTTACCGGCGGCTTTCACGGCCGTATCGACCGGTATGCGGTGGGCGATTTCGTCTTTACGGATTCCGTCACCGACGCCATGTCGCTTGAACGCTCAGTCGCGAGAGTGTCCACCGACGTGCGGCGCGACTATGTTTTCCACATCTTTGTGCAGGGCGAGGTCGACGCGGGAAAGGGCATGCAGAAGAAACGCAGTGCCCCGAATACGGTTCAGGGAATAATCGTTTTCGACATGGACCAGCCGTTTCGCATCGAGCGGACCGAATGCCACGTATTGACGATGTTCGTGCCAAGAGCGGCCGTTGAGGCCACGTTCCCGGACGCCGATTCAATTCATGGCCGCATTGTCGAGCACGGTGCGCCGCTGACCCAGCTGGTGACGAATCACGCGTTGGCGCTCAGCCGCGATCTGCCGGGAATGACCGCGGCGCAGGCAGTGAGGGAAATGGATGCCGGCGCGCAACTGCTGCTCGCGGCCTTCCGCAAGCAGGCAAGACTGACCGGCGACGCCCGCGCGGCCGTGCAGGCGGCCGTGATGAGCCAGGTGCGCCGATACGTTGAAGCGAATCTCAACCAGCCGGAGCTTTCGCCTTCCAGCGTGGTGGATGCGCTGCAATTGAAACGCGCCACGATCTACCGCTGGTTCGAGCATGAAGGCGGACTGGGCGCGTATATCCGCAATCGCCGTTTGCGCGAGGCAGCCGACGAGCTGGTCCGCTTTCCGCACCTTCAAGTTATCGATATTGCCTACGGGCTGGGATTCAATAGCGCGTCGGATTTCACACGCGCGTTTCGCCGCGCTTACGGCATGAGCCCGCAAGATGCGCGGGCTCGCGCGCTTGAGCTGCAGCGGGCGAGCAAGCTGGAATTGCTGTCTTCGTACGGGCCCGGCGGCAGATAGCGCGGTAGTCGGTTCGCCGGTTCAGGCGGGCGCCGTTTCGGGGAAGCGCTGCAGGGCAAACAGCGTGATGCAGGTGGCGGCGATCAGATACCACGCGGGCATCATCGGATTGCCGGTCGCAGCGATCAGCCACGTGACGATGAGCGGCGAAAAACCGCCGAAAATCGCCACGCCGAAGCTGTACATGATGGACAGCGCGGCGGCGCGATGCTGCGGCGCAAAGGCCTCCAGCATCATCACCGTGCTGGCGCCGGCGTTGCTGAGCGCCACCGCCGCATACGCGAGGATGATCAGCAGCGCGGTGACATCGCTTACGCCCATTCTCAAGGCCAGGAAGGCCGGATAGGTCAGCACAAGACATACCACGAGCGCCAGGTACTGGATTGGCTTGCGGCGCTTTTGGCCGTCGGCGATCCGGGCCACCAGCGGGTTCACCACCAGGATCACGAGACCGGACAGGCTGGCGGTCAGCAGGCTGATGACCGGAGGGCGATGCAACGTCCGCACCAGATAGCTAGGCATGTAAAACACCGTGATGTAGATACCGATCGACGGCGCGGCCATCATCAATGTTCCGTACATGAGCGTGCGGGCGTGTTCCGAGAACAGGGTCGCGAGCCGGGGGCGCTTGGGCACCTCGATGACAACCGAAGGCATGCGCCGGCGCAGATACCAGCCCACGGGGCCGATCAACCCACCGAGCACGAACGGAATCCGCCATCCCCATTCGTGCATGTCGGCTGGCGAGAGCGCGGCGGTAGTGATTGCGCCGACCATCGCAGCGACAAATGCGGCCGCGCCCTGGCTCGCGCCACGCCAACTGGTGAGATAACAGCGGCGGTCGCGCGGGACCGACTCCATCAGTACGGCCGACGCGGGCCCGATCTCGCCTCCTGCCGCGAGCCCCTGCATGAGTCGCGCGAGAACCATCAGCACCGTTGCAGCCGGACCGATGGAGGCAACCGTCGGCAGGCAGGCGATCAGCCATGTGCCGAGTGTCATGAATGCGAGCGACCAGGTCATGCCGGCTTTGCGACCCCGGCTGTTGGCGATCTGCCCGATGATGATTGCCCCGAGCGGGCGCATGACGAAGCCCGCACCGAAGGTTGCAAGCGACAGCAGCAGTGAAGACAGCGGGTTGTGCGACGGGAAAAAAAGTTTGCCGATAATGACGGCGGAGAAGCTGTAGACCGTGAAGTCGTACGCGACAAACGCGTTACCGATGACGGTAGCCAGGACGATGCGGGCGGGTCTTGCTTTTGGGGTTTGGGTCAGGTGGTCTGCTGCGGGGTACATGAGTGCGGTCTTGGGGGCTGCGGCGGCAATATGGTTGGGCCGCTATTTTTGGCTTGGGCGATGCCCGGGGAATGATAAGGCAACGCGAATACTTGTGCTTGGGGCCGCATCGGCGCGCCCCCGGAATCTGGCAACCCTCCGACCGCCAGCACCCAAAACCCGTCCAACCCTTACGGCAATTGCTCGGCCAACGCATCAAATTCGCCCGGCCACTGGGCTCGCCACGCGTCACGGGTTGCGTCATCGGCCCATGCTCCGTCAATGCCGTTGAGCATGAAACCCCGCAAATCGCTGACGCCGAATCCGAAATGGCTGAACATCACTTCCCACGCCTCGCTCGGATTGACCTTGTGCAGCGTCGGGTCATCGGTATTCGGATGGATCTTCAAACCCAGCTCCGGCATGCGACGGATCGGATGAAGCTCCGCCCATTTCTCCGGTGGCAACGTCCGCAAATAATAGGAGTTGGTCGGCACGACCGTGAACACCAGACCTGACGCGGCGTAATGGGCGGCGAGCGCAGGATTGTCGACGATCGTATAACCATGATCGACGCGATCCACCTTCAGCAACTCGACAGCCGTCTCTACATTGCGCCACGGCATGCCGAACTCGCCCGCATGCGCGGTGGTCTTGAAGCCCGCATCCCGGGCGTTGCGATACGCTTTCCAGAACAACTCCGGCGGCCGGTCGTTCTCGCGATAATCGATGCCAATGCCCGCGACTTCATCGGCGCGATGGGTTTTCATCCACTCGACCAGCGCCACCGCTTCGTCGGGATCGGCTTCGCGATCAATGCTCGGAATCAGCAGCGCGGACATGCCGAAGTCCCGCGAAGCATCGCGGATCGCCGCGACGATGCCGGCCTGCGCATCTCCATATTCAATCTTCGATACCCGTACGGTGCCAGTCGGATTCCAGAAAAATTCGGCGTGGCGCACGTTGTGCGCGGCGGCATCCTGCAGATATTCGTAGGTGATGCGATGCAGGTCATCGGCGTCGGTGAGCAGGTATTCGTCGAGCGCGCGCAGCACGCGCAACACGCCGACCGGCTTCTCACCGCGCGTATAAAACGCATCGATCTCGGCTCGCTCGATGGGTGCGTGGCTTTTCTCGGCCAGCGCGATAAACGTCTGATGCCGAACCGCGCCCAGCAGATGGCAGTGCAGTTCGACCTTCGGGATTGCCTTGAAAAATGCCCGGTGTGCAGGCGTGATGGTGATGCCGGTGCGTGAAGCGGGCACGTTGCCAAATGTCTCGTTCATATTTTTGGGTACTTGCGATAGTGCGGAATCAAGGGTGCGGAATCAATGGTGCTTAACAACGGTCCAGAAGTAATAACCGAGCGGAATCGCCAGCACGACCAGACCCCAGGGAACTTCTTTAAACCGCCCGGCGAGCAGCTTCACGATCACGAAACACAGCAAGCCGCCCGCAATCCCTGTGCCGAAACTATTCGACATCAGCGTGAGCAGGACCATGGAAAGGACCGGGAAGGCGTCCGTGAAATCGTCGAAATGTGCGTGGCGGATCGTGCTGAACATCGACAGGCCGATCAGGATCAACGCGGGCGCGGTGGCTTCCTTTGGAATCGCGAGCGCGACCGGCACGAACAACAGCATCAACGCGAACATGCCTGCCGCAGCCAGCGATGAGAGTCCGCTGCGCCCGCCCGCTTCCACGCCCGCCGCCGATTCGACCAGTGCCGTGAGCGCTGGAATGCCGAACACGGGGCCGAGCGTGGCCGCGATTGAATCCACGAGGAACGGCCGGTTGATATTCGGCAGGTTGGCGTTTTCATCGAGCAAATTTGCCTTGGCGCCGACTGCGAGCGTGGTGCCGAGTGTCGAGAAAAATTCGGCGGCGAAGAACACGAATAAATAAGGAATGGCGGCAACGGTCAGCGCGCTCGGAATATCCAGCTTGAACGCGACGGGCATGATGTCGTGCGGCAACGAGATGATCGATGACGGCAAATGCGTCACGCCAAGCGGTACGCCCGCTGCCGCTGCAATCAGGATTGCCCAGAGGATGGCGCCCGGAATACGGCGTCCCTGCAACACCACGGCTGCGGCCAAGCCGATCAGCGCGACGATAGTGCCCGGCCGCGAAAAATCGCCGAGCGCGAGCGCATTGGTCTTGGCGTTAGCGATCACCATGCCCGCGTTACGGAAGCCAAGCACCGCGATAAAGAGCCCGATGGACGCGCCGAGACCCAGCTTGATCTGCGCCGGAATCAGCCGCACGACCAGACTGCGCGCGCCGACCAGCGTAAGGATAAGAAACAGCACGCCGGAGATGAACG
>NZ_JAQGMM010000064.1 GCF_028292365.1 Caballeronia sp.
AGCTGTCGGGCAGTGCTTCGGTGGCGAACGCAGGACTGCAGGGCGGGATGGCGATTGACGGCAAATTCACCATCGATCACGCGCTCTTCGATCTGCCCGAGCAATCGGCGCCGTCACTTGGCGACGACGTCGTGATCGTGCGTCCCGACGGTACGGTGAAGGGCGAGGATCAGAAGGTGGTCGCAACGGGCGACAAGCCGGTGGGCGCGTTTGCGCCGCGCGCGAATATCGATATCAATCTCGGCCAGAAATTCCGCTTCCGAGGCGCGGGCGCGGACCTTGGCCTGGCTGGGACCATCACTGCCATGAGCGCGCCGAACATGCCGCTGCGGGCAGTCGGCAACGTGCGCGTGACGCCAGGTTCCACGTATACGGCGTTCGGGCGGAAGCTCGGAATTGAAAACGGCTTTTTCACCTTCAACGGACCGGTTACGAACCCCGGCATCAATATTCTGGCGATGCGGCGCAATCAGGAAATCGAGGCCGGCGTGCAGGTGACGGGCACCGTGCAGTCGCCGGTCGCCAAGCTGGTTTCAGAGCCGAACGTGCCAGATAACGAGAAGTTATCCTGGTTGCTGTTCGGGCATGGCACGGATCAGGGCAACAACATCGGCCAGCAGAGCGCGATGACCAATGCGCTCGCATTGCTCGGAAGTTCGCAGGGCAAGCGGATTGCGCAGACGTTCGGGCTGGATGAGTTTTCTATCGGGACGAGTGAGGTGGGGCTGACCGATCCGCAAGTCGTGATGTTGTCGAAGGCGATCAATGAACGGCTCGTGCTCGGCTATGAGCAGGGCCTGCAGTCGGCAAGCAATGCGATCAAGGCGACGCTGAGCCTGTCGCGGTTCTGGTCGATATCGGCATACGGCGGCACGTTCCAGGGCATGGATCTGCTTTACACGCGGCGATTCGATTCGTGGTCGCGAAGGAACGGGCCAACGGAGGGGAAGTAGATCACGGACCGCATGAACGTTAAAAGGCCGTATTCAACGTGAGTTGCGTGAGTTGAATACGGCCTTTGTTTGGTCTTGCGTTTTGTTGCGCCTGATACTTTTACTTCGCGCTTTACTTCACACGCATACCCGGCTTCGCGCCGCTGTGCGGTTCAAGAATGTACAAGCCCGGCTCGGTTTTCTCGTCGTCGGCGGAAGCGGCCAGCACCATGCCTTCCGACAGGCCGAACTTCATCTTGCGCGGGGCGAGGTTCGCGACCATCACCGTGAACTTCCCGATCAGGTCTTGCGGCTGATACGCCGACTTGATACCGGAGAACACGTTGCGGGTCTTCTCCTCACCAATATCCAGCGTCAGTTGCAGCAGCTTGTCCGACCCTTCGACCGCCGTGCAATTCACGATCTTCGCGATTCGCAGATCGACCTTGGCGAAGTCATCGATGGAAATCACGCCTTCCGCTTCCGGTTCTTTCACCTTCGCTGCCTTCTTCGACGCAGAAGCAGAAGCAGCCGCCGGAGCCGCAGCAACCGCTTGCCCCGGCGCGACCGATTCCCGGTTTGCCGCGATCAGCGCTTCAATCTGCTTCGGATCGACGCGCGTCATCAAGTGCTTGTACGCGTTGATCGGCTGCGAAGAACTGAGGGATGCCGAAACATCTGCCCAAACGAGCGGCGCGATGCCCAGGAACCCTTCCACCGATTCCGCCAGTATCGGCAACACCGGCTTCAACGCCAGCGACAGCAAGCGGAATGCTTCCAGGCTCACGCTGCACGTTTCATGCAGGGCGGCGGCGTTCGCTTCGTCCTTGGCCTGATCCCACGGCTTCGCGGTATCGACGAACGCGTTGACGGTATCGGCGAGATCCATGGTCGTGCGCAACGCCCGCCCGTACTCACGCGCCTCATAGAGCGCCGCGATCTGCGGCACGGCGGCGCGTAATTGCAGCAGCAGCGGATGATCCATTGCGCTGTCTAGCACACGGCCTTCGAAACGCTTGATCAGGAACCCTGCCGCCCGGCTCGCGATATTCACGTACTTGCCGACCAGATCGCTATTCACGCGCGCCTGGAAATCACCGAAATTCAGGTCGATGTCTTCCATCGTGTGGCTCAGCTTCGCGGCGAAGTAGTAGCGCAGCCACTCGGGGTTGATGCCCGTATCGATCACGCTTTTTGCCGTGATGAACGTCCCGCGCGACTTGGACATCTTAGCGCCGTCGACGGTGAGAAAACCGTGGGCGAACACGTTGGTCGGCGTGCGATGGCCGGAAAATTCCAGCATCGCGGGCCAGAACAGCGTGTGGAAATACAGGATGTCCTTGCCGATGAAGTGATACTGCTCGGTCTTCGATCCCGGCCGGATCCATTCCTCGAAATCGAGGCCGCGCGCATCCGCCAGATTCTTGAAGCTGGCGTAATAACCCACGGGCGCATCCACCCAGACGTAGAAATACTTGCCCGGCGCACCGGGAATTTCAAAACCGAAATACGGCGAGTCGCGTGAAATATCCCAGTCGGCGAGTTTGGCGTCGCCTTTGTCCCCGAGCCATTCGCGCATCTTGTTCGTGGCTTCGGGCTGCGCCAGTCCGCTGACCCAGCCGCGCAGGAAATCTTCGCAACGCGGGTCGGAGAGACGGAAGAAATAGTGCGTCGAGGTCTTGCGCACTGGCGTGGCGCCCGACACCACCGAATACGGGTTGATGAGGTCGAGTGGCTGGTATGTGGACCCGCAGACTTCGCAGTTATCGCCGTACTGGTCTTTCGCGCCGCACTTTGGGCACTCGCCCTTGATGAAACGGTCGGGCAGGAACATTTCCTTGACCGGATCGTAGGCTTGCTCAATATCGCGCGCTTCAATCAGCCCGGCCGCCTGCAGCGAACCGTAGATGGATTCGCACAGCACGCGGTTTTCTTCGGCGTCGGTGGAATAGTAGTTGTCGAACGAGATGCCGAAGCTATCGAAATCGCGTTTGTGCTCTTTCCCCACGCGCTCGATCAACTGCTTCGGCGTGATGCCTTCCTGCTCGGCCCGCAGCATGATGGGGGTGCCGTGGGTATCGTCGGCGCCAACGTAGTAGACCTCGTGACCGTGCATTCGCAGCGAGCGCACCCAGATATCGGTCTGGATGTATTCGACCATATGGCCAATATGAATCTGACCGTTCGCGTAAGGGAGCGCGGACGTGACGAGAATCCGGCGATGGCCCGGGGTGGCTGACGCCGCTGCGGAAACGGGTGTAGACGAGGTGGGTGCTGACGTGGGTGCTGACGTGGGTGCTGACATAAGGCGCTGGCCCTGCGGTTGAAGAATTCAGTGATTGCGTGAAAAAGCGAATCACGATTCTAACAGCCACGGGTCTTTGGTTCGCACTCGACCAAGGCTGGGAAGGGCGGCCGGGATTGGCCGGGGCTTCCCAGCCCAAAATCTGGACGAAAAAAAACCGGGGCGATTAACGGCCCCGGAGCAACAACGACAAGAGGAGAATGGCACGTGGCGGCAAAGCCAGCCACCTACCGTTAATACAGACACGGACTGCTGGAGCAAAGTTTCAAATATTTTCGTGTCGGCGGCGAGTTTTCTGCGAGTTCTCTATTCCACCGCGAAACGAATTGAGTCTCCGACCCTGCAATCGCATCAATCCCCCTGTAAATCAACCGTCTTACTGAACCTGACCCGGCTGCGCGGTGGCGCGCAGATAGATTTCCACGCGACGATTTTCCGCACGGCCAGCTTCAGTGTTGTTGTCAGCAATAGGTTGCGTCTGGCCCATGCCCTGCGCCGACAGGCGCTGACCTGCCACGCCGTGGCTAGCCAGGTACGAAGCCACGCTTTGTGCACGATTCTGCGACAAAGTCTGGTTGTATGCCGGCTGACCGGTGCTGTCCGTATGTCCAACCACTTGCGCGATCAACTCAGGATGTTGCGTAAGCGTTTGCGTGACCTGGTCGAGCACCGGTGCGAAACCGGGCTTGATGGCGTAGCTGTTTGTATCGAACGAAATCGAGTTCGGGATGTTGACCTTCAGCGAACCGTCCGGCTGTTCCGTTACCTGCGTGCCCGTGCCCTTCGTTGCGCCGCTCAGCTTGCCCTTGATGGCCTGCCAGTTGTAGCCAGTGATGCCGCCCGCCGCCGCGCCTACGCCCGCGCCGATGGCCGCACCCTTGCCGCCGCCAAAGATTGCGCCAAGCGCCGCACCCGACGCCGCACCAATGCCCGTGCCAACGGCGGCGTTATTGCCTTGCTGGGTTGCGCAGCCGGCGACAAGCGCGCCGGCAACGGCGATTACGGTCAAGCGGGTCATCATTTTCGAGTTCATTTGTTCATTCTCCAGGATACCAATCAGACAAAGCCAGCACCGACAGCCCGAAAGGATCCCGGTAGGGTCTTCCGGCGCGTCGTTACGGCTGCCACTACAATACGGCCAAGGATTCAAGCGATTATAACGATGCGTCCCCGAATCATGGCAGCGTCGGATAGTGCATCGCCTAGTGCTGCGACGCAACGTGATGCAACAATTCCTTTCAATTTCATACTTTGCGTGCGGACCGTTCGATCCGCCAGAGCAAAAAGCGTTCCCCTGGAGTTTCGATGAGCCTTGATCGCGCCCAGATCGATACCGCACTCAGCGGTTTGATCGATCCAAATACCAGCCGCACTTTCGCGGACACGAAAAGCATCCGCAGCGTGGCCGTGGACGGGGCAAACGTCACTGTGAGCATCGTGCTGGGTTATCCGGCGAAGAGCCAGTTCGAGACCCTCCGCACGCTCGTGGCGAACGCCGTGGGCGGTGTGCCGGGCGTGGCCGGCGTACAGGTCACGGTGACCTCGCATGTGGTCGCGCACGCGGTCCAGCGGGGCGTGAAGCTGCTGCCGAACGTGAAGAACATCATTGCGGTCGCGTCAGGCAAGGGCGGGGTCGGCAAGAGCACGACCGCGGTGAATCTGGCGCTCGCGCTGGCCGCGGAAGGCGCATCGGTCGGCATGCTGGACGCGGATATCTACGGTCCGTCGCTGCCGATGATGCTCGGCATCACCGGCCGGCCGGAATCGCCCGACAACACGTCGATGAACCCAATGATCGGGCATGGTATCCAGGCCAACTCGATCGGTTTCCTGATCGAACAGGATAACCCGATGGTATGGCGCGGCCCGATGGTCACGTCCGCGCTCGAACAATTGCTGCGCCAGACCAACTGGAAGGACCTCGATTACCTGGTCGTCGACATGCCGCCCGGCACCGGCGACATCCAGCTCACGCTTTCGCAGAAAGTGCCTGTCACGGGCGCGGTGATTGTCACCACGCCGCAGGACATCGCGTTGCTGGATGCCAAGAAAGGCCTGAAGATGTTCGAGAAAGTGGGCATTCCGATTTTGGGGATCGTGGAGAACATGAGCACGCATATCTGCTCGAATTGCGGCCACGAAGAACATATTTTCGGGGCGGGCGGGGGTGAGCGGATGTCGAAGGAATATGGTGTACCGGTACTCGGCCATTTGCCTCTCGATATCGCGATCCGCGAGAAGACCGATGCGGGCCAGCCGACGGTGATCTCGGAGCCGGACAGCAAGATTGCCGAGGCCTATCGGTCGATCGCGCGCAAGGTGGCTATTTCGATTGCCGAACGCCAGCGCGACATGACCTCGATGTTCCCGAGCATCGTAGTGCAAAACACTTAGGCGACACGAGGACGCGGGCGATTTTGGCGGCGCGTGTCGCGGTATCATGTCGCCTTGATTGGCGCGGCCAGGTGACCACACGGGGTGGTCGCGGGTCGCCATGAGGATCGCATGAAACAAAGATTCGACGGGCCTGAATCGCGCAGACTGCCTGCCGCGAGTCACCCGGTCCCGAGCCTGATACTGAGTTTGAGCACGGCTGCAAGCACCACTGTCACCGTGTTGGCGAGTGTCATGCTGCTCGGCGGCTGCGGCCTCCTGTTCCAGAACCACGAAAAACGTGCCGACGCCACGTTGCAGCCCACCGGCGGCAACGCGGCGACCGGCACCGTCACGTTCATCGAACGCGCGGACGGCGTCCAGGTGTCTTACAACCTGTCGGGAATGCCGCCTAACAGCGAGCACGCGCTGCAGATTCATGAACGCGGCGACTGCATCATTCCAGCATCGTCCGACGTCGGCCCCGTATTTGCGCCCGCGTCCGAGCGCAATGACTCCGGCTCCAAGGTCGAAGGCGACCTCGCCAGCATTCGCGCCGATGCGAACGGGACGGCGACGGGTTTCATTGTCGCGCCCGACGTATCGCTCGACGGCGTGCGCTCGGTGTTGTCCCGGGCCATCGTGCTTCATCGTGACGCCGCCGACACCTACGCCGTCGTGCCGCACGGCGCCGGTCCCGCTCTCGCATGCGGCGTGATCAGGCAGTAATCCGGCAGTGATCTTTCAATGAAATCAGGCTGTTGGCGCGCGCGGCCCGGCCGGTTGGCATAGCAGCGTCGCGCGGCCGGCGCATCAAGTAAAATACGCGCTTCTCGTCTGGTCCGGCTGGCTTCGGCGTGCTTCTGCATTCATCCCGAGTCTCCGGCCACGCCCTGTTTCAAGCCCGGCGGCCTCTTTCCAAGCCGCCTCTTTCGTTGGGTAGCGTTCCCTATGAGCATCAAGTCCGACAAGTGGATCCGGCGCATGGCCGAAGCGCACAACATGATCGAGCCGTTCGTGCGCGACCAGGTGCGGGTGTCCGAAGATGGCCGCAAGATCGTGAGCTATGGCACGTCCAGCTACGGTTATGACATTCGTGTGGCAGACGAATTCAAGATCTTCACGAACATCAATTCGACGATTGTCGATCCGAAGAATTTCGACGAGAAATCGTTCGTCGACTTCAAAGGCGACGTCTGCATCATCCCGCCGAATTCCTTCGCGCTTGCGCGTACAGTCGAGTATTTCCGGATTCCGCGCTCGTGCCTGACGGTGTGTCTGGGTAAATCCACGTACGCGCGCTGCGGGATCATTGTGAACGTCACGCCGTTCGAACCGGAATGGGAAGGTTACGTGACGC
>NZ_JAQGMM010000068.1 GCF_028292365.1 Caballeronia sp.
CTGAAACCAAAAGGCGTCCGCACACCACGGACGCCTTTTGGCGTTCATGAACGCCCCCGGCTCGTCCCACCCCCAGCGTTTTGATTTTAAGAATTCTTAGTTTTGTCCTAATTCTTTAAGAGAGTTCCGAGGGTCATCTGATGCGCCCGGTCTTAATATTCATTCACTCGCAGACGAACCGGTTCATCGCCTCTCACACGAATCCAGACGATGAAAAAAACGTGGCTCGCACTGCGCGATCGGCATCAGCTGGGATAGGAATCCTAAGTGCCGCAAGTGTCTACAAACCCGCATTCATTTCTCTATTGGAAACGTTCATGAAATCATTCATCTCCACCCTCGCTGCTGCTGCAACGCTCGCCACACTGGCACTCGCTTCAACCGGCGCAAACGCGTCTGACGGCACGATCACCTTCACCGGTGCGGTCACCGACACCACCTGCTCGATCGATACCAAAGTCGCTGGCGCCGCTGACAAAAGCGTCACGCTGCCGACGGTGACGAACAGCACCCTGGGCGCCAAGGGCGCAATATCCGGCACGAGCGCGGCCACCGACATGACCTTCACGCTGAGCGGCTGCTCGAGCGAAACGAAGGCAGTAGCGCGTTTCGAAAACGGCCCGACGATCGACCAGACCAATGGTTATCTGACGAACCAGGCACCTGGCGGCGCACAAAACGTTCAGGTTCGTTTGCTCAACGCATCGCACCTGCCGATCAACGTCGTCACCGGCGAAAACAACGATATGGCAGGCAATGGCGCGGCGATTGTTTCGGGTGACGCAAACCTGAAGTACTTCGCTGAGTACTACGCAACGGGCAAGGCAACCGCCGGCCCGGTCAACACCTCGGTTCAGTACACGGTCGACTATCAGTAAGTGCGTTTCAACGGGCATCTGCGGGTGCAGATGCCTGTTTTTTCTCAAAATTTCGAGATACGTTTTTCACGGAGAAGCATCAATCATGAAGTCCATTAGTCGAATTGCATGTGGTTTGGGTCTGGTCGCGGCCTTGCTCGCCGGCAGTGCGGGCGCGAGCGTGACCGTGGGCGGCACGCGGGTGGTGTATCCCCTTGAAAATCGTGAGGTGACGGTCAAGCTCACTAACGATCGCGCTGAACCGTCGCTGGTTCAGGTCTGGATGGACAAGGGCAATGCCGATGCGAAGCCCGGTGAAGCGAGCGCGCCGTTCGTGCTGACGCCGCCGATCTTCCGCATGGATGCGAAGAAATCGCAGACGATTCGCATGATGTACACCGGCGATGCATTGCCGCAGGACCGCGAGTCGGTGTTCTGGCTGAACGTGCTCGACGTGCCGCCCAAGACCGCGAAGACTTCCGACACCAACACGCTGCAGTTTGCGTTCCGCACGCGCATCAAGGTGTTTGCGCGTCCGAAGGGCTTGCCGGGCACGGCGGATGAAGCAGCCGGAAAGGTGACCTGGACGCTGGTGCCTTCAGCCGACAACAGGGGCTACGACGTGAAGGCGACGAATCCGACGGCTTATTACGTGTCGTTCAACAAGATCGATGTGGTGGGCGCCGGACAGACTTATACGAACGATATTGGCGGCATGGTCGAGCCACGCGGCACCGCGCAGTTCCCGGTGAAGAACCTCAAGGCAATTCCGGCCAACGCGCACGTCAAGTACCAGGGCATCAGCGATTTCGGCGGCTCCCTGCCGTTCGACGCGCCGATTGTCCCGTAACGACCTGAAGCCTTCGCCCCTCAGCGGGGCGGATTGAAGGTGTCGCGGGCCGTACCGAGCCGACGCCTTCCCCCAACACTCCACACGCGTTTTACCGAGCGGACTGTCCCGAACAGCCCGATGGGTCAAGTCGCGTCTGAATTGACCCAATCATCGCAGGCTGAATCATGAAACTCTCTGCTCAAACCGCATTCAATGCTCAGTACCCGGTCGCCTTCCGGCTGCGCCTGAAGCCGCTTGCCGCGATCGCTTTCTCGATGATGGCGTGTGGCGCGATTCCCCAGGCCATGGCCGACGTGGCTGCATCGACGCAAACTCAAACGCAGACAGGCGCCGTCGATGAAGTCAGTTTCGACAACACGTATCTGCGCGGGGAGGCGGGCAGCACAGTCGATACCAGCCGTTTCACGCGCGGCAACGCCGTGACGCCGGGAACCTATTCGGTCGACCTGATCGTGAACGGCGCGCGCCTGGCGCGTGAGGACATTCGCTTTGTTTCAACCGACGGCAAGCCGGGTTCAAAGCCGTGTTTCAGCCGCGCGCTGTTGCAAAGCGCCGGTGTTGATCTGGCAAAGGCCGATGCGGCCGCGGGACGTGGTGTGACCACGACTGCAACTACAACGAATGCAGAAACCTGCGATGAAATTGGCACCGTTGTGCCGGGCGCAACGGTCGATTTCGACTTCACGCAACAGACGCTCGAATTGAGCGTGCCGCAAGCGTTCATGAAGAATTCGGCGCGTGGTTACGTGCCGCCCGAACAGTGGGACCAGGGCGTCAACGGCGGCTTCCTCAGCTACAACGCGAACACGTATCACACGGAAGGATCGGGCA
>NZ_JAQGMM010000080.1 GCF_028292365.1 Caballeronia sp.
GGTCGAGAACACGAAGATCGGTCCGATCACATTGCCGAGCACATGCACGCGCACGATCGTAAAAGCGCTTGCGCCCGACGCGCGCGCGGCATCCACGAAATCACTGCGGCGGACTTGCGTGGTGACGCTCTCGGCAATTCGCGCGATCTGTGGGATAAACACCACGGTCAGCGATACCAGCGCGTTGCCAATTCCTGTACCCAATGCACCCGATAACGCGATGGCGAGCAGCACCGACGGAAAGGCGTAGAGCACGTCGATCGTGCGCATCACGAGCGCGTTGAGCACACCGCCTGCGTAACCCGCCATGATCCCGATCGCTCCGCCAATCCCGAACGCGAGCAGGACCGGTGTCACGCCCATGAAGAGCGACAGGCGAGCGCCCAGGATCAGGCGGGACAGCATGTCGCGGCCTAGTTCGTCGGTGCCGAGCAAATAGCCGGGCGTGCCGATCGGCTTGAGGCGGTTGAACATGGACGCGGCGAATGGATCGGCCGGCATCAGGAGCGGCGCGGCAACGGCCATGATCAAGAAGATCAGGATCACGGTGGCGCCGAGCATCGCCTGGGGATTGCGGACCAGGCGGCGCAGCACGTTTGCTCCGTGTCCGCGCGAGCGCAACGGCGTGGCAAGGGGCGTGGCGGCTTCGCCGGTGGTGGTGATAGTCGTGGTCACGGCTCAGCCCCTTTCAATACGCGGATCGAAGACGGTTTGAAGGATGTCAACCAGGAGATTCAGGATAACGAAGAATAGTGCTAGTACCAGGATGGTGCCTTGCAGCAGCGGCAGGTCCCGCTGAAAGATCGCGGCATTGAGCAGGAACCCAGTGCCCGGCCACGAGAACACAGTCTCGATCAGGATCGAGCCACCGAGCAGATAACCGAGTTGCAGGCCCATCACTGCCAGAGCAGTCGGCGCGCAGTTCTTCAGCACATGGCGGAACAAGGCCAACTCGCTCAAGCCACGCGCCCTCAATCCGACCATGAATTCCTGCGACAGCGTATCGGCCACCAGCGCGCGGACCGTGCGCGCGATGATGCCCATGGGGATGAACGACATGGTGACCGCGGGCAGGACGAGGTACTGGAAGTGCGCCCAGTCCCAATGCCAGTCGGCCGACCCATCCGGCCCTGCGCCCGTGGCGGGCAGCCACATCAGCTTCACCGAGAACACAATCACGAGGACCATGCCCAGCCAGTAATGCGGCACGCTCACGCCGGTGACCGAAACGAGCGAAGCCGCGCGGTCAATCCACGAGCCGCGCATGTAGCCCGCTACAAAGCCGAACAGCGCGCCGAATGCAAAACCAATCAGCGTGGCCAGCGCGGCGATCATCATCGTATTGCCGACCGCCTTGATCACTTCGCCCGCAACGGGGCGGCCGGTGGCAATCGAGGTGCCCAGGTCGCCGTGCAGCGCGCGCCAGACCCAACTGAAGAACTGCACGGGCAGTGGCCGATTGAACCCGTAGAGCTCCATCAATTGCTTCTGCAGGTCAGCCGATGCATCGGGCGGCAGGATCGAGACCAACGGGTCGCCCGGCGCGATATGAACCAGCATGAAGCAGAGGAACGCAACGCCCAGCATGATCGGCAACGCATAGAGCGCGCGCCGTAGAAGATAGGAAAGCATGAGGTGGTGCCCGGTTGCCGCGGCCTGGTCGCGGAGTGTCCAGGTCGCGGCGGGTTCAGGTCAGTTCATCGACATGGTGGCAATGTCGATGAACCAGCTCTTCGGTTGCACCACGCCGTGCACCTTGGCGGAGATTGCGCGGGGACCGGTGTCGTGGGCGATCCAGATGAACGGCGCGTCATCGACAATGTCTCCATGCAACTGCGCGAGCAGCACGTCGCGCTGTTTCGCGTCGAAGGTCGTACGGGCTTGCTGGATCAGCGTATCGATCTTCGGGTTGCTGTAGTACCCCCAGTTATTCGATACCGGCGGGAAGGCCTGCGTGCTGACGAAACGGACCATGGCGAAGAACGGGTCCATTGATGCGAAGCTCACGTTGGTTGCATTGGCGCCATGCGCCGACGGGTCCTTCGCACCAAGGCGCCAGTTGGTGTAGAGCGTGTTCCACTCGACCACGTCAAAGCTGACGTCGATGAAGCAGGCTTTCAGGTTCTGTTGCACGAATTCGTTCATGGGCAGCGGCTGCATCTGACCAGACCCGGAAGCCGAGATCTGCACCTTGACCTTCAGCGGCTTGGCGGCCGAATAACCGGCTTCGGTCATCAGCTTGCGGGCTGCGTCCGGGTCGTACTTGATCTGGAAGGTCGGATTGCCGCGCCACGGGTCGCCCGGCTCGAAGGTGCCGGTCGCTTCGCTCATCATCCCGCCCAGCAACTGCTTGAGCGCCGTGCGGTTCACACAGAGGTTGGCTGCGTAACGCACGCGTTTGTCGAGCCACGGTGAACCCGGCAGGAATGAGAGCTGCCACGGCCACACGTGGGGTTGCGGGTTCGAATAGATCTTGAAGCCGCGCGACTTGATGGCGTCCATGGAATCCGGTGCGGGCGCCTCGATCCAGTCGACTTGTCCTGACAACAGGGCTGCCGTGCGCGTGTTGGCCTCGGGCAGCGGCAGCAGTACTACGCGGTCGATCTTCGGCCTGCGTGCCGGGTCCCAGTACTCGGTGTTCTTGACCATCTCCAGGCGTTCGCGCGGCACGAAGCGCGCCATCTTGAACGGGCCTGTACCCGATGCATCGGCGGCGAACGCGATCCACGCCTGCTTGTCGCGCTCGACGGGATCGGTCACTGACGCGGGGATGGCGGCGAGTTTTTTCTGCCACTGTACGGGTGAAGCCATATACAGGTTTGTCAGGTTGATCGGCAAGAACGAGTCGGGCTCGGAAGTCGTCAGTTCGACCGTCAGGTCGTCGATCTTGCGTGCTGAGCGCAAAGTGGGCATGCGTGATGCGGTCACGCCGACCTGGCTTGGGTCGAAGTTCGGCGCGCTCTTGTCAAGGACCTTGTCGACGTTCCAGACGACTGCGTCGGCGTTGAATGGCGAGCCGTCGTGGAACGTCACGCCGGAGCGCAGTTTGAAGATCCACTTGGTGTGATCCTTGGGGTCCACTTGCCAGGACGTGGCGAGATCGGGGATCAGCTCGCTGGGTCCTTTCTCGTGGCTCAGGTCCCATTGCGTGAGGCCGTCATACAGGGTGATGCCTGTGAAGCGATTGCCCTCATAACCCTGGTCTGGCTGGCCCAGTGTGCGAGGGATATCGCCTGCTGTCATTGCAATCCTCAGCACTTTTTCCTGTGCTTGTGCGGCGGCAGGCAAGACCGCGCTGCATACCAGCGCGCAGGCCCACGTCAGCAAACTTGATTTGATGAAGTTCATGCAGATACGGTCCTTTGTGGTGGTTGATCGTCGGTGGATACCGCGGAGGGCGGCCAGGAACGGCACGCCTTCAGTTAGTCATGCTGATATTTACGGAATGGCGAAGGTGATGCCTGCGCGTTCGGCGGCGCCTCGCAGATGGCGTTGCATGGCGGCCATTGCGGCAGTGGCATTGCCGCCGGTTATCGCGGCAACAATGTGTTTGTGTTCCTCGAACGCCTCGATCAGACGTGGTGTATTGGCGAGGGGAAAGCGTTGGCTTTTACCTATGCGGTCTTCGAACGAGTGTGAGATTTCCGCGAGGATGTCGTTCCCGGAGCAGGCGGCGATCGCTTGATGGAAAGCGAGATCGCAGTTGGCTGCGTCGACGAGGTCGTTGCGCAGCAGGGCGTCTTTGAAGCGCGCTTGCATGTCACGGAACTGGCTTGCTACGCCGGGACCGGTTGTTCGTGCGGCGAGCGCGGCGGCGGAGGGCTCGATGATGTAGCGCAGTTGCATTGTTTGCTCGGCGCTACGGCTGACGGGCTCCGTATCGCGTTGTCCGCGATGCGCGACGAACGTGCCTTTACCGGGGATAGAGCGAAGGAAGCCTAGCGTCATGAGTACGGACACGGCTTCGCGCAGGGCGCCGCGGCTGACGCCGAGTTGGCCTGCTAGCTGGCGCTGTCCGGGCAGGACTTCGCCGGGCGCGTATGCGCCTGAAAGAATGCGTTGCTGGAGCGTTTGCGCAACGAAATTCGACATGCTCATGCAGTGCACTCCTACCGGTAGGACCGGAGTGCCTATGCGTGAACCGTGCCAGGAGTATGTTGGCTTTTAAAACAATGGCTTGGGGATAGTGAATTGAATTTGGGAAGTAGCGTGTGCACTAGTTCGCGGCGATCGATTCGGTGCATCGCACGAAATCAGGGCAGAGGGAGCGAGGTATTACAACCTCCTCACCGATGCGCCTCCAACAGCAAATTCAAGAACGCCTCTGCGGCCCGCGTCAAGGGCCGCACCTCTTCGACGATGGCACAAAACGGCATCGAGTAGAAAGGCGACTGCGGCAGAACCGCAAACTCATACCGTGGAGCAAGCTGCGCAGCGTAGTGCTCAGGCAGCAGCCCGACGTAACGGCCTGTAGCGATCATCATCGCGACGGCCTCGAGCCCACTCACCTCCAGCCCTTGCACAAACCCTTGCGTGGCAAGCGCATCCTCAACAAACGGGTGAGGCCGATAAATCAGCGGCAACGCGCGCGTATTGCCGTGAGCCTGAATCTCGCCCGCAGCCGCCGGTCGATAAAACACCCGGTGTGTTTCGGTAAAAAGCGGATAGTGCCGGAACGCCCGGATACGCTTATAAGCGCCTCGAATGGCGATCTGCACCCGCCGCTCGGCCAGCGCGGCACCAAGATCGCTAAACGTCATGACGGACAACGTAGGCCTCACCAGCGGTGCAATCCGATGCAATTCACCCAGCGCCTCGGAAATCCTGCACCCCTCATGCGTCATCACATGCTCGGACGTCCCGAGCAAAAGCGGCCCTGACAAAACCCCGCGCACAGCATCGACTTCAGGCTTGATCCGCTCCAGCGCTTCGAGCGCCTGCAACGCGAAGCGCAACGCAACTTCTCCGCCCTCAGTGAGCTGAAACCCGCCCGGACCGCGCTCGCACAGCTTGACGCCAAGCCGTGACTCCACCTCATTGATATGGCGGCTGATCGACGCCTTGGACATCGACAATGTGCGCTCCGCCGCTGCAAAACCGCTTGCCTGCGCGGCTGCGCAAAACACGCGCAGCGATCGCAGATCGCGCTCGTTCAGGTCCATTTTCTTCATCGATGCGCGCCTTGAAAGGTTTCGGTTTCCGGAACCATATCAACGAAAAAATGGTTATTCAAAACTTTTTTGACTACCTACATTTCCCCCATCAACGCTTCTCAACGCTTTTCAAAGTTTCCCGGGGAACTTCATGATCACGCTCGACCGTCGCAAATTCCTTACCGTGGCAGGCGGCGTGTCGCTTGCGCTGGCCATGCCGTCGTTCGCGTTCGCCGAAGGCGGAACACTTGCCGATATCCGCCAGCGCGGCAAGCTGACGGTTGGCACCGAAGCCGCTTACGAACCGTTTGAATTCGTCGAGAACGGCAAGGTAGTAGGCTACGGTCACGACATTCTCGTGTACATGGCGACCAAGCTCGGGGTCGCGCTCAACCAGGTGAACCTGCCGTTCCAGGGCTTGCTGCCCGGCCTCATGACGCACAAGTTCGACTTCGTGGCGACGAGTGTCGGCATCAATCCGGAGCGTGCAAAACGCTTCGCGTTTTCCGAGCCAGTTGGGGTAGTCGATACGGTGCTGGTCGTGCGTGCAAGCGACACCGCCGTCACCAAAGCGGACGATGCGGCAGGGAAGATAGTCGGTACGCAGATGGGCTCGTCGTCACAACCGATCGCGCAGGCATTCGACACGCAACTGAAAACAAAAGGCGCGGGCTATGCGGACATCAAGCTGTTTCAGGCGTATCCCGATGTGATGGTCGCGCTGACGAACAAGACGCTCGATGTCGGGATCATGCCGTCGAATATTGTCGCGGTCCTGATGAAGAAGGAGCCGGGACAGTTTCGCGTGGTCGGCAAGATCGGCGAACCGAAGATGCTCGCCTGGGTTGCGAATCCGCAAGACAAGGAAATTCGCGAGTTCATCAATACGTCGCTCGCGGAACTGACGAAGAACGGCCAACTCGCGCAAATGCAGCAGAAGTGGTTCGGCTACACGATGAACCTGCCGACCAGCGGCTATTTGCCTGAAGGCGCGGTCTGAGCCGGAGCGCTGCATGTTCGCCTCTCTGAGCGACCTGATCGCCGCGCTTGGGCCTTTCCTTCAGGATGTGGCCGAGGGCGCCGTCACCACGGTCGCAGCTAGTGTGGTGGCGTTCGTGCTTGGCGTGGTGACGGGCTCGCTGCTGTTGCTCTTGCGTCAGCATGGCGGACGCGCGCTGCCTGCGGTCGTGATTCTTTATGTCAGCGTGATACGCGGCACGCCGGCCTTGATCCAGATGCTGGTGGCGTATTACGTCCTGCCCTCTGTGCTCCATCTGCCGCTCTCGCCGCTGCAAGCCGGCATTCTTGCGCTGGCGTTGAACACGGCGGCATACGTGTCCGAGATCCTGCGTGGCGCACTGAACTCGCTTGGCCGCGGACAGATACCGGCCGCTCGGGCACTCGGCATGCCACCGGTCCAGGTCTGGCGTTATATCGTGTTTCCGCAGCTTTTCTATCGTTCCATTCCGCCGCTGACCAACGAGTTCACGATGCTGCTGAAGGCTTCTTCGCTGATGTCGATCATCGCGGTGCATGACCTGGCGACCGTCGCACGCGACGCCACGCTGCAGACGAACCTGCCGTTACAGGTATTCTCGGCGACTGCAGCCGTCTACTTCGCGATCCTGTTTCTCGTGTCGTCAGCATCGCGTGGTCTCGAACGCCGCGTCGCGAAGGTGCTGCCCAATGTCCATTGACTTCGTTGTTGTCGAGTCGTCCATCCTGCCGCTCCTCAAGGGGCTCAAGGTCACGGCGCAAGTCTGCGTGCTGGGCATTCCGCTTGGCATTGTGCTGGGCACTGTTGCTGCGTATTTTCGTGCGTCCTCGTTGCGCTTACTGCAGGCAAGCGCGCTGGCTTATGTGGAAATCGTGCGCAATGTGCCGTTCCTGATCCTCGTTTATCTCAGCTTCTTCGGTTTGCCGAAAATTGGTGTCGCGATGCCGGCGTTCGCGATTGGCGTAGCTGCGACCGCGTTTTATACAGGCGGTTATTTTTGCGAAATTCTGCGTGCAGCGTTCGGTAGCCTCGCCCATGGTCAGGTCCAGGCCGCAAGGTCGCTGGGGCTGTCCGGATTGCAGGTTCAACGTCATGTCGTGCTGCCGCAGATTTTCGGGTATCTGGCGCCGGCCACGACCAGCCTGACGATCATGATGTTCAAGGACTCGTCGATCTTCTCGGTGATGAGCCTTACCGAACTCACGTATCAGAGCAACCTGCTGACAGCCGACACCTTCGCCTACGTCGAAGTGCTCGGTACGACCGCGCTGATCTACTGGCTCTGCAGTGTTCTGCTCGACATTGCAGGGCAATGGTCGGAGCGATACGCGACCCGTTACCGGCGCGCCTGATGTTGGTCGCCATGCCGGGTGCATGAATCTTAAATAAAGGATACCTAATCATGATAAAACCACTGACCGTCCCGCCGAAAACCGGCCACAAGACCTTGCTGTACTCAGAGCTCGCGACGGACCTGGATAACCTCGAGGCCGACATTGCCGTCCTCGGCATGCCCTACGGCTCCGCGTACTCTGCCGCTGACTTCACCAATGACCAGACCAACGCCCCCACGGCGATCCGTCAGGCGACCGACCGCGTGGTTCGCTCGCCCGGTCACTACGATTTCGATATCGACGGTCCGCTCTTGCAGGAACGCGACGATATCCGCTTTGTCGATTGCGGCGACGTGATCGCAGACCTCGCGGCTCCGGGCAGTCACTATGAGCGTGTGGAAGCCGTGGTGCGGAAGATCCTCGCTGCAGGTGCATTGCCGATAGTGATGGGCGGTGACCACGGCATTACAACGCCGGTACTGCGTGCCTTCGATAGCCTTGGCCCGATCACGCTCGTTCATGTCGACGCGCATCTCGACTGGCGCGATGAAGTGAACGGCGTGCGTGACGGGCTCTCCAGCCCGATCCGCCGAGCCTCGGAGATGAAGCATGTCGCAAAGATCGTGCAGATCGGGCTGCGTGCACAGGGTAGCGGCCGTCCAGAAGAATTGCGCGCGGCAAAGGCGTACGGGTCAGAGCTGATCACCGCGTACGAGCTTCACGACGTTGGCATGGACGCCGTGCTCGCGCGGATCCCGGACGGCGGCAACTACTATCTGACCATTGATGCCGACGGGCTCGATCCTTCGGTGATGCCGGCCGTAGCAGGCCCGGCGCCGGGTGGCGTGACCTTCCTGCAAGCACGCAAGCTGATTCATGGTCTGGTGAAGAAGGGCCGCGTGGTGGGCATGGATATCGTTGAAATTCAACCAGAGAAAGACGTCAACCAGATCTCGTGCATCACGGCGGGGCGGTTGATTCTCAACCTGATCGGCAGCGCGATTCGCGCAGGTTATTTCGATAACCGCCGCTGATGTAGCGGTTCGCCCATTCTTACGCATTGAACCTACCTTAGGCACGATTCATGGAACACACTCGTATTCGTCCGTTCAACACGAAAATAACCTATCCGGAACAATCACTCGATAACGACCTCGCGCAAGCGGTCGTTGCGGGAACCATGATTTTCCTTCGAGGCCAGATTGGTCAGGATATCGACACGTATGAATCAGTTGGTATTGGCGACGCTGCTGCGCAGGCCGAGAAGGCAATGGCCAACGTGAAGATGCTGCTTGAAGAAGCGGGCAGCAAGCTGGAAGACATCTGCAAGGTCACAATCTATCTGACCGACGTGCGTTACCGCGAGGCCGTGTATCGCGTTGTAGGGCGCTGGCTGAAGGGCGTGCATGCGGTGTCGACCGGGCTCACCGTGACGGCGCTGGCCCGGCCGGAGTGGCTGGTCGAGGTCGATGTGATCGCGGTGAAGTCCTGACGCAACGTCTCTATCGTGGCGACGTCATCGCGACCGCGCTGAAACCGTAGCGTGGCAATATGGCTTGCGCCTGCGGACTCATCAGGTACATCGCGAAGCGATAAGCCGCATCATGTGTCGACTTGTTCTGCGCGCCGTCGAGCACGGTCATGCCGTAGTCGGCGGAGACGACCAGATTCGACGGCAATTCGACCTGCGTAACGCTCGTGTCGGGCGTTGTTTCATGTGAGCTGCAGTAGCCGATAAACACATCGACCCGGTGCGTTTCCATGAAGTACTTGACCGGATTTTTCCCGGCAGGCACGTCCGGCGTCACGCGGCCGCCCACCAGTTGTTGCGCCTTGTCCTCCAGGATTTTGCTGGCGCCGGGATGCACCGTATCGGCTTTGGCAAACAACATCCATGCATAGTCGCCGCCAGGATCAGCCTTGGGGGTCGACGTGCCGATCTTCACAGCAGGGTCGAGCAACTTGTCCAGCAGGTTGTCGCTTGTCAAGCCAACGTCCGGCCGCGCCGCGACACACACACGGTTCCTCGCAAACACAACGGTCGACGCCGCCTTGCCTTCCGTTGTCAGTCGTTGTGGATGAGCCATGTTCGCGGAGATGAAGATGTCGGCGCGGGCGTTGCCTTCAATTTTCTCAAGCAGCAGCCCCGCTGGCCCGGTGACGAGGTTGATCTTCTGTCCCGAGTCAGCGGTGTATTGCTTTGCAATCGCCGATAACGCACCGCCCATGCTGCCGGCTGCATACACCGTGACTGGTTCCTGAGCGGACGCCTGATTCGCAAAGCCAGCTAGTCCAACGGAAACGGAAACGGAAACGGCGCTTAGCGCGCCGCGAACGGCAGGATGAGTGAGTGTCATAGATTGATCTGCAATGAAGCACGAATGGTCCGCGGCGCGCCAATCGTGCCGGTCCCGTTGTCCGTGCTGTTGAAACCGTTCTGGCCCGTCGGTGTAATGTTGGCCCAGTAGCGCTTGTCCGTTATGTTGTCGACCGCCAAACGCCACACCACATGTTTGCCCGCTATCTTGGTTTGATAACGTACACCGAGGTCCGCGATCGTATAACCGTCGACGAAGTCCGTGTTCGAGAAGTTGCCCGGCCGGCGGCTTGCGTGATTGACATTCAGGTTGAACGCCAGGCCCGGGACTATCGGGACGTTATAGTCGAACAAGGCATTGAAGACGACTCGCGACAACCCGAGGATCTGCTTGTCACTGGTGGCGGCCGAACCGGTATCGAAGAGGCGGGGATCCAGCAGCGACACGCCCGCGAACACGTTTAAATCGTGCGTCACGGCACCGTTGGCGGTGAGCTCGAGACCGCGGTTGATCTGTTCGCCTTGTTCAGCGAAAACGTTATCCGTTCCTACATACGCGTACGGCCGCTTTATTCGATACAGCGCAGCGCCAAGGCTAATGCGGCTAAGGTCCACCTTGTAGCCGAGTTCCCATTCCTTGCTTCTATACGGCGCAAGACTCTCTCCCGCATTCGCGGAACCGGCTGGGGCGCTGTCGCCCTGTTGCAGACTATCCGCATAAGTCAGGTAGGCCGTCACGTTAGACCAGGGCTTGAACAACAGGCTCGCAGTCGGACTAATGCCGTTAGCGTTGTATTGGCTCGTTGTCGTTCCTTGCTTGTTGTAGTTATGCACCGTGATCCAGCTTTGGCTTGCCGCCAGCAGCGTCGACCAATGCTCGTTGAAACCGATGGTGTCTCCCAGCGTAATCGATTGCTGGACTGTATTCATTGCCCGGTAGCGGTTCGAGAAATCCGGCAAGGGCGGCTTCGCGAATCCCAATGGATCGTCAATGCTCGCATTTCCCAACGTGATGGCGCCGGTCTGGAACGGGGTGTAACGGTTCCAGAAAAATCCTGTGTTCGACACAACCAGATCGTGCGACATGCCCGCGAGCCATGTTCGCCCGTTAAGCGCGAGCGTGTTGCTGACGATCGTATCGAGACTGAACGTGGTGGTGGCTGTGGTCGTTGTATAGGCGCCGGACTTGTTGGTGATCGTATTGGTCGGTACGGTCGATGCCCGGTCGCTCGTTTCGCGCAGCACGCCTGCCGTCAAATGCCAGTCCTTGTTGAAGTCATGCTTTAGCGTGGCGCTGAACATATTGGTGACGTTGTCGTCACCTGCCCATGACTGGCCATATCCCGGCTTGGTAGGGTCGGGCGCGCTCGGGAACGGTACATTCCTGGCCAAAGCAAACGTCCCGGGAAAACCGGTATCCAGGTAGCGGTAGGTGCTCGCATTCGTCTCGAGTGTTGTATCCGGCGTGAACCGGATATCAAAAGCGAGGCTGCCCAATTCGCGCCGCAAGCGGCTGCCGTCCACATAACCTTCACCATTCTGGTTAAGCAGATTGAGCCGATAACCAAAGCGATCATCATTGCCGAAATGGCCGCCAAGGTCCATATGCTCGGTCAGAGACTGCTGTGAGGCATAACCGAAGGTGAACTCACGCAAGGGTTCCGCAGTCGGGCGTTTAAGCACGTAGTTGAACGTGCCTGCCGGATTAGCGGGACCATAGAGCGCACCCGCCAAACCGTTCAAGACTTCAATGCGGTCGAACTGTTCGATGGGGTAGTCGGTTGTCGCTGCGACATTAAGACCGTCGACGCGCGTGTTTTGCACAACGCCCGCTTGCAGTCCACGTGTTTGCGGGCGAATGTTTTCACCCTGAACTGATGGAATAAAGCGAAACGCTTCGCGGACACTTTGAAGTTGCTGGTTCTCGGCTAGTGACGAGGGCACGACGCTAATGGAGTAAGGCGTATCCAGAAGATCCTTGTAACCAAGCGGTCCAACCTTGATGCGATCGACCTGGTAAGTCGGATAAGCCAGCGGCGCCAAGCCGCTAACGACAACGGGGCTAAGCTGGACTTCCTCATCTTGCGCGTACGTGGCAAACGAAGCGCTCATTCCTGCGGATGCAAGTGTGAGCGCCCTAAACACAGTAGTAGGGCGAGGCATAGTTGTTGTAGTGGGGGTGTGCCGGTAACAATTTCGATATGTTCTGCAATATATAACGAAACGATCAGGCGCGTATCGGCTAGTTGCGGGTTGGGCTCGAATATCCGGTATACACGCCGGGTATTCGAGTTGCCAATGCTGCGTTCAGCGCTTAGCGATTCTGTGCGGGGGCGGCGCGAAATACCAGCACCAGGCCTGCGAGTATCGACATCATTCCTGCCACGCCAAGAGGCGCGAGACGGTTTCCCAGCACGAGATAATCCATGAAGGCGGTGACAACGGGCACGAGATAAAAGAGGCTCGTCACGTTGACCAGATTACCGGCCTGCATCAGCCGGTAAAAGAGCAACTGCGCAAAAACCGATATCACGATGCCTAGCCACAGCAACGGTATAAGAAAATCCACGCTGGGCACGAACCTGATGGGCTCGAACGGTACGAACAACAGGGCGAGCACGAGACCGACTACGTTCTGAAGCGGCAGGACATCGGTCGGTTGTTGCTTCAGGCGCTTTTGGAGGATGGCGCCTGTCGTCATGCAGGCCAGAGCGGCCGAGCCGAGAAGCACACCCGCTAGAGGAAAGCGCTCAGCGTTGCCGGCTGCGAATACGACGAGGGACAAACCGCCCAACGCAAGCAACAGGCCGCCCAAGCGTGCTGCGGTCAAGCGACGCTCCACCAGCACAAGCGTGAGAATGGGCTGTGCGCCCAGGAGCGTTGCAAGAATGCCGGGCGTCAATCCACGATCGAGCGCAAGCAGATAGCAAATCGGATAACCACCGGTCAGCAACGCACCGGTGATGGTGACTTGCAGACGCGTTCCGGATGCTGGCAACCAGCGCCCGCGCCATACAGCCAGCATCGCAAGGACGCTTGACGCCAATGCAAAACGCAGCACGAGGAAAGCGAAGGCCGGGGCATGATCAAGTCCCAGTTTCGAAACAATTGCACCGCTGCTCCACAGCAGGACAAAGAGTGCCGTCGAACCATAGGCTGCGACGGCGGATTTTACAAAAGCCATGAGTATTCACCTGTCGAGGGAATAAGGACTTAGGCGAGCGCGATCGATCCGCCGGCACCAGCAGGTGCCGCGGTCAGGTCGGAAGCCTAAGACTTGAAGGGCGGAAAATCAGCCAGGAACGCTCGTGTGCGGCGGCGCTACTGCGCCAGCCGGGACGGCGTTCGGAGGAGAAACGACAGGTGGGGAAACAGAGAAACCGCAATCCTTGGAACCGTTAAGGCGCGCATGGCCAGCCTTCGAGTCGGGCTCGATAGCGGCAAGGCGAATATGCGCAAGATTCATCATGGAAGGCGGATTAATTAGAGTCGAGTGCTAAGGGTGCAAGATTACCGCTTAGTCGCCGGTTGCGCAACGCTTAGGCGGGGACCTGGCGGAATCGAGTTATTCGTTTGTTTGCTTAGCCGATCTATGGCGATCCGGGGAGAAAACCTGCTTGACCCTGGGTTGCCACGCACGACAAACCGGCCGCATCGCTTGCATCTCAACGCTCAACGGCGAGCTTTAGTTTCATCAGCGCGTGATCCCACTGCTGTGCGATCGTTTCAAGAGATTGCCGGGCGGCTTCCAGATGCATCGGTTCGAATTCCCACAGGCGCTCGCGCCCGACCTTGACGTCGCGCACAAGACCCGCGTTCGCCAGCACCTGCAAGTGTTGCGTGACCGACTGCCGCGTGATGTCCGTTCCGGCAGTAAGTTGCGCGATCGACATCGCGCTGCCGGCGCACAGGACAGCGACGAGACGCAACCGTGTCTCGTCGCCTAGCGCGGCGAAAACCGCCGCCGCGTTTCGTTGCGCCGCGCCCTTGAGCAGCGCATTGTTTGAAGGAGTCCTAGCCCTTGGCAACATGTCTCTCGATGTTCGCCATTTGCGCTTCCCACCCCTGACTGTTCAGGCGGAATGCGTCCACGCGGCGCGCAGGCGGAATAGTGTTAAAGCCGGTTTCGACTATGCGCACCAACGTACCTGAGCCGACCTCTTCAAGCTCGAATACGACCAACGTGGTGGGCTCGCCGGAATAGTCGACGGCCGGATCAATGGCGCCCGGATGCCAGCGCCAGGAAAATAGCCGCTCAGGTTCGATGCGTTCAATCAACATCTCGCAGACAAGATGTTCGTATCCGGGGTGGGTAATGCGCCCATGAACGGGCATACCCGCGACAAAGGTTTTGCCTTTGAAATCCATGCCGAACTAGTTGCCGAATTCTTCAGCATTCGACAGCGCGCGCCAGACTCGCGAACGCGGCGCCTCGACCAGGATCTGTCTTTCAATTCGATCAGTTGATGATGTCATATGCAGCCTCCTGACTGCATATTAGTCAGCGGGGCGAAGAAATGCAAGTATTTGACTGCATGTTTCATGCGGAGTAGTACGTACTTGGCGTCAGTCTTTATGAGGGGATTTGCTAAGACCTAAGACCTCTCGCCCGAGCGCCGGTTGAATTTCTGTTCGCTCACATGAGTGCCCCATTGCGAGCCTTCTGCTTCCTCGGTCAATTGAAAGCCTGATGACTCGTACAGATGACGTGCTGCGTCAAGGCTCTTGAACGTCCAAAGATAGGTTTCATCGAATTCCCGGTCGACGAAATCCAGTGCCTTGGAAAGCAGGCGGCGTCCCACACCCGAGCCGCGCAACGACTCGTCGACAATAAACCATCGCAGATGAGCAAGCCGGTCATCGGAGTCATCTGCGTCTATGGCGATTGAAGCGAGTGACCTGCCGTTCTCGACATAGAGCCACAGCGCCCTACCGGGAGACGGCAAGGCCATGGCAAACTCCGCCAGTTCCGTGGCGACTTTCTTTTCAAAGAAAACACCAAAGCCGGCTGCCTGCGAATAGAAACGTGCATGCAGGCCTGCTATGTCGCCAATGCACCCCGGTTGATAGCCCTCGAGGATTTTTTCATCTATCGATGCAGCCGCTCGCGGTGTCTTGTTGACGTTGTCCTGCGCTAAAGCGTCCGCGTAAAGCGCTAGCGAGCGGACCAGCGTTTGCTGGTCGGCGGGCACCAGTCGTCGAAGCGCATTGGAGACCTGATCGGTCGCAAAGCGGTCGATCTTTTGCCGCAACTTCTTGCCGGTTGCCGTCAGGAACAGCCGTGACGACCGGCCGTCGTCGCTCGCTGTTTCCCGTGTTACCAGTCCCAATGATTCGAGCTTTGCCAACTGCCGGCTGGTGTTCGACTTGTCGAGCCGCAGCGTGTCGGCCAGATCACGCGCCTGAAGCCCCGGCGCCAACCCAATCTCAATGACCGCATGAACGGCCGATGGCGCGAGGTCGCTGTCGGCCAGCGTATTGCGCATGAAACCAAGCTCGCGTACCAGCTTTCGCGAAAAGTCGCGAAGCTCGAGGATGGTGTGATCCCGGGATTTCTCGGGTAAATTAACATAGTCCATGGTTGCTCCAATCGGTTGCGCCTCGCAACCAATATACTTGCGGGGCGCAACTTTTTCAAGCTCACTCGAACTTTGCTTGAACGGCTACGCTTCCCCAACCGGCTCTGCGGCAATGGGCGGCGAAACAGCTCTTTCCGAGGCCGCTTTCACGCGACCGACCCAAATCGCCGCAAACGACACGAGTGCGACAGCCAGCACGCCATTGATGCCATACCCCCGGATCGCCCCATGCGTATCGAACGAAAGGAACAGTCCGCCGAGCCACGCACCACAACCGGCGCCGAGCGCTTGCAATGCGCTATTCGTGCTGAGGAAAGCGCCGCGGTTGGACGGTTCGGGAACCGTCGTCAGCAACGCCTGCATCGGCACCATGCGACCGGACACGATCACCATAAACACCGGGAACAGCAGCACCATCGCAATGAACGGCAGGTTCGGCAGGTGAGTGACGAACAGCACGGGCACGAGAGATAGGACTACCAGCAGGCGGAACATCCGGCGGCTGCCGTAGCGGTC
>NZ_JAQGMM010000098.1 GCF_028292365.1 Caballeronia sp.
TCTTTCCAATGCGGCTTGGTCCGCACGACCTGCGTCAGGAAAGCGAAAATTTCTACGTGGGCCATGCACTGGATTCAGCCTTGCACGCTCTTTTTGCCCAGGCGCAACTCGAATTGCAATACCGCGACCGCCATCTGTCGCGTGACGACGAAAACATCGCCGCGCGTGCAGGCATTGCGGTCCGTGCGTTCGCGGCCAGGCTTCCCGAGATCCGTACGCTCCTCGATAGCGATGTGCTAGCGGCCTATCACGGCGATCCGGCAGCCGGCAGTGTAGATGAAGTGCTGCTCTGCTACCCCGGCGTTCTCGCCATGATTCATCACCGGCTGGCGCATGAGCTCTATCAGCTCGACCTTCGGTTGCTTGCGCGCATTGTGGCTGAACTCGCGCATGGCGCAACGGGCATCGACATTCATCCGGGCGCGCAAATAGGCAAGGGATTTTTTATCGATCACGGGACGGGCGTGGTCATAGGCGAGACCACGGTCATTGGCGATCACGTGCGCGTTTATCAGGCCGTCACCCTCGGCGCAAAACGTTTTCCCCGCGATGCAGAAGGCCATCTGGAGAAAGGCGGGGCGCGGCATCCGATCGTGGAAGATGAGGTCGTGATCTATGCGGGCGCCACGATTCTCGGTCGTGTCACGCTCGGCCGGGGAGCGGTAATCGGCGGCAACGTATGGCTCACGCACGACGTCGAACCGGGCGCGAACGTTACGCAGGCGGTCTCGCGCAACGACGGTGTGCAACAACGCGCCGGGGCAACTGTGTCATGACGGAAGTCGTCCGCAACTTCGGCTTGGCTGTCAGGCTTTTACGCGAGGCACAGGCGTGGTCGCAAGAGCAGCTTGCTGAACACGCCGGCCTGAACCGCTCTTATATTGGCGAGATTGAACGCGGCCGCGTGACCGCTTCCATCATCACGGTCCACAAACTTGCCCGCGCGCTCGATGTTCCCATGGCGGAGTTACTGCAACCCGAACCAGTGAACGGGCCAGGCTGATCATTATTTCCGAAATGCCGTCTATAGCATGTTGAATGACCAGGGGCGTCGTCTTGATAATGACGTTTCCTGATAAGCATTCCCGTTTTTATTCTATAGACTTCGGAGCTACACATGACGGCAACTGTGGGCGGCCAGACGGCGCTCGGCGATAACGCAGCACGGCAATTAGCCAATGCCACCAAGACCGTTCCCCAGCTATCGACTATTACCCCGCGATGGCTTACGCATTTGCTGCAATGGGTGCCTGTCGAAGCCGGCATCTACCGGTTGAATCAGGTCAAGAACCCCGAGGAAGTGAAGGCGGCATGCACGCAACGTGAAGACGAAAGCGAACTGCCCCGGACCTTCGTTCCCTACGATGAAAACCCGCGCGAGTATTTTCTGAACGCGGTCAGTACCGTCCTCGACGTGCAGACCCGTGTTTCGGATCTCTATAGTAGTCCGCATGATCAGATCAAGGAACAACTGCGCCTGACGATCGAAACGATCAAGGAGTTGCAGGAAAGCCAGCTGATCAATAACCCGGACTACGGTCTGCTTGCGAATGTCGCCGAAGAACAGCGCGTGTTCCCGCTGACCGGTGCGCCGACCCCCGATGATCTCGATGAGCTGCTGACGCGCGTCTGGAAGGAGCCCGCGTTTTTCCTGACTCATCCGCTCGCAATCGCGGCTTTCGGGCGCGAGTGCACGCGTCGCGGCGTGCCGCCGCCGACCGTGAGTTTGTTTGGTTCGCAATTCCTCACGTGGCGTGGCATTCCGTTGATCCCGTCGGACAAGGTGCCTGTTGCCGACGGCAAGACCAAGATCCTTCTGCTGCGCGTGGGTGACAAGCGGCAAGGCGTGGTTGGCTTGTTTCAGCCGGGCGTAGCAGGCGAGCAAGGGCCTGGGCTTTCGGTGCGCTTCATGGGAATCAACAACCACGCGATCGCCTCGTACCTGATTTCGCTGTATTGCTCGCTCGCAGTGCACTCGCCGGACGCACTGGCGGTTCTGGATGACGTGGAGATCGCCAAGTACCATGACTATCCTGACACCTACAAGTAAGCCAGTGAGCAGCGCTTTCGTCACTGATGTTCCGCCGGCCGCAGCGCCTGCGGGGTTGCCTGCGGGCTTGCCTGATCTCGCCGTGCTATCGCGTCTTGCGAATGCGTTCTTTTCGGCCGTGCCGGGGAGTGCAGGTAGTACTATGCCCGCGCTTGCCAGTCTTGGCAGCGGCAGTGGTGAGTCACTCTCCGCAGGGCTGCCGGTCGCGGCACCTGTGCTTGCCTCAGCGAGCAATCCGGCGCCCCCTGGATCTCCGCTTGCGGGGCCGGGCGGTGCGGGGACGGGGGTGCCAGGCTTGAGCCTTCCGCAGGGCAAGGCACCGGGCGCTAACCTGCTGCCGTCGGCACCCACGCACGTGTTGTCACTGGGCAATCGTGTGCCGGCGCTGGCACCGCATGCGGTTTCGCAAAACAACGTGCCTGACTCCGTGACGAGCGCCGCACCGGCGCTGGAACCGCGCTTCGGTGGCGCTGCGCTGGGCGTTGGTGCGCCTGATGGAGTACAACGAGATCAATCGGCGGAGTCTCCGTTCTATTTCTTGCGGAACGCGGGCGGGTCATCCGGCGTGAGCCGTGAGCTGCCCTTGCCCGGTCATGATGTACCGACGGCCGAATCGCTTGGTCTGCCGTCTATCGACGACTTGCTTCCGTTCAATAGCCGTGAGCGGGCGGGGCCGGCGGGTGGCGAGCCTGATCGTAGCGGTGGGTTCTATTTTCTCGACAACGCTCGTGCACCGCATTCGAACGAGCGCTTGCCGCAGACCGGTTCGGCTCATCCGCCATTCGATGTCAACGCCATCCGGCGCGACTTTCCGATACTGCAAGAGCGCGTGAACGGCCGTCAGCTTGTGTGGTTCGACAACGCCGCGACCACGCACAAGCCGCAGTCGGTTATCGACCGCCTGTCGTATTTCTACGCGCATGAGAACTCAAACATTCACCGCGCCGCACATGCATTGGCAGGACGCGCGACCGACGCGTACGAAGGCGCGCGCGATACGGTGAGACGCTTCATTGGTGCGGCATCGGCGGAAGAAATCATCTTCGTGCGTGGCACGACGGAAGGCATCAACCTGATCGCGAAGTCCTGGGGCGTGCAAAACGTTGGCGAGGGCGACGAGATCATTGTCTCGCATCTCGAGCATCACGCGAACATCGTGCCCTGGCAGCAACTCGCAGCACTTAAGGGCGCGATTCTGCGCGTGATTCCTGTCGACGACTCGGGACAAGTTCGTCTCGATGAGTATCAGAAACTGCTCAACAGCCGCACGAAGATTGTCTCGGTGACGCAAGTATCGAACGCATTGGGCACCGTTGTGCCGGTGCAGGAGATTGTCGCGATGGCGCATCGTGCAGGCGCGCGGGCGTTGGTTGACGGTGCGCAATCGGTCTCGCACATGCGTGTGAACGTGCAGGAAATCGATGCTGATTTCTTCGTGTTCTCGGGTCACAAGCTGTTCGGTCCGACCGGTATTGGTGTGGTCTATGGCAAACACGATCTGCTCGAAGACATGCCGCCATGGCAAGGCGGCGGCAACATGATCGCGGACGTGACGTTCGAGCGCACCGTGTTTCAGGCGCCTCCCAATCGCTTTGAGGCAGGCACGGGCAACATTGCCGATGCAGTGGGCCTTGGGGCTGCGATTGATTATGTGACGCGCGTGGGTATCGAGAATATCGGGCGCTACGAACATGATCTACTCGCTTATGCGACGAGCGTATTGCAGCCGGTCCCAGGCGTGCGTTTGATTGGTACAGCCAAGAATAAGGCCAGCGTATTGTCGTTCGTGCTGAAGGGATACGAGACGGAAGAAGTCGGGCAGGCGTTGAACGAAGAAGGGATTGCAGTGCGTTCGGGTCATCATTGCGCCCAACCGATTCTCCGGCGCTTTGGCGTCGAGGCAACGGTGCGGCCGTCGCTAGCTTTTTACAACACGTGCGATGAAGTCGACAGGCTCGTGGCCGTCGTGCGCAGGCTTTCGTCGCGGCGGTAGGTCGGAAGGTGGGGTTGGGTAGTGCAGCGCGTGGTCACCGCGACCGCGCGCATCACTCGGTTTGTGTTCTGTCCATGCGGCTGTACGGAGATTGTCTGTTGAAAGTCGCTTACCCGCCGCGCTCCCTGGGCCACTTTGGAAACGGCCAAACCTCCGCGTCTGGCTCCGCCACGCGGACGACCTTGGCAGTCCGCCCGCGGCATCCACACGAGGTTCGCAGGCCGCTTCGTACGTAACTAGAGGCAAAGATCTTTCCGGCCCCGCAATCACACTGGAAAAACCAGCGTGCGCCGTTCTTGCCGTGATTCACGTAGTGAGACGCAGTGAGTTGGCCAAAGCGATGACCCGCTGCAATTTCAATCTGACGCAAGCAGCCGCACGATAGCGTCTTGCGGTACTTGACGCTTTGAACGGCAAGAACCTTCTCGACTCCGCAAGCGCACCTGAAAAGCCAGCGAGAACCGTCCTCGCGGGCTACAGCCGTAAGCCTGCCAAACGTGCGGCCGGTAATATCGATTGCCATCTTGAGTAAGCTCAAAGCAAAACTGCTTGTCGTTAAAATTCCAGGGCCTTCATTTTGTTCGGGCGACCAGGACGTGCGTTGTCGGCACATGTCGTGAATCAGTTTGCGTTATCGGTTCAATAACGTGCAGATCGCTTCGATGAATAGAGAAATCATACCAACATCATCGGATGAGCCGGGTCGTCGTGATATGAAAGCCCTTAGCCGATCCCGATACCTCGCACAAACGGTGGCGTGCTTTTCATCGAAAGAGTTTTTCTAACCCGGACCGGCAGTTAATCTGCTTTGCCTTTGCATCACACTATAGTTATTCTTGTGTCCGTCTATGTTGAGGTGGATCGGCCAACGCCACCAACGAGCCACCAACGAGCCGCCAGCATTCAGCCGGTCCCCAGCACTAGTTATTGTCCCACCACCACAAGAAGGTTCGCTAAATGGATACCGCCCCGCAGGCGCCGCTAATTCTGATAACGGGTGGAAGTCGCGGCGTAGGCGCGGCGACCGCGCGTCTTGCTGCCGCACAAGGTTACGATGTAGCGATTAGCTTCGTCTCCAACGAATCTGCTGCCCTTGCGGTGGCGGCTGATGTGGAAGCTCTCGGGCGCCGGGCTCTAGCCATGCGCGCGGACAGCGCAGATCCAGAGCAGGTCGCTCAGCTATTCGCCGCGATCGACCGGAAGTTCAGCCGGATCGATGTACTGGTGAACAACGCTGCGGTACTTGCGCGGCAGTCCCGGCTGGAGGATCTCGACTTCGCGCGGATGCAGCGTATCTTCGCGGTCAATTCGATCGGCCCTATCCTCTGTGCACAGCAGGCGGTGAAGCGCATGTCGTATCGTCACAATGGGCGGGGAGGCGTTGTGATCAACATCTCGTCGGCATCGGCCCGGCTCGGCAGTCCAAACGAATATGTCGACTACGCTGCGTCGAAGGGCGCCGTTGAGACATTCACTACGGGTTTTGCAAAAGAAGTCGCGCGGGATGGGATACGCGTCAACTGCATCCGCCCTGGGCACATCTACACTGACATGCATGCTAGCGGCGGAGAGCCGGGACGGGTGGATCGCGTCAGAGACTCGATCCCCATGGGACGCGGCGGTCAACCTGAAGAGGTTGCGCGGGCGATCCTATGGCTAGCAAGCGCCGAAGCTTCCTTCATCACCGGCACGTTCCTCGATGTCACTGGCGGCAAATGAGCAACAGGGTGCAGCAATGGAGGCGATGCTCCACGGAACGGCATTGGACGCGTCGTCTCCGCCAGGCGGCCGACCATGTGCAGGCTGGAGGTCTGACGAAGATCGGGTCTACTGAAGGGTAGTGGGAACATCGTATTGCACGACGATGACGACTCGACGATTGGCTGCGCGGGCAAACGGGTCATCTCCCATTACAGCGGGGATATTGTCCGCGCGGCCAATCGCCGCGAGCCTGTGTGGCTCAATGCCCCGATCGACCAGGAATCGTACGAGCGAGCCGGCTCTCGCGGACGAAAGCTCCCAGTTAGACTCGTATTTTGCGGTCGATATCGGTACGGAATCGGTGTGTCCTTCCACCAGGATCTGTTGCGCCGAGTGTTCTTTGAGCGCCGTAGCCACCTGATCCAGCACGGCGTTTGAATCCTGCATCAGATGGGCCTCACCCGAGCGAAAGAGTATCTTTGCATTGATTTCGATCTCGACACCGCGCGCATTTTCGAGTACACGAATTTCCTGCTTGTCGCGCATCGCCTGCAATGCTGAGATCAGTTCTTTCCTGGACGCCTGGACCTGTTCAAGCGCCGCAGTCCGGGGCGCTTGAAAATTTTCAGCGCTTGCGCTGCGCTTCGTGAGCGGTGCAAGCGTGAGACTTTTCGTTTCCATTTCCCGGTGCTGGGCTAGCTGCATCGCGTACAACGCGATGAATAGAACCATGAGGGTGGTCACGAGATCCGAGTATGAAATCAGCCACCGCTCGGAGAGTATCTCGGCCTCGTCGTCGAACTTGGGATTGGGTTTGGTAGATACCAAGGACATAATCTTCAGATAGAAATTGGTGCTGTAAAGTGCCTTGGTTCACATGTATCCGGGTCGGGGCTCGCGGCCGTACAGCAAGGAACGGCGAATCACCATGTCAAGGCCATGAGTAATCCTTAGCGAATGAATCTAGGGACTGGAACGAACGCTCGTTTAACGGCTTTGCTTGGTCGCCCATCCCTCTCGCATAGACCTCTAAGTAATATCGGCCACGAGGCGGGCTTCGATTAACTGCGGAGACTCTTTTCGCGAGATGGCAAGCAAGCCGTCGAAGTACAATTTCTTGAAGCGTAATTCGCTATCTATTCTTGCCTTTATTTTTCCGTAGATGGGCAGCAACAGGATATTGGCAAGAGCCAGTCCGTAGAGCGTCGTGATAAAAGCGACGGCGACACCCTGACCAAGCTGGACCGGTTCCAGAAGGTGCCCTGTCACCTGAACCAGACCCAGCACCGCGCCCAGGATGCCGAAGGTTGGCGCGTAGCCTCCTGCCTGCAGCCATATCCGCGCCGCCGCCATCTGGTTGCGCTCGTACGCGTCGAGTTCTCTTTGCAACGCGTCCTCGATCACGGCAGTCGGCACGCCGTTGGCGATCAGTTCCAGTCCTCTCTTCGCAAAGGGGCTGATGCCTTCGGGATTGATCGTTTCGAATGCGAGCATCCCTTCCACTTTCGCTTTGTGACCCCATTCGAGCAGGATGGTCAGGTTTTCCCGGTCGACTGGCTTGGCCTTGGTGAAGACCATGCCGAGTTGCCTCACCCCTGCCGAGAACTTCACCCACGTGTTCTGAACCATTACGGCGCCGATCGTGCCGCCCAGCACAATGACTATGGCTTCTACCTGAAAGAGCGTCAGGAAGCGGCCGCCTTCCAGGGTGAACCCGGCCACGATGGCAACAATGCCAAGCAGCGCTCCGCACAGCGTTAGGATGTCCATTCGATCTCTCGTTTATCTTTTGACGACTGCGATTGTTTTCGATGCTGCTCTGCCGTACGGCTCAGGACAGTCAGGTTCCAACCGAAAGCTGTTCGGGGGCGTCGGCTGGGGGCCCGGCTTTTATCGACTTGACCAGTTGAATGAAGCGTTCTTCAATGTCCTGTATCTCAAGAGGATTGGTCACGAGGTCACGTCGCATGATCCATGAAGTCTCACTTTGCCGTGCCTTTGTCATCACTGAAAGCAACCGGTCAGAGACCGTGTGGTCCGTTGCCGAGGAGAGCAGTTTCGCGAGATCGTAAAAATATCGTCGGCAATTTCCGCACGCGAGAGCTTGTCGAGTATCAACTGTCTCTCGACGCCGATCAGCGCCTCAAGATCGGACAGTTCTATCAACTCCAGTTCGCTGGCGATCGAAATATCAAGATCGTGGTCACCCACGCGTTGATCCCGTTCGATAATCCGCACGGGATCGAAGGTGACAACCTGGCGGCTGGTGGTGTCGTCCGTGGCAAAGCCGGGGACGTTGCCGAGAAAGTCCGGACGACCGGACTCAAGCGTTACGAGGTTGAGTTTTTCCATGCGCTTGAGCATGGCCATGACGTGCACGCGAGGATGGCCGGCTACTGCCTGGCACCGCTTGCAGACTTCAGAAAGTGCGATCGACACATCATCGGATTGAAGCCGCCGGCCTCGTGCTTGCCCGTTTTCACCTCCGGCCATCAAGCTAAGCACGTGGGCGTAAGAGACTATTCCGGGTAGGAAGTCAGCATTCGTGTACGTCGCGAGGAGCTCGTCTTTTCTTTTATTCCGGCGAATCAACGTGCGCATCAGGTGGCGAAGGAGCGGTGAGACGCGCTCCAGTTCCTCTTCCACGATCTTTGCTTCGATCACGCTCAGCCGGCAGAAGCTAAGCGCCTTCGCCGTCGACCCGCGCGGCTCGGAAGGCAGCAATGCAGACTCTCCGAAGCACTCTCCCTTGCCCAGGGTCGCGAGGACAACACGCCTGTCGTCGCATTTCGCCGAGATCTCGACTTTTCCTTCGGCAATGACATAGATTGCCGAGGTTCCAATATACCCTTCCGAGTAGATGACTTCGCCCGGTGCAACCGCCCGCAGTCTGGACAAGGTTTCTTGATTCAATGCAGCCCCCGAAGAGTGATCGCCCGGTCCCGTTTCTGTCTGACGGGTACTCAAGCGTTTCGCCGATATTTAAGTGTTCTGAAAGCAATATCGGCCCGTTTTGGGAACTCTTTAGTGATGCCTGCGCAACAAAATGATCAATTGACGACAGGCGTGGAAGGCCTGTATTCAGGCATGGCAGAGCGATCATTTTCTGCAAATAGGCAAACGTTAAAATGGGTCAGCAAAGACCAATTGACGTTAGGCTTGCATAGGAAGACCGAATGCGCCGACGGGCGCAATCACCGTGTTGCGGTGAGCGCTGAATAGAGGGCGATACCGGCACTGTGGAAAGGTCCGCGTCGACCACGTCCAGGCATTCGATTGCGCTTTTACTAACTAGTCCAGGCGTGATGGCCCACGCTATGAATGCAGCGCTAAAGCGGGGTATTCTTTTGGATTTCTACCGCTGCGCGACGTGGCCTGTCA
>NZ_JAQGMM010000114.1 GCF_028292365.1 Caballeronia sp.
GCGGTTCAATCGAGCGTTCACGACCAGCACTCTATGGTCACGCGAGTGCCAGGCTCTGCATTGCCGATCTTCATGGTGAAGTTGTGGACCTGGATCACCGCTGAGACCATGCTAAGACCGAGACCCGAACCCGCGATATGGCGCGTCTGCTCGCTCCGATAGAATCGTTTCAGCACCGCCTGGCGTTCGCTGGACGGAATACCCGGTCCGTTGTCGACGATATCGACCTGTGGACCGAACGACGTCCGCGCGAGTGTTATGCACACCGTTCCGCATGTCGGCGCGAACTTGATCGCGTTATCAACCAGATTGCTGAACGCCTCGAACAGCAGCGCTCGGTCGGCGTGAATCGCGCCAACGGGTTCTATCTTCACCCGCAACTTGATTGCCTTACAATCCGCAAGCGGTTCGTAGAGTTCGCTGACTTCCGAGACGAGTGTCGCCAATTGCACCTCGGCAAAACCGCCGCGCCGCTGTAGCGCGCCGATCTCCGAGATGCGCAGCATCGCGCGGAACCGTTCCAGCAACTTATCCGTATTGGATCGCGCGCGGGCAACCAGGTTCGGCAACTGTTCATCGTTGAGTGTGTCCGCGCGCTCCGCGACCTGGACAAGCAACGTACGGACGTGGCCGAGCGGCGTAAGCAGATCGTGCGCGATGCCGTCGCATGTGCCCTTTACCTCGGTCATCAGGCGCTCGATTTCATCGAGCATGTGATTGACCAGATTCGACAACAGGTCCAGTTCGTCGTGGCCACCGGTCGGCAGACGCTGGTTGAGGTCACCTTGAGCAATCTGCACCGTCACGCGACGGATCGCCTTCACACGGCGCATCTGCAGCATGCCGAATGCAAGACCGACTGCGAGACCGGCCAAGAGGCAAAACATCCCGCCGCCGATCAGTGCATTGATGACGTCCTGGCGGATCGCAAGAATGTGCGTGAGATCGTGAGCGACGACCAGTATCGTACCGTCCCCGCGCCGCACCGCCATCGCGCGCACCACCGGCGCCTGTTTAACGCCGGCAACTGACAGCGTATGTTCAAGTGTCATGCCACGGCGCTCGACGGACAATCCAGGTGGAAGCATCAGCACGTCTCCTGCTATATGCGCACCATCCGCGGTGAACAGACCGTAGTAGTTGATGTGCATACGTTCGTGTTCAATCCGGCGTTGCAGAATGTCGGCGAGCTTATTGTCGGGTAATGAGCCGAAATAGACGAGCTGCCACTGGATCACGACGTCGGCTTTGCGCTCCATCTGGCCCGTCACCGCATACCCCATGTAGCCAATCAGTAGCATCACCGAGACCGAAAAGATGACGGCGTAGACTGACAGCATTCGAAACGTCGTCGTATTCCAGCTGCGACCCAACTGGGCGCTTTTGGTCGATGGCGGGGAATAGTTCAAGGCCTTGGATTACTTGAGGATATAGCCCGAGCCGCGCACAGTCTGGATCATGGGTTTCACCCCTGGCGGATCGATTTTTTTGCGCAACCGGCTCATATGGACGTCGACAAGATTGGTCCCGGGATCGAAGTGATAGCCCCACACGCTCTCGAACAGCATCGTGCGCGTAATAGTCTGTCCCACGTTCCGTACCATCAATTCGAGCACGCGATATTCAGTCGGTAGCAGCACGATTTCTTCGCCGTCACGCTTGGCCTTGCGGGAGAGCAAGTCCAGTTCGAGCGGTCCGACGCACAACATTGTCTCCTGTTGAACGGTCAGTGCCCGGCGTCGGCGCAGCAATACTTCGAGCCGCGCTATCAGCTCTTCGGGGATGAAGGGTTTCGCCAGGTAGTCATCGCCGCCGGCGCGCAAGCCGCGCACGCGCTCGTCTACATCGCCTAGCGCGCTCAATATCAATACTGGCGTCTGAATGCCGACACTGTGTATCGTCGCCAGAAGGCTGAGCCCATCTATGCCGGGCAACATCCGGTCCAGCGTGATCGCATCGTATTCGTCGGTCATCGCCCGTGCCAGCCCTTCGGAGCCGTTGTCCACCCAGTCGACCGAAAATCCGTGTTCTTCCAGTTCATAAATGATTTCATTCGCAATAAGTTGGTCATCTTCGATAGTCAGTACTCTCGATATAGTCATTTCACGGCTCCTTGAACGCGGCGATATTGGTTGTACGTGTGGACAAATCACGCGCCGTACTTCTGCACAAAGTACGCTCGCGCTGATCCGGAGCTATGTCGATCTACTCGAGGCTAGTGGTACTTCGAGCAGTCCCCCGCATCGCCGGGCTCGTGATAAACCGGTTCGGTAATCTCGCGCACGGGCTGGTCGTGATGCAATGACGAAACGCGCCTTGACGATACTCGGTGGTAGTTGACGCAAATCTGACCAGCACGTTACAAATTCGCAATGAAACACCCTGTCACGCAATCGCCCATCCATAATCTCGTGTTCGCGCGAAACGGCTTATCTAAGCGGTCGAACACAATATGTCGTTCACGCTCATCTGGAGGGAGTGGCGGCGAGCGCTCCAGCTTCGGGCGGTGCGCCCTGCGCCCTTTCAGCGAAGTGCCCGTTTTGCACAGAAGTCGGCTGCGTGTAATCGAATCCGGCTCGTCGATGCAGACAGTGGAGTTCTCACGTTAGGCTTCTCGCAGACTAGTCGTATAGTCGTATCGAATCCTTAATTTATCCTCAGGTCTGGAGGGTTTGTGACTTTCGAACATCGTGGTTTCTGTGTGACCGCGGATGCTGTGGCGGATGAGCTCGGCGTCCAGTGGGTAAGCCATGCAGTGATTGAACGTACCGACAGGGATAAGAGTAAAGGCAGGCCCTCGGCCCTTGAAAGGGTCATTCCAAGGGCGAAGATCGACCCATTGATGGCACTCAGTGCGCTTGAGTATCGCGCGCGAACCGAGATAGATGATTGGCATGAACGAGGGCAAGCGTAGGTCCATTCATTCGCTTGACGGGACCTTCCTTAACCGAATAACGCTACCCTTCGGTCCGACCTCATTACAAGGGCTTCAGCACAACTACGGGCCGCTCTGCCCCTCGAACAGAATCCGCCGACGCTGTGCTTGGCGTGACGGCTCGGGCGGAACGCAACTTTACTTAGGCCAAAGCATGGCGAGCAGCGGAACGATGCACGCGGTAACGATGCCGTTCATCCCGATGCCGATCGCCGCGAAGGCGGCGGCAATACCGCTGAGCGGTGCGATCTGGGAGGCCGCGACCCCGCTGCCCGCCACGCCCGCGGCGAGGCCATGGGAGCGCCAATCGTCCACGCGGAACCAACGCAGGATCATTTGACCGATCACAGCCGCTACACTGATATCTGCATTCCGGCTGCGACTATGATGGAGATGGTCAGGACCCACAACTCGATGGCGGTGAAGCGGGGGTATCTAATCTTCACCATCATGATCTTCCTTATGTGCCACGATGAGAATTTCATCAGTACTCCTGCCTCTGAGTTCCATCACTGTATGGTCTGTCGCGCTGATGTACGTTGCAACCGATAAAAATCCAGTTACGTAGAACGTCTGACAGGTCGCGCCTCACAAAACGATCGTACCGTCCAAGGAAACAAGATATGCGGGCGATCCAAAGAAAACCATTGTACGAATGGTCACCGCAGTCCTCCGTGAGTGTAGAGCCCGGATACCTTTGTATAGTCGACAGCGCCAGTACTTGCGGCTATGTTCCGGGAGCCGGTACCTGTCAGCCGGTGATACGCAGGTATAAGACATCCATTCCGAAGCAGGAGCAATCCAATTCGTTCATGGAATGGTCCTGTTCCGGAACAAACGCGCCCATCGGATCAGCGTGTCGGATAACAAAACGGTAATGTCGCTGACGGTGTGACGCAATGTGTAGATCGCATACTGAACGCAGCTTCCTCTTTAGGAATCAATTGATGAAACCGGCAAAGAATTCGCTTTGGTCCCGATACGGGCGCTACACGACGCTCGCGGTGACCGCCACGGCCTTCGCGGGACTCGTCATGTTTCTGCTCTGGCGCCACGAGCAACACGCACAACTTTCGCCGGCGCTTGGCGGAGTCGCAAACCAGATGCGCATCGATGCATCGGCGTGGACGCATCAGGAGAAAGACGCTTCTGAACTGCTGCGCGATATTCGCGAGCAGGACGTGACGGCGATCGGCGTGAGCCCGAATGCGATTCTAGTGTCGACACGCGATGGCGTGAAGTACTTCGTTACCGACCGCAACGCGACTTTCTCCAGTGCACTGCTGCTTGGCGAAATAAAGCACGACGCGCGCGCGCCGTATCAGCTCGCGTGGCTGCCGGATGCGAACATTCGCATGGGCATGTCATGCTGGATCGATGCATTCGAGAAGATGCACGATGTGCTTGGTCCGATGCTGCCGCTGTTGCTGATCGGTGGCTTGATCTGGTTCATGCGCCGTGAAATGACGGCCGGCGCGAAGCTGCTCGAGCGTGCACCGGCGCTTTGCTTCGACGACGTGATCGGCGCGGGAGAAGCAAAGGCCGCGCTCTCCGACATTCAGACCTATCTGACCAACCCTAAGCCGTTCACCAAAATGGGTGTGCGCGCGCCTTGCGGAATCTTGATGGTCGGCGGCCCGGGCGTCGGCAAGACGCGTCTCGCGCAGGCGCTCGCAGGCGAATGCGGCGCAAACTTCATTTCGATTACCGGCAGCTATTTCAGCGCGAAGTACTACGGCGTCGGCATTCAGAAGGTCAAGCGGCTTTTCGAGCTCGCGCGCAAGAATGCGCCGACCGTGATTTTCATCGACGAAGCCGACGGCCTCGCGAAACGCACGGACACGGGCGGCGGTCCTGTTGAAGCGGAGAGCAACCGGATCATCAATCAGTTGCTTGCGGAAATGGATGGTTTTGCGTCGAACGAAGGCGTGATCATCGTTGCGGCGACCAATCATCCAGACAATCTCGACGAAGCGTTGCGCCGTCCGGGTCGTTTCGATCGCACCGTGCAGGTTCGTCTGCCCGATCTCGAAGACCGCACGAAGATATTTAGTTTCTACGCCGCGAAGCTGACATCGAAATCCGATGACATCGACTTCAATCAACTGGCGCGTTTGACGACGGGGCTTTCGCCGGCCACGCTCGCGATGATCGTCAATCAGGCTGGACTAGTCGCGCACAAAGTGGGCGCTGACGAGGTGGCGTCGAAACATTTCGTCGAGGTGATCAAGATTGCGCGCATAGGCGACGTAAGCGGCGCTGAACGCGCGCTCAACGACGACGAACGCAAGCGGATCGCGGTTCACGAAGCGGGCCACGGACTCGTCGCCGCATTGCTCGGCACTGGCGTGCTTGAAGAGGTCACGATTCTGCCGCGTGGCGGCGCATTGGGCGCCGCGCTGATCACGAAGACGCAGGACAAGCACCTGTACCTGGAGACCGAAATACGCAACGAGATTCAGGTGCTGCTAGGCGGACGGAATGCGGAATTGTTGATGTTCTCGGAAGCATCGAGCGGTGCCGCGCAGGACTTGCAGGAAGCGTCGCGGATCGGCCTTGATATGGTGTCGAAGTTCGGCTTCAACGCGGATGGCAATCTGTTCAGCCTTGCGGCATTGCCGGCGCAGTACGCCGGTTTGCAGATGAAAACCTCAATCGGGCACGCGAACATTCTGCTGAAGGACTTGAATGAAGCATGCTACGCGCTGCTGCACGACAACGAGCCGGTGCTGCGCGCGATAGCCGAGGAACTGCTCGAATCGGAGACGATGCCGGGCGCGACAGTCTATCGGTTGATCGACGAGCACAAGGCAATGAAGGACGGATTTCATCTTGGGCAAAAGCTGGCGGCGGCCTGAAGATTGCCCATGAATTGAGCCCGCTTCGAACGAAAGCCGGACATCCTAGATTCTTCTGTTTAATTGCTCACGCTGGCTGCGGACAGTTAGCAAAACAGACTATTGAGAATCTCTGCCGAAATGCATCGAACTGTACTCGAGGTGAATGAGCCCTACTGCGTATGGACCCTATGGGACGGTGGGCCGATTTCTAGCAGAAGTCGGCATTCCGCTCAGCAACAACGCCGGCTCTTTCGTCCTTGCCCAGGTCTACGGCGGCCTCGCGTACTTCACTACTGCAGCCCGCACGGCTTTCGAGAACGTGCCGATAGCGCTCGAAGAAGTGGCTCACGACCTCGGTGCAACTCCGTTCCAGTACCACCTGTTCCGCGGCAAGGTCATCCCGGTCCACCATTGATCGACAGCCGCTAAATGATCGTCAGGCGGCCAGCTCGACGTGGCGGTACTCGAGGCCCTACCCCACGATTGAACGTGTTCCGTCGCCGCAGGCGATTGGCATACGCGTTCTCCTATCACCCTGCGTGAATCGCACCGCGACAAGCATTGCGATGCAATTCCATTCAGCTTGCTAAACATACCTGTCTTCCTGAACGTGAACACGTTCAGCGACATCCCGGTTTAATCATTATTTGCCATCAAATATTTCTTCGACGCTGATCCGCGCCTTGAGGCTCGCGAGGTCGATCTTTGCCGGTTTATGAAGAATGTTTAACGATCATTTTACTATTTAAGCGGCACCGCCGAATTACTATCCTCCCCAGGAGGTGCTGATTTACATCGAGCACTTCATCGTTCAGATCCCGTCTTGAAACCGTACGTTTTCTTTCGTACATGAAATAATTGTAAGCAGTATTAAATTAATTAGGATGACGAAAGGAAATGAAACATGACTGACCTGTCTCGACGCAAAATACTGATCGGCGCCGCCGCTTCCGCAGCAGCAATCGGGGTCACTGCCACGGCAAAGGCCGCCTCGTTCGGGAACCCGGATCACCCGGCCCAGGGCGCAATCAATGCCAGGAGCCCGTCGAGCCTGACCGATCCAGGGCCACAGAACCCGGCGCTTGCCAGCCAGTTTCCGTCGACGCAAAACCCGCCTGCCACGGACGTGGGCGGAATGGCTGAATTCTGGGCCTCTTTTAATAACGCGCCCAAACGAATTCAGAATGGCGGTTGGGCACGCGAGGTTACACAGGATGATTTTGCAATTTCCACCGATATTTCCGGCGTGAATATGCGTCTCTCGAAATACGGCATTCGCGAAATGCACTGGCACCAGCAAGCCGAGTGGGCAGTCATGCTCGACGGTGGATGCCGCGTGACGGTACTCGACGAGCTCGGCCGTCCTCAGGTGGCCGAGGTGAAGACAGGCGACCTCTGGTATTTCCCGCCGGGGCTGCCGCATTCGCTGCAGGGCATCGGTCCAGATGGCGCCGAATTTCTGCTCGCCTTCGACAATGGCAAGTCATCCGAATTCAACACCCTCCTCGTCACCGACTGGATCGCGCACACGCCACCGGAGGTTCTAGCTCAGAACTTCGGTGTACCTGCCGAATCGTTCAAGAACATCCCGGTCGACAACCTCTGGATTTTCCAGGGTGGCGATCCCGGCCCACTCGCTGACGCCCAGCGCGCGGTGACTTCGCCGCTCGGCGCCCCCACGCACCCGTTCGTCTTCCCCATGAGCAGCCTGACGCCGGTGCGCAAGACCGCTGGCGGCATGGTGCAGATCGCCGACAGCCGGAACTTCAAGGCCTCTACGACGGTCGCGGCTGCGCTTGTCACCGTCAAGCCCGGCGGCATGCGCGAGCTCCACTGGCACCCCAATGCCGACGAATGGCAGTACTACATAAAGGGCGAGGCCCGAATGACCGTGTTCGATACGGGTCCGCGAGCACTCACGAACGATTTCCGCGCGGGCGACATCGGCTATGTAAAGAAGAGCCTCGGCCACTACGTCCAGAACGTCGGCAACACCGATCTCGTGTTCCTCGAGATCTTCAAGGCCGATCACTATGCCGAAGTTTCGCTCTCCGACTGGCTGACGCATACGCCGCCGCGAATGGTGATGGAGCATCTGAACATCACCCCGGAAGTTCTCGCGATGTTCCCCAAGACCCGGCCCGATGTCGTGCCGGTCTGAGCGTCCCGGCGCAGAAGTCCTTGGTGAAAAGCGTGTTTAACGGCGAGCGGATCCGCCGTCAAACGTGAGCCGGCCGGCCGCATAAGCGAGCGAGTGAGCGAGCTGTTGCTTCGTGCGGTGCGCGCTCAGTTGGATTCATAGAGATAGACAAGGTACTTACGATGCTCACGCTGTTCAAGCTGCGTCAGGCGAACGCAGCACCGATGCCTGGCGCAACCCATCGGACGGAGGTCGCCGCGCGCGAGGCGCTGAGCGGACAGCGCAAGGGCTTGAGTGCCTTCCTCCCGTTCGTGGGTCCGGCAATGATTGCATCGGTCGCGTACATGGATCCGGGCAACTTCGCCACCAACATCCAGGCGGGTTCAACGTGCGGCTATGAACTGCTATGGGTCGTCATGCTCGCCAGCATGGCCGCGATGCTGTTTCAGGCGATGTCTGCAAAGCTCGGCATCGTCACTGGCAGCAACCTCGCCGAGCTTTGCCGCGAGCAATTTCCAACGCCCGTTGCGATCGGCATGTGGTGTGCATCGGAGGTCGCCGCAATGGCAACCGACATCGCCGAATTCCTGGGCGGCGCACTGGGCGTCTCGCTTCTCTTTCACGTATCGATTTTATTCGGCCTCGTCGTCACCGGCGTGGTCACGTCCGCGATCCTGTTGCTCGATAAGGGCGGTTTCCGGCCGATCGAGATTTTGATTGCGTTGCTTGTCGCCGCGATCGGGCTCAGCTTCGTCTGCGAGCTCGCGATCGCACCGCCCGATTGGCATGCGGCGCTGACGGGCAGCGTGCTGCCAAGCCTGCATGGCACAACTGCCGTCACGCTGGCCGTCGGGATTATTGGCGCGACCATCATGCCGCACACACTCTATCTGCACTCGGGTCTCACGCAAAACCGCACGCCGGCGTAATGACGATGAACGGCGCCGGTTGCTGGCGCTTTCGAACCGGGAGGTGCTCGTCGCACTCGGGATCGCTGGCTTCGTGAATCTCGCCATGGTCATGATGTTCGCATCCGTATTCAGTAAATCGGAGCCCGGAATCTCGGACATCAGCGTCGCCTACCACGCACTGGTCCCGCTGCTCGGCATAGGGGCCGCCACCGTGTTCCTGATCTCGCTCATAGCGTCTGGGATATCCAGCTCCGTCGTCGGCACCATGGCCGGCCAGGTGGTCATACAAGGCTTCGTGAACGTGAGGATTTCGGTATGGGTACGCCGCGTCGTCACGATGATCCCCGCGTTCGTCATCGGCCTGCATTTCAATGTCGTTGACGCGATGATCATGAGCCAGGTGGCGCTGAGTTTCATTCTGCCGTTGCCACTGATCGCGCTCGTCGTGCTGTCGTCCCGCCGCGCCGTGATGGGCAACTACGCGGCCGGCAAGATGACCGTAGGCGCGGCCGCCTTCACAACTGTTGTCATCGTCTTGCTGAATGCCAGCTTGATCCATCAGGCGCTTGCATAGCGAGTCGAAGCGGCATGCACGCTTCGGACATCAAGCTTGCCAAAGGCGCCGCCCGTCTCATATAACCAGGAGAAGTCATGTACGCAGATAGCATCGATAAATTCGCGGAGGTCGGCGCCCATAAAGTGTCAGCTATCGTCCGCTCGCCGCTTGCGTTTTTGATTGGCGCAGCAATGGCCGGTGCCTATATCGGGTTCGGCGACATACTGATGTTTTCGGTCGGCGCGCATGTCGATCCGGCTTATGTTCATCTAATCATGGGCGCGGTATTTGCCTGTGCGCTGACCATCGTCATATTCGCTGGTTCGGATCTGTTCACGGGTACAGCGATGTATATGCCCCTTGCGGTATTTCGGGGCGAGACCGGCATCGGGGGCATGGTGCTGGTATGGATCGTGTGCTGGATCGGAAACCTGATCGGCGCCGTAGTGCTCGCTGCTATTCTTCACGCCGCCGGTGGCGGCGTGTTGCTGACCGACGGGTCAGAGATTTTCTTTAAGACCGTAGTGGTGAAGATGACCACGCCGGCCGTTCCACTGTTTGCGAAGGGCCTGCTGTGCAATTGGCTCGTATGCCTCGCAATCTGGATGGGAGGCCGGACGAATAATGACGGCGCAAAGCTTGGCCTCATTTTCTGGCCGGTGTTTGCTTTCGTTGCGAGCGGGTTCGAGCACAGCGTCGCGAACATGTTTGTATTCGCACTCGCACTCATCGGCGAGCACCCGGCCGACGTTACGCTCGCCGGCGCCATCCACAATGAAATCTTCGTGACGTTGGGCAATCTTGTCGGTGGCGCAGTCTTCATGGGCCTTGGTTATTGGCTGCAGGACGGCGGTATTCGTCATTCGTCGACAGCAATCATGCGGGCGTCGGCCGAGAGCATTCACACAAAATAATCTGATCTCGAGTATTCATCCGCTAAGCGAGGCATCCACTGCATCCGAACCACCGCTGAGACTTCGGAAATTTCAAAAGTTTAATCTTGGCGTCGGTCCGGTTTTATATCGCTGATGTTAAAAAAGAGCGGTCAGTCGGACACGGCACACAACGCGATGCACGGTGCCCCGACCCATAATTCAGCGGAGAATTCGCTTCATGGACGAAGAGTCCCGGAAACCAGGCGCGAGCCAACATGACGCCGAGCCCGCGGCGCTGCGGGCGGCGGCCGAGCCCGCGCTCCAGTCAGCGTGCCCGCAGAGCCAGAACGGCTTCAAGGTCGAACTTGCTAAACGCTGCATCCAGCAAACCCTCAAGTCGGCTACACAGACTGCTTGACCCAATGGTCGTGACGCGGAGAGAACGTGCAATTAGCTAGTAATAAAACGCAGCCGATCATTGGCGGCGACTTCACCCGAATTGATGGACCGGTCAAGGTCAGCGGTGCGGCGACATACACGTCGGATTTCAACTTTCCAGGGATGCTTTACGCCGTACCGGTTTGCGCGACGATCGCCAAGGGGCGCATCGATCAACTGGAGACGGCCGCTGCCTCGAAGATGCCAGGAGTCCGGGCTGTCTTCACACGCGAGAACATCGGAAAGTTCTATCGCATCGGCTTCGGACCCAGAATTGACGAAAGACGCCCGCCGCTCGACGACGACATCATCTCGTACTACGGCCAGTACATTGCAGTCGTAGTGGCCGATACGTTCGAGCAGGCAACCGCCGCGTCCAGTGCAGTGAAGGCGCGGTATGCGCAGAGCCGGCCCGATGTAACGATCCAGATGTCGGCAGAGGGGACGCCGTCCGTCGACACGCAGCGCGGCGACGCAGAGGCGGCATTCGCAGCCGCATCCGATGCGCTGAAGCTGGACCACGCCTACACGACGCCGATCGAAACGCACAACCCGATCGAACTGCATGCGACGGTGGCCGTATTCGATGGCACGAACTACACGCTCTACGAAACGACGCAGTCGATTGTCAACCAGCGGCAGATGATGGCGCAGATGCTCGGCGTGCCGGAAAACCAGGTGCGCGTGATCATGAAGTATCTAGGATCTGGATTCGGCGGCAAGCTCTTTCCGTGGTCCCACTCGCTTCTCGCCGCCGCGGCGGCCCGCAGTCTGAGGCGGCCCGTCAAGCTGGTACTGACCCGCGAGATGATGTTCCAGAACGTGGGCCACCGTCCGGGCACGGAGCAGCGCATACGCTTGTCGGCAACACGCGATGGACGTTTGACATCGCTGCAGCAGCACTTCATCTATCAAACAGCCCGCCTGGACACACGCAAAGAGAATTGCGGCGAGGCGACGGGCTATCTCTACAGCTCGCCGAACCTGCAAGTGACGGCAGCCCCTGCGCGCCGGGACATCGCACCCAGCACATCAATGCGCGGCCCGGGCGCCGTCCCTGGCTTGTTTGCACTCGAATCCGCCGTTGACGAACTCGCCATCAAGCTCAATATCGACCCTGTCCAGTTACGCCTTATCAATGAGCCAGCAATCGACGAAAGCCTGAATGTGCCCTTTTCCTCCCGGCACCTCAAGGAGTGCCTGACGCGCGGCGCGGAGCAATTTGGCTGGGCAGCACGCAAGACGCCGGTCGGGTCGATGCATCGTGACGGTCTGGTGATCGGCTGGGGAGTGGCAGCGGGATCGTGGCAGGCACAACGATCCGCAGCGGAGGCTATTGTTGAACTGAACGCCGATGCAACGGCGCGCGTGTTGACAGCTACTCAGGACATTGGCACGGGAACGTACACTGTACTCGCTCAGATGGTGGCCAATGTGACCGGGATCGCGCTCGACCGGATTTCAGTCGTGATCGGTGACACACGCTTGCCTCCCGGCCCGATGTCCGGGGGATCGAGGGCTACGGCGTCGCTGATTCCGGCCGTGGCGCAAGCGGCGCAGGCGGCGGTCCAGCACCTTTTGCTCACCGCAGCCGAAGCAGGTAACTCTCCCTTCAACGGGCAGAAGGTGGATGTACTTGGTTTTGAGCAAGGGATGGTGTATCGCCGAGGAACCTCGCCGGGAGCAGGGGTGCCCTTCGAGCGGATTCTAGGGCCGGCAGGAATCAACACGGTAGTGGGAAGGGGGCGATCCGGACCCAATCAGGACGATCCTGGCGCGAAGCGCGTGTCAGTCCACTCGTACTGCGCGCATTTTGTCGAGGTTACATGGCAGCCTGAAACAGCGCGGTTGCGAGTCAGTCGCGTGGTGAGCGTGATCGATGGGGGCAAGATCATCAATACCCGTACGGCCCGCAACCAGATCGAAGGAGCCGTAGTGATGGGGGTCGGCATGGCACTATTCGAACAGACGAACTACGACAGCCGTTCCGGTGCCCCGATCAACCGCAGCCTCGCCGACTATGTCATGACCACGCATGCCGACGCACCGAAGATTGACGTCACGTTCCTCGACTATCCGGATCTCGCATTAAATCCGCTCGGTGCGCGCGGTGTCGGAGAGATTGGAATCGCGGGTATTGCGCCAGCGATTGTGAACGCTGTTTATCATGCGACGGGCGTACGCGTGCGTAATCTTCCGGTTCGGATCGAAGACCTGTTGGGCGCTTAGGCCACTTTCCGGCCCTGGATACGATTCACGTAGCCGTTATTCGCTCGATCAGATCACGCCGCCATCAGGTGCGGCGGTAGTAGCAAGGCGATGTGCTTGACGAACGGGTCACTGCTGCGTGAAAGGCCGTTTATGCCAGGATGTAACCGCATCCCCGCACTGTCTGGATGAGCGCCGTCGTGCCCGGCGGGTCGATCTTGCGACACAGACGCCCCATGTGAACATCGATCAGATTTGTACCCGGGTCGAAGTGGTAACCCCAGACCGCTTCGAACAACATCGTCCGGGTAATTGTCTGGCCCGAAAGCCTGACCATGAATTCGAGGATGCGGTATTCGGTTGGCAACAGCGTGATTTCTTTTTCGTCACGAGTGACCTTGCGCGAAACGAGATCGATCTTGAGCGGACCCACCTCGAGCGTCGTTGCGTCCTTCGGTGACTGATCCGACCGTCTGCGCAAGAGCATGTCCACCCGGGCGGTGAGTTCGTCAGGGTCGAAGGGCTTCGTCAGGTAGTCGTCGCCGCAAGCCCGCAGCCCTCGCACTTTTTCATCGACATCTCCGAGAGCGCTCAGCATCAACACGGGAGTCTGGAT
>NZ_JAQGMM010000150.1 GCF_028292365.1 Caballeronia sp.
CCCTAATAAAATGCACAAACAAAGGGATAAATCGCACCTGCATCGACTCAATGCAAATTTTCTTTACTCAAAAAAATTCAATGTGTACACTCGATATAGGTTCATTTAACAGGCTCGGCTGAACGACACTCGGCGAGCGCCAGACATGGAGAGATCATCATGAGCAAACCCCGTATTGCAATCATTGGCGCGGGCCTTGGCGGAACAGCAGCAGCAGCGCTGATGCAGCGCGCCGGTTATTCGGTTCGCCTGTACGAGCAGGCTCCTGCGTTTTCGCGTCTCGGCGCGGGCATTCATCTCGGTCCCAATGTGATGAAGATCATGCGTCGCATGGATTGCGAAGACGCGCTGAACGTCATGGGTTCGCACCCGGACTACTGGTACAGCCGTGACTGGAAAACGGGCGAAGCCATTGCGCAGATTCCGCTGGGCGATTTCGCGCTGAAAGAATATGGCGCGTCGTATCTGACGGTGCATCGCGGTGACTTTCATGAGCTGATGACCGGAGCGGTCGCGCCCGGCACCATCGAATTCAATAAGTGCCTGAGCGGGATTGAAGAGTTGGATAACGAAGTGCGGCTGACGTTTGCCGACGGTAGCGTCGAGACCGCGGATATCGTGATTGGCGCGGACGGCGTGAACTCGAAGATCCGCGACCACTTGCTCGGCGCGGAACCGCCGCGTTACACGGGTTATGTTGCGCATCGCGCGGTATTTCCGGCGTCGCTGCTGGGCACCGATCCTTTCGATCTGTGTGTAAAGTGGTGGTCGGAAGATCGTCACATGATGGTGTATTACGTGACGTCCAAGCGCGATGAAATCTACTACGTGACCGGCGTTCCGCAGGCTGAGTGGCCGGCAGGGCAGTCGGTTGCGCCCAGCAGCCGCGACGAAATGCGCGAGGCGTTCGCGGGCTATCATCCGTCGGTGCAGAAGCTGATCGACGCCACGCCCGAAGTCACGAAGTGGCCGCTGCTGGAACGCGATCCGCTGCCGTTGTGGAGCCGCGGCCGCCTGGTGTTGCTCGGCGACGCATGTCATCCGATGAAACCGCATATGGCGCAGGGCGCGGCCATGGCGATTGAAGATGCAGCCATGCTGACGCGCTGCCTGGATGAAGTCGGGGCGACCGATTACGCCGGAGCGTTCGCGTTGTATGAAGCGAATCGGGCGGAGCGTGCGTCGAAGGTACAACTGGTCTCGCACAACAACACGTGGCTGCGCACGAACGAAGATCCGGCATGGGTGTTCGCTTACGACGTGTTCAACGAGCCCCTGAAGTCGCCGTCGGCCAAGCAGGCAACAACGGCTGCCGCCTGATGTTCCGACCCGGCCGCCGCGGTAGTGCCCGGATGCAGTATCTGGATGTGCTGTCTGGATACATTGCCGCGCGCGGTCTTGATTCGATGACTAGAAGATGAGCGTGTCTGCTTCCGCCACACCGGTTTCCGGACCGTTGACGCTGACTGTCAACGGCAGCACTCGCACGGTCGACGTGACCCGCGACACCCCCCTGCTTTACGTGCTGCGCAACGACTTTGAACTGAACGGTCCGAAGTACGGTTGCGGTCTCGGCCAGTGCGGTGCGTGCACGGTGCTGCTGGACGGCGGCCCGGCGCGCTCATGCGTCGTGCCGGTTGCGGCAGCTATTGGACGCGAGACGCTCACGCTGGAAGGGCTTGGAACGCTGGGCGCGCTGCATCCGATCCAGCGGGCTTTTATCGATGAACAAGCAGCGCAATGCGGTTACTGCCTCAACGGCATGATCATGAGCACGAAGGCGCTGCTCGATCGCAATCCCGAGCCCGATGACGACGATATCCGCGACGCGCTGCGCTTCAACTTGTGCCGTTGCGGCACGCACATTGAAATCATGAAGGCAGTGCATCGCGCGGCCGAGTATCTGAAACGCGAAGAAAAACGCTGATTCATTGGACCTCATGTAATGGACGCCCTGTAATGGACCCGACGTAATGGACGCCGTGCACGAAGGTAGTTCTGGCGGACCCGTGCTGATGCCCGAGTCGATGCTTCACGCATGCGTGCTGGGCGAAGCAGACGCTGCGTTACTCGCGTCTGCACGACAGTTGAGCGTGGAAGCAGGCGTGCGCTGGGTGGTCGCGGGAAACGTGGCCGCGTTTGTGGCTGAGCGTTTCGAGCAGGCGCGCGATGCCGCTTGCCAACTGGTGTTGTCGACTCATCCGCAGCGTGCCGGCGAGACCAACTCTTTGCCTGCGCAACACTCGGGCTTGCAGCAGGAAGCGCATTACACATGGCCGATTCCGGCGCACAGGTTGGTGCCTTGCGAGGCCATTGCATGTAACGATGCCAATCGTATCGCGGTCTGGAGCAATGCACCCGAGACTGCGGATCTGCGGGCGAACCTGGCCGCTGTCACGGGCCTGCCGCCCGAGCGCTTTGCGTTGCATTCGTTCGACGCACACGGCGTACCCTATGACCAGGCCGATCCACTGATCGCCACGCATGCCGCGCTCGCTGCGGTTGTCTTGATGGCGGAGACGGGCCGGTCGATGTGCGTTGGCGGTTATATGGCGGTGTCTCACGTCAAGGAGGCAGCGGTTTCTGTCGCCGCGTCGCTGGATGGCGAAGGCGCGCTGCTCGACTGGCGCTATATGGCGCGAACGCCGGGTTTGACAGGCGGCGAGGCAGTCGCGCAAGATCCGGGTCCGTATGCTTTGCCTCACGCCACGTCGCTTGTAGACGATCCCGCCGCGCTGATTCCAGGCTCGGCACATACCTTTGCACGCGAGTCCTTCGTCGATGAAATCGCGCGCGACAATCATCGCGATCCGGTTTCGTTTCGTCTCGATCACCTCGATCCGGTTGAGCATGGCGGCGCGCGGGAATTGATCGACACGGTGGCGCAGCGGGCAGCGTGGAACGCCTTTAGCAAAACTCGCAAGACGCGGCGCGCGGACAACGAAGTCGCGCATGGCCGCGGTTTCGCGTTCGACGAACACAATGCGGCATCCGGCGATAACCCCAACCCGACGCCCGACTACTCAGCGTGGATCGTCGATCTCGATGTGAACCGCCTGACCGGCGATGTCGCGCTCAAGCGGGTGGTGGCGGGGCGGGCAAGCGGACGCCGCAGGATTGGCCGGTTGAATGGCGTGCCGGCCCGGCAGATCGCTGCTGCCGCGTCGCGTGCCCTCGGTCTGCAACTCACTGCACGACCCTCGCACGACGAGACGCCGGGCGCGCAAGCCGTATCGCATGAACTTATGCCCGCATCGGCTGCGGCAAGCGAAGTCGCTACGCAGACCGCTGCCGGCGATCGTCTGGAAATCGATGTCTCGCCGGCGGCGGCGGCTATTGCCAATGCGCTTTACGATGCAACCGGCGTGCGTTTTCGAGCGCCACCGTTCACACCGGAGCGTGTGCTTGCCGCGCTTGGCGGCACCGGGGCATCAGAAGCCGCGAACGGCACGATCGGCAACGCACCGCGACGCGCAAAACGCTCACTGTGGACCGCGCTCGCTGCCGGCGGTGTAGGCAGCCTCATCGGGCTGGCCTGCACGCTGTGGCCCCTGCGTGCATCGATAGACCCTATCGCCCGACCCGCTGCATCGACATGGTCTGACGCCACCATCGCTCGCGGTCGCCAGATTGCGGAGTTCGGAGATTGCGCGGTCTGCCATACGGCGCCCGGCGGCGTGGTGAATGCCGGCGGCCTTGGTCTTGAAACGCCTTTTGGCATGGTCTACACGACCAATCTCACGCCCGATCCGAAGACGGGCATCGGCAACTGGTCGTTCGCCGCATTTGACCGGGCGATGCGCCAAGGCATTTCACGCGACGGTCATCATCTATATCCCGCGTTCCCTTACACCGCGTTCACGAAGATGAGCGAGGCCGACATGACTGCGCTGTACGCGTATTTGATGTCGCGGCCGGCGGTTGAAAATTCGCCGCCGGTCACACGCTTGCCGTTTCCGCTGAATCAGCGCGCGCTGGTCGCTGGATGGAACGCACTCTATCTGAAGCAGGGCGAGTTCAAGCCCGACCCAACGCGCTCGGCGATATGGAATCGCGGCGCGTATCTCGTGGATGGCGCCGGGCATTGCAGCGCGTGCCATTCGCCGCGCAATGCATTCGGGGCGGAGAAGGGCGGGCGTTTGTACCTGACGGGCGGCAGCGCAGAAGGCTGGGTGGCGCCGTCGCTCGTTGCCAATTCGAAAGCACCGGTGCGCTGGACCGAGCAGGCGCTGTATGACTATCTCAAGACCGGTTTCTCGCATGAGCATGGCGTCGCGGCCGGCCCAATGGCGCCGGTTGTCGCAAGCTTGTCGACGCTGCCGGCAGAGGACGTGCGCGCGATGGCGCACTACGTGGCGTCGCTGTCGCCGCAGCCGCTCGAAATTCCGTTGTCGAAGCCCGCGCACGACGCCGCCGCAGACGCCGTAACCTTGCAAGGACTCGACAGCGGCCGGCGGATCTTTGAAGGCGCATGCGCGGTCTGTCATGCCGCGACCGGCGGTGTTGGCAACTTCGGGGTGCGTCCGCTGCTTTCGCTGAACACCAGCGTTAGCGAAGCCACGCCCGATAACCTGCTGAACGTCATCCAGAATGGCATTGATGCCCCCGCAACCGACGCGCTCGGTTACATGCCGGGCTTCAAGGATTCGTTCGATGACCGTCAGATAGCCGATCTCGTGTCGTATATCCGCGCTACGTTCGCACCGGATGAAGCGTCGTGGAAAGACCTGGCTCAGGCGTCGGCGCGAATCAGGAAACACGTGCATTAGCGGCCAGCCGAATGTAGCTCCGGCTCCTTTGACGAATGGCGCCACCCGCTGCGTGCGAGCACCTGTCCCCATTTCACCCTTCCCGACATTCGAACTATCATGACGCCTTCGAAGCTTCCTTCCGGTTCATCGCAAGCTGCACAGGACGCCGTGTCCCGCTATGAGGTGTCGGAGCAGATCGGGCATCTTCTTCGCAAAGCCTATCAGCGTCATCTCGCCATCTTCAGTCAGACCATCGACGACCCTCAACTGACTGCCGTGCAGTTTGCGGTATTGAGCGCCAGCCGAAGGCTCGGGCCGTCTTCAATGAGCGACCTGGGCAAGGCGACCGCGATAGATGCGGCCACTGTACGCGGCATAATTGAACGTCTGAGGGTACGCGAGCTCATTGAGCTGCAAACCAATCCCGACGACCGCAGGAAGGTGACGGTGCAACTGACGCGGGCGGGCGAAACCCTGGTCGAACAGATTACGCCCACCGCCTTGCGTATTAGTGAGCTGACCATGAGTGAACTCAATGAAGCGGAGCGTGTGGCCGTGCTGTATTTACTGCGCAAGCT
>NZ_JAQGMM010000163.1 GCF_028292365.1 Caballeronia sp.
TCCCATCCCGAACAGGACCGTGAAACGACTCCACGCCAATGATAGTGCGGATACCCGTGTGAAAGTAGGTAATCGTCAGGCTCCTCATTCGCTGCAGTCCATCGCAGCTTCGCCAAAACCCCACCCCTAAAAGGTGGGGTTTTTGCGTTTCGGGCTCCACCCTTCAAAACCCCGCTCCGAACACCCCTCCATCACCCGCTTTCGCCTTCTTCAACACGCTAAAATAGTGCTTTAGCCGGATGTCCTCTCGGCTTTTGCAAAACAGGTCACCATGCTACGTCTAAGCGAAATCAAGCTGCCGCTTGAGCATTCGGAAAGCGAACTCGAGTCGGCAATTCGCTCACGTCTCGCGCTTATTCATATCCCCGCTGATAGCCTGATCCGCTATACGGTATTTCGTCGTGCGCATGATGCACGCAAGCGCTCCGACATCAAACTAACGTACGTCGTTGATGTCGACGTGAAGGACGAAGCGAGCGCACTTCGATATCTGAACGATCAACCGCATTGCACCGTGACGCCAGACATGGCGTACAAGTTCGTCGCGAAGGCACCGGTACCGATGACATCGTCGAGACCGGTTGTGATTGGCATGGGTCCGTGCGGATTGTTCGCTGGACTGATTCTCGCGCAGATGGGCTTTCGCCCCATCATCCTGGAACGTGGCAAGGCTGTTCGCGAACGGACCAAAGACACCTGGGGCTTGTGGCGGAAAAACGTGCTGAACCCAGAGTCGAACGTGCAGTTTGGCGAAGGTGGCGCCGGGACGTTTTCGGATGGCAAACTATACAGCCAGATCAAGGACCCGAAGCACTACGGGCGCAAGGTGCTCGAAGAGTTCGTGCTTGCCGGCGCGCCCGAAGACATTCTCTATCTGAGCCGGCCGCATATCGGTACGTTTCGACTAGTCGGAATGGTCGAGAAAATGCGCGCGACAATTCATCAACTCGGTGGTGAAGTCCGCTTCGAATCGCGTGTTGAAGATATCGAGATCGACGGCGGAAAGGTGCGAGGTCTCACGCTTTCGAACGGGGAAACGCTGCGCTGCGATCACGTCGTGTTATCGGTGGGACATAGCGCGCGGGACACGTTCGAAATGCTGCACGATCGTGGCGTCTACATGGAAGCAAAACCGTTTTCACTCGGATTCCGTATCGAGCATCCGCAAGGGCTGATTGATCGGAGTCGGTTCGGCAAGTTCGCTGGACATAAACTGCTAGGTGCAGCGGATTACAAAGTCGTTCATCACTGCAGCAACGGGCGTGCGGTCTATAGCTTTTGCATGTGTCCCGGTGGAACGGTGGTGGCGGCGGCGTCCGAACCGGGACGCGTGGTCACGAATGGGATGAGCCAATATTCGCGCAACGAGCGTAATGCGAACGCGGGCATTGTCGTGGGAATTACGCCGGACGATTTTCCGGGCGGTCCGCTCGCGGGGATCGCGTTTCAAAGGCAGTGGGAAGAGCGGGCGTTTGAGCTGGGTGGTGGTGATTACTGCGCGCCGGCGCAGTTGGTCGGTGACTTTATCGCAAGGCGGCCATCTACTGCGCTTGGAACGGTCGAGCCGTCGTACAAACCTGGCGTTCGTATGACCGACCTGACCAGCGCATTGCCAGAGTATGTGGTCGAGGCGATTCGCGAAGCATTGCCGCAGATCGACAAGAAGATTCCCGGCTTCGCTATGCACGACGCCGTGCTGACAGGCGTGGAGACACGCACGTCGTCGCCGATACGGGTTCGCCGAAAAGATGATTATCAAAGTGTGAATGTCGATGGGCTTTACCCCGCGGGCGAAGGCGCAGGATATGCCGGTGGTATTTATTCGGCCGCGATCGATGGGATAGAGGTAGCCGAGGCGCTGGCGTTGAAAATGATGGCCGGTTAAGGCGTGAGGTCACATCGAGGTCGTTAGTTTGATGCCCATGGCGACTACATATTTGTTCGTCAGCATCCGATGGGTTAGATACGGCTGAGGCGCCATCGCCGGACGAAATGGCGGATTGTGCGCTTGCGTGACCTCGGCGCAGGACTGCACGTGGTCGCGCGAGCTAAGTCCCATTTCACCGCAGTCGATACCCGGTCGATTTTCGCCAGCGGTCCTTTGAGTTGCTTCAGGCTATCGGGGCAGCCGGTTTGCCCGTGCCAACCGCCACTACCATCGCGGCTGTCCGTTCAGCATGAGCGCCCGTTTGGTCTTCTGGGTGAGCGCGCGAACCATGACGCTGCATTTTCACTACTGCAATCGATGTCCAGGCGACATCCGCTGACCGCTCCCACTGGGCGGCTGTCGAAGGTCTCGAAGCAACCGCTGCGCATGCATATGGACGCCGGTATGTCTAACCGGCGATGTCCTTAGCCGCGATCAATGGCATCGAAATGGCGAAAGTCCCGAAGCAAAGCACGATCAACGCGCTTCGTCGACCTCAATCATCAGCCCATCAAGTAATCACACCCACCTGCCATGGCACGAACTCGTTCTGCCCGTAACCGTGCGCTTCGCTCTTCGATGCAACTCCTGACGCGCAGTCGAGCATCATCTGAAAAATGGCTTCGCCAAGTTGATCGATGGACGCCGTTCCATCGACCACCCCACCGCAGTTGATATCGATGTCTTCTTCCTGCCGTTCCCACAGCGCTGTGTTTGTGGCGAGCTTCAGCGAAGGCGAGGGCGCACAGCCATAAGCCGAGCCGCGCCCGGTTGTGAAACAGATCAAATTCGCGCCCGACGCAACCTGACCCGTTGCCGAGACAGGGTCGTACCCAGGCGAATCCATGAACACAAAACCTTTTGCGTCAACAGGTTGAGCGTACTCATAGACCTCCACGAGCTTGGTCGTGCCGCCTTTCGCCACCGCGCCTAGCGACTTTTCGAGAATCGTCGTCAAGCCACCGACCTTGTTTCCCGCAGAGGGATTGTTGTCCATCGCCGCACCATTTCGCGCGCAATAGTCCTCCCACCATTTGATGCGGGTCAGCAATTTTTCGCCGACTTCCCGGCTCACCGCGCGTCGCGTAAGCAGATGTTCTGCACCGTAGACCTCGGGCGTCTCGGAGAGAATCGCCGTGCCGCCATGCTGAACGAGACGGTCGACGGCCGCGCCCAGCGCCGGATTCGCCGAGATCCCTGAATAACCGTCCGAGCCCCCGCACTGCAAGCCAACCACCAAGTGCGAGGCCGGCACGGGTTCGCGCTGGACGCGATTGGCATCGGCGAGCAGATCTTTCACCATCGCGATGCCACGTTCGATAGTCTTGCGCGTGCCGCCGCTATCCTGGATCGTGAAGCTGCGCAGTTTCGCGCCGTCATCTTTCAGGCCCGCCGAACTGAGGATGCCCGAGATCTGATTCGTCTCGCAGCCGAGGCCGATGAACAGCACCGAATGGAAGTTTGGATGCACGGCGTAACCCGCGAGTGTGCGTCGCAAGATCGCGATACCGTCGCCGAGCGAATCGATGCCGCAGCCCAGTCCGTGCGTCAACGCGATCACGCCATCCACGTTTGGATAATCGGCGAGCGCTTCAGGACGGACATCGCGGCGAAAGTGATCAGCGATCGCACGCGCCACTGTGGCCGAACAATTCACACTCGTCAGGATGCCGATGTAATTGCGCGTGGCCACGCGGCCGTCGTCGCGACGAATACCCATGAATGTGGCGGGTTTATCGACGAATTGAGTTTCGCGCATATCGACACCGAATTCATGCTCGCGCTCGAAATCCGCCATGCCAAGGTTATGGACGTGCACATGTTGGCCACGCAAGATGTCATTCAATGCCACGCCGATGATCTGGTTGTAGCGCCTGACGGGTTCACCTTTTGTGATGTCGCGAGTAGCGATCTTGTGGCCCGGCGGAATCAGGCCGCTCACCACGAGCGGTTCTACTTCTGTTGTAATGCGCGCGCCCGACATGAGCTGGCGCGTGGCGATCACGACATCGTCGTTGGGATGAAGCCGGATAACAGTGTGATCAGTGGACATAGCAAGTATTCCTCAGGACAGCGCCGCGCCAAGCCGCCGCTGGTCGATATTCAAGCCGAGTTGATGCGCAAGCTCGACAGCCGGTTTGAAGCGGCGTTGCTTTTTCTCTGCGTGATTGCGCGCGATGTCGGAGAGCCGGTGATCCAGAAACGGATTCTCGAAGCGGTCGCGGACCTCGACAAGATAGGCGCGTGCGGCGTCGTGCTTGCCGAGGGCATCGAAGACGGGAAGCACTTCGTCGCGCCATGTCGATTCCAATACCGTACGCCACGCTTCGTTACGCATGGCATCGCGGACGTTGGTATCGGCGGCGGATTGATCGGCGAGCCAGAGTTCCGCGAGCATCGTATGGCCGAGGTTGAGCAGCAGGAGTTTGAGGCGCTCGTAGTGAGCGAGGTCGTCGGTGAGGACAATATCTTCATGCTCGCAAGGCAGAACCATGCCGGGTTGGCGTTCAATTGCCCATAACGCGTAGGGCTCGGCAATGGCGCCAACAGGATGGATCGGTTCCGAGACAATGCGGTCGACCAGCGAGTTGACCCATATGCAATCGTGCTGCAAATAGCGGATGAACGAGTCGTCTGCTTGCCACTGCTTTGCAATGCCAGTAACCAGATCGCGCAAGGTGTCGCCGTTACGCGAAACCAGTTCGCAAGGCAGCAAGGTCACCGGTTCTGCGCCTGCGACAAACCGGTCGTGCAGCAGAACCGCGAGTTTGGCGGGAAATCCGCGCGGAACGGAGTTCTCTTTGAGGCTTCGCGCGCTATCTTCGGCGCATGAGGCGTAGCCCGTGTCGCCGGTATTCGACACGATCACCTTGACGTCGTGACACACGCGTTCACGTAGTCTCGACCAGTCATCGGTGGCGTTGAGAGCTTCGGTGATTGCGTCGCATTGAACGGTGACGTCAATCGTCGAGTCGCATTGCCGGCCGCGGATCCGCACCGGGTACACGCTCGAGGCACGCAATGCGTCAATCCGCGCGCGGCTTTCCGCATTCGATGTGCTCTGGACGACGGTGATCTGTCCAAGCGCCTTCGACGGCTCACGGCGCGCAGCCACCGCAACGAACAAGTCAACGTGCGCCTGGAGAAAGCGGCTCGTGCCGAACTGGAGAATCGGATTGCTCATCGTCTATATCGGCGTGTCAGCACTCGACCAGTGCTTTGATCACGCCCGCCGACGGATCGAGCAGTTTGGCAAATTCGCTGGGCAGATCGCGTAATTGGAGCGTGTGCGTATTCAGCGCCGCCGTGGGAATAAGGCCCGCGCGCATCGCGGAAAGTACGGTTTCAAAGTCGTCCGGCGTGGCGTTCCGGCTCGCGAGCAGCGTGGTTTCGCGTTTGTGAAACTCGGGATCTGCAAACGAGATCCGATCGCTAACAATCGATATCAGCACGTATTTGCCGCCATGTGCGACGAATTCCAAACCGCGTTCCATTGCTTTCACGTTGCCGGTGGCGTCGAATACGATGTCGAAAAACTCGTTGCCCGTGAGTTCCGCAAGCTGTTTCGCATCCGCCGCAACGCCGGTCGTGTCCAGAGGCACGATATGGTCGGCGTTTAGCAGCGTCTCGCAAAATCGCAACCTGTCCTCGCGGCCATCCAGCACCGTAACCTCCGCGCCGCGCAGCTTGGCGAAGATCAACGCCGCCATTCCGATCGGACCCGCGCCGACCACCAACGCCCGCTGCTTCGGCTGCGCGTCGGCTCGCGCGACAGCGTGCGCGCCGATAGCCAGGAATTCGATCATCGCAGCCTGATCCAGCGTCACGCCGTCGGCCTTGAACACAAATGCCTGCGGTACGGCGAGTTGCTCAACCAGACCGCCGTCCGTATGGACGCCCAGGACGCGAATATTCATGCAGCAATTCGGCTTCTTGGCCCGGCACGCGATACATTTCCCACACGCAAGATAAGGCATGACGTACACCTGATCGCCCTTTGCCACGCGTGCGCCGGCCGGCGCCGACTCCACAATTCCCGACAACTCATGCCCCATCACCCGCGGATACGATAGATACGGCTGCTTCCCGGTATAGATATGCAGGTCCGTGCCGCACACGCCGACGCGCTTGATGCGGATCAACACGTCGTCAATACCGGGTACGGGCGACGGGCGATCAATCAGAACGAGCGAGCCGGGTTGTTCGCAGATGACAGTTTTCATGGGGATAGGATTGATTTTTTGGCCTTACCAGAATGCATGTTAGTTTCCTAAAACGTAACTGGTCAAGCCAATTAGCCTCGGCTAGGGGTTTGGCCTGACCATCGGCGCCATCTGGCAGCATCGTTGTTTAGAATTCAGCCTTTCCGCCGATACGGCCCGTTTATCCAAAAAAGGAGCCTTCGTGGCTGTCAAACCCACCGAGACGCGTCGTCTCTACCTTCAGATCGCCGATAAACTGCGCGCGCTGATCGAAGAACAAGGCTTCGCGCCGAACGGCCGACTGCCGTCCGAGCGTGAGCTGGCGCTGATGTTGGGGGTCTCGCGGCCGTCCGTGAGAGAGGCGCTGGTCGCGTTGGAGCTGGAAGGGCGCGTCGAGATCCGGATGGGATCGGGCGTCTATACCTGTGCACCGTCCGCGCCCGGCGCGCGCTCGAGTTTGCCGCCAGGAACGGAATTCGGCGAAAGTCTGCTCGAAATCATGACGGCACGGATGGTAATTGAAGGCGCGATCGCGGCGAATGTTGCGGCATTCGGCAAACCGAAGGCGCTTAAGGCGCTACGCGAGATCTACGAACGCATGGCGCTGGAAGTGGCGAACGGGCAGATTCCGCTTGCCGCGGACCGCGCGTTCCATCTAGCGGTGGCGCAAATGTCAGGAAACGATGTGCTGGTGCGCACGGTAGCTGGACTCTTCGACGAGCGGCATAGCCCGCTGTCATCGAAGCTGCGTGTGCATTTTGAGGGGGAGGAAACGTGGGCGGCCGCGTTAAGCGAGCACAAGGACATACTGGACGCGCTCGAAGCGCGCGATGCCATTCAGGCCCAGGCTTCCATGCAGCGTCATTTGAAGGCGTCGTACGGGCGGTTGATGACGCGCCGCAAGCATTCATAAAGCTACATCAGGCCAGTCCGCAATCCACCCGGACTGGTCTCCGAACAACGTACAAGCAGCGTTCAACCAGGATAAGCCTCGTCCACTTTCAGCCCGGCGAGCTTGAAAATTACGCGCAGCGTCTGCGGCGCAATCTCGCGCCGCGAGGCGAGTGTCGTCAGCACGAAATCCATCACTTTCGCGTACTTGAGCATGGTCAGGCACGTTTCCATGTCGGTTGTGCCGTCGCGCATGACTTCTGCGAGGCGCAACATTTCGCCGGAAATCTCTCGGGCCATTTCGAGTTCAAGTTGCTGTTTTTCGCTCCACTCGGGCATTGACGTGAGCTTTGCAAGCATTTCCTGAAACTGCTGTTCGGCTTTACTGTCTCGGATTGGGTCCATCGCCGTCCTCAATTTTGTTCGCGTGTTCCCCGTGGGAACGCGCCGTGTGTGTTAGGTGTTACGTAACAGACCGTGCGTCGACGTTCGCCGGTGCGTTTCACCGGCCATGACCTCAAGCGTTGCCGAGGTCATCGTTTCGTCGCGCCTGCCTTGCTACCAGGGCGTCCTGCTATAAAAGTTGCGGCCTCGTGCCGCCGTAATATGCGTCCATCCCGTTGGTTTTCCCGTTCTAAATGCACGAAATGTTCCATCTGAAACCCGGGTTCCTCAGTGCTACTTCGAGGAGACTTGAAACCTCTGACGGTTCCCGATGCTGCGTCATGCGGGAGCGTCTATGCGCTTTTGGGTAAACTTGCCGATTTACATCGATACAACCAGCGGTTAGCGCACACTTCGCGCCGAAATCCCCGTGCGACCCCGCCTACAGAATCACTACGGTATCCAGACGATGGCCAAGAAGTCCAGGGCGCCGAACGCGCCCATTGCATCAACGGATTCGTCCGATCAAAAGCCGGAAACAACGTCGGCCAAACACGACATCCGTCCCGGTCAGTCCCTCGAACTTTTGAAGGAACTGCACATCTTGACGCGCGACGGCAAGATGAATCAAGACAGTCGTCGAAAGTTGAAACAGGTCTATCACCTGTTCCAGTTCATCGAACCTTTGCTTGCGGAAATTCATGCAAAAGAAGGTTCGGTGTCGCTGGTCGATCATGGAGCGGGCAAGTCTTACCTTGGCTTCATTCTCTACGATCTCTACTTCAAGGCTCTGCGCGATCGGTCACATATCTTTGGTATTGAGACACGTTCGGAGCTTGTTCAAAAGTCGGAGGAATTGGCCGCGCGGTTGGCGTTCGAGGGTATGTCGTTTGTGAATCTATCGGTGGCCGAATCGATTACGTCAGACCGTTTGCCCGCGACCGTGGATGTCGTCACGGCGTTGCATGCTTGCAATACGGCGACCGACGACGCGATTCATTTCGCTTTGCAGAAGAAAGCGAAAACCATCGTGGTGGTGCCGTGTTGTCAGGCTGAAGTAGCTTCGGTTCTACGCAAGAACAAAGGGCATTCGCTCTCGAAGAACGTGCTGACCGAGATGTGGCGGCATCCGCTGCATACGCGCGAATTCGGCAGCCAGATCACGAATGTGCTGCGCTGCTTGCAACTGGAATCGCATGGGTATCAGGTGAGCGTGACGGAACTTGTCGGCTGGGAGCACTCGATGAAAAACGAGTTGATCATCGCGCAGTTCAAGGATCTGCCGCGCGGAAAACCCGCGCAGCGTTTGTCCGATGTACTGGAGACGCTCGGTCTAGAAGAGATGCGCGAGCGTTTCTTTACGACTTGAACTTGGCGTCGCGTTTCATGTGTTCGAGCCAGCCGGCGTGACCAAGACGGCGTAGCGTGGCCATATTGCGCTCGTAGATATCAGCGGCGTCGGGAAACGCTTCTACTGCGCGTTCGATGCTCGCCTCGCGCAGCAAATGGAAGATCGGATACGGCGCGCGATTTGTGAAATTTTCGATGTCGTCGGATTCGGCGTCATCGAATTGATAGTTCGGATGAAAGCTCGCGATCTGTAGTTCACCTTCCAGCTTCAACTGTTTCAGGAGGGTATCGGCGAAATGAAGTGCGTCGTTGTACTCGGCGAAATTCGCCAGCGCGTGCGGGACGATCAACAACGTGGTGTCGGTTTGATCCGGATCCGTTTCGGCCAGAAACTTCAGTTCGGTTTCGATATCGGCGAGCACACCTTCGAACGTGCGCGCCTCGCTGACGGCGTAGCGGATCTGGTCCTTCACATACACGGCTTTCGCAAACGGGCATAGGTTCAGGCCAATGACTGCACGCGTCAGCCAATGCCGCGTTGTATTGATAATCTCTTCGTTCACCGTTCAATCCTGTCTTCACCGCACGCCGCTTTCACGAGCAGAGCAGCGGTGGATGGCGCTGCACGCATGGGTCCGCAACCGGG
>NZ_JAQGMM010000184.1 GCF_028292365.1 Caballeronia sp.
GGCCGCGCAACAGGCGCCGTTATACGAGCAATCCGGTGACTTCATCGCTACCGGCTTTCGCTTCGAAGACGGCGCTTCGCTACCTCAGGTCAAGCTACATTACGTCACCCTCGGCGTACCCCACTGCGATGGCAACGGACACTTCACCAACGTTGTCTTGCTGCTGCACGGTACAACCGACACCGGCCGCGCGTTCCTCACGGCCGCCATGCGCCACGAACTGTTCGGCCCCGGCCAGCCGCTCGATGCCAGCCGTTATTTCATCATCATTCCGGACGGGCTTGGACGGGGCGGATCAAGCAAACCCAGCGACGGGCTGCGCGCGAAGTTCCCTCAGTACGGTTATAACGACGTCGTTCAGGCGCAGTACCTGCTCGTCGCGCAAGGACTCGGCATCGACCATGTGCGCCTGGTGCTCGGTACCTCGATGGGTGGCATGCAGACGTGGCTATGGGGCGAACGTTATCCGGACATGATGGACGGTCTTATGCCGATCGCGAGCCAACCGGTGGCGCTCACCGGACGCAACGGGTTCTGGCGGCAAATGATCATCGACGCTATCCGGCGGGACCCTGACTGGAACGACGGCAACTATTTGCGCCAGCCGATCCAGTGGTTGCGCGCCATGCCGGTCTTTACGCTGATCACGAAGAATCCCGCACGCATGCAGGCGTTATCGCCTACACCGGGTACCTCACGATGGTCCTACGATGCCGCCGTCTACAGCGGTCGCCAGTATGACGCCAACGACGTGATGTACTGGTTCGAGTCGTCGTGGGACTACAACCCCGAAGCGGCGCTTGGGGAAATCAAGGCGCCGCTCCTGGCCGTCAATTTCTCCGACGACCTGCTGAATCCGACCGATCTCGGCATCATGCAGCGTCTTGTTCCGCGCGTGCCGCATGGGCGTTTTGTCGAAATGCCGGAGAGCGAGCGTTCTTACGGGAACGAGACGATTGAGCATCCCGAGGTCTGGAAAAGCTATGTCGCGGAGTTTCTCCAGACCCTGCCGCCGCAGCCGCCGGCGCAATGAAGCCAAGGGCCTCTAGCCACCCATCATCTTCGTCTCTTGCGGACCGATCCAATCACGATCAAAGCGGCCCTCGGCAATGGAGCGTAACGCCGCAGCTTCCTTGTCCGCCTGCCGCTTCGCCCCTTCAATGACGGCCGCCACGTCCGTTGGCGCTATCGCGAGGACACCGTCTTCATCGCCTACAATAATGTCACCGGGCTGCACTACCATGCCGCCGACGGTGACCGGTACATTGACTTCGCCAGGTCCATTCTTGTAAGGGCCGCGATGTGTCGCGGCACGCGCATAGACCGGGAAGTCGTGCTCGCGAATGGCGCCCACGTCGCGGATTGCGCCGTCGATGACTAACCCCTGCACGCCAAGACTCTCGGCGTAGGTCGCCATGATTTCGCCCATCAGCGCCTGCGTAATATCACCGCCGCCGTCGATCACCAGCACGTCGCCGGGCCGGCAAAAATCGAATGCGCGATGAATGGCGAGGTTGTCCCCGGGGCGGGTGCGCACGGTCACCGCTGTCCCGGCCATGGGCTTGGGACGGTGATACGGCACGAGCCCGATCGTGCCACTGAGACGCGCCATGTTGTCGCTGAGCAGCGAGACGGCGAGGCCGCGCAGTGCTTCCAATGTATCGGGGCTGGCTTGTGTGGCTGACGCATGACGGCGCCATCCGGGTGAATTCGTCACGTTCATCTCCTTTAGGAAAGCTGATGATTAAGCTGGTTGTTGATTTGGTTCGATAACCGCCCATACACGGCACGCGCGTTGTCTTCGTAGATACGCTGGCGATCGGCCGGCGTGAGCCAGGGGATCGCATCGATATACCGGCGTGTATCGTCGTAGTAGTGACCCGTCTCGGGATCGATGCCCTGGACCGCACCGATCGTCTCCGATGCAAACAGGATGTTCTCGACCGGGATCACTTTCGCCAGCAGCTCGGTGCCGGGCTGGTGGTACACGCAGGTATCGAAGAACACGTTCTTGAGCAAATAATCCTTGAGCAGCGGCCGCTTCATGTCCTGAGCGAGTCCACGATAACGCCCCCAGTGGTATGGCACTGCGCCCCCGCCGTGGGGAATGATGAACCGCAGTTCGGGGAAGTCGGCGAACAAGTCCGCCGTGAGCAATTGCATGAACGCCGAGGTATCGCCGTTGATGTAATGCGCGCCGGTCGCATGAAAGTTGGGATTGCAGGACGACGACACGTGGATCATGGCCGGCACGTCAAGCTCGACCATCGTTTCGTAGAGCGGATACCACGAGCGGTCCGTCAGCGGCGGCCCGGTCCAGTAACCGCCTGATGGGTCCGGGTTGAGATTGCAGCCTATGAAACCAAGCTGCTCGACACAGCGTCGCAACTCGGGAATACAGTTCTCGGGTGACACGCCAGGCGCTTGCGGCAACTGGCAGACACCCACGAAGTTGCGCGGAAACATCTGGCAGACGCGATGAATCAGGTCATTGCTTTCCTGCGACCAGTGCGCGTTGGCATCGGCGCCGGCCAGGTGATGACCCATCCCTGCCGCCCGTGGCGAAAAGATCGTGAGATCCGTGCCGCGCTCTCGCTGGATGCGCAATTGCCCTGATTCAATGCTGTCGCGAATCTGATCATCTGTGATGACGGGACGTGGCGGGGGAGATGTACCGTCTTTGAGCGCGGCTATCTGGGCGGCGCGCCAGGCTTCATGCTCGCGCGGGGAGGTCGTGTAGTGACCGTGACAGTCGATGATCATTGCGAGTTTCCAGATCAAGGTTCAGTGAGGGTTCAGTGAAGGTGGCCGGCACGGGAGTCGCCGGCCGGCAGTGCGTCGATCTCGTCTTCCGAAGGCGTGACCCGCATGACCAGCGCGATGATGGTTGCTACCACCAGGAAAGCCGCGATCGTCAGGAGCGCGAACTTGAAGTTGCCCGTGGCGGCGCGTACGAGCCCGATGCTCCAGGGGCCGACGAGTCCGCCAAACTGGGCGACGGTATTGATGAGCGCGATGGTCGCGGCGCCGGCAGCGCCGGTCCTGAACGAAGACGCGAGGCTCCAGAACAGCGGGTTGCCGGCATAGATGAACAGCCCGGTTACGCACAGGAGCACATAGGCGATCACCGGATTCGGCGCATAGGCGCTGCCCGCAATAGCGAGCGCGCTCATTCCGTACACGAACGCGAGATGCTTCTTCCGGTCGCCTGTCCGGTCGGAACTGCGACTGATCACCAGCGTTCCGAGAACACCGAGAAGCGGCGGGGCGGCGGACAGGAAACCCACCTCCAGGTTGCTCAGGTTGCCGAGGCTCTTGACGATCTGCGGCAACCACAGGAACAGGCCGTACACACCCACGAGGGCGCAGCCGAATAAACAAGCAAGGCTCCATACCCGGATGTCGCTGGCTACGCGCAGCATCGGAAAATGTTTGTCGGCGCCCAGGGCCTCGCGTTCTTTCGCCAGCGTGGACTCGAGCCACTGCTTTTGCGCGTCGGTCAGCCACTCGGCGTCGGCGGGGCGCTCGGTCATCAAGCGCAGCGTCAGGAGGCCAAGGAGCATGGCCGGGACGCCTTCCATGATGAACATCCATTGCCATCCCTGCAGGCCCAGCGGTCCATTCGCGTAGGTCATCAGCGCCGTTGAGATCGGGCCCCCGAGCACGGCGGAAAACGAGCCCGCGATGATGTAACCCCCCACCGCACGCGCGCGATAACGCTGCGGGAACCACTTCGTCAGGTACACCGCCACGCCCGGAAGAAACCCGGCCTCCATCACGCCCAGCAGGAAGCGCAACACATAGAAGCTGTACTCGTTGAACACAAAGGCGGTCGCGGCGGCAACCGCTCCCCACGTCAGCAGGATGCGGGCAATCCAGCGCCGCGCGCCAACGCGATGCAGCAGCAGATTGCTGGGCACTTCAAGGAGCATGTAGCCGAAAAAGAAAATGCTGCCGGCGAAGCCGAACACGGCTGGGCTGAAGCCGAGCTGCTTGTTCATGTCGAGCGCGGCAAAGCCAATGTTTATCCGGTCGAGATAGTTGAAGAACATCATGGCGAAGAGCAACGGCATGAGGCGGCTGTAAACTCGGCGCATGGTGGTGCTTTCGATCGGATCGATCATCAATGTCTCCTGCTGTAGAGCGCCCGTAGGGTCGGACGTCGTTGTGGTTTGGTGTGACTACGGGGGCGCCACGATAATTCAGAAGCCCGATCAGCGGCCGGCGTTTACGCGTTCCGCCAGCCTTCAATCGGTCTCAGGCCGCAGCCGATGCAGCCGGTACACCGTCCGAAGGGCGCTTGAAAAGCCTGTGCGCTATCCGACGGGTTGTTGAGCATTGCTAACGGCATCGGCCAATGCCGATCGAATGGTGACAGGAAACTGTAAGCAAGGGGCAAGGAAGCGATGCCCGAAGGCCAACTGAAAATCGGTGGTAGACGTTATCCGAAAACCATTATTCCGACGTCCGGTGATCTCGCGCGATGCGGGTACCCACGGTTGATTTCATAGCGATCGCCCATGCCATGAACATAGGTGAGCGGTAGCGTAGGCGCCTCCTGCAACCCATGATTCGATGAGTCATGGTACGAAGCGCCGTGCCGTACGTCCAAGACCGTGTTTTTATCCTTTTATAATAATTTTCTTATAGTTCCGGCGCATCTTGCGGAAAGTCTTTCCCCGTAGGCGACAAACAGGTAAGAAAAGCGCGCAGATGAGGCGAGATGTCGTCGCTGCGAAAGCTTGCCGCCAGCGTCGTGGTCTGCGACGCCAGCGGACCACTCAGGCGCCGGTACACCACGTCGGAGCGTCCATGCCGCGCGACCGATTCACCCACGAACGTCACGCCCAACCCCGCTGCAACCAGCGCAATGGCTGTCTGGATCTCGTAAGCCCGATGCGCGATATGCGGCGTAATACCGGCATTGCGATAAAGCGATTCAACAAAATGCGAGAACTGTGCATTCGAGTGCTTTGGGTAAAGCACGAGAGGCGTGTCGGCAAGCTGCGTGATCCGTACTTTCTTCTCGCCCGCAAGCGGGTGGTCCGGCGGAAGTACCACCATCACGCGTTCGCGCAGCAGCGGCAACGTGGTGCATCCCGCTATGGGGGGAACCTGCCGGCCGATGCCGATATGAATGCGCGTCTCATGCAGTGCATCAGCTTGCTCTTCAGTGAGCATTTCGAAGAGCTTCAGCTCGACCTTGGGGTATTCCCGATGAAACGACTTCAGTGCAGGTGGCAATACGCTGTACATCGCCGATCGGGTGAAGCCGATACCTAGCCAGCCACGCATGCCCAGACCGATTTCTCGAGTGCCAAGCGCGGCCTGATCGAAGGAAGCGAGGATCTGGCGCGCCTCAATACACAGATAGCTGCCCGCCTCCGTGAGTCTTAGCGGCCGGCTGCCGCGGTCCACCAACTGCGTGCCCATGCGTGCTTCGAGTGCGCGGATCTGCTGGCTTAGCGCCGGCTGCGCGACGTGCAGCCGCTCCGCCGCGCGACTGAAGTTGAGTTCTTCCGCGAGGACGACAAAGGCTTGCAGGTGTCGGAGGTTCATTGTTGTGTGATTGAACGAGCAGGTGGTGGCGAAGGCCGTGCGTGACGAAGCAGTATCAGGCGTCAGGACCCGGCAGAGGTTATCAAAACCACGCGGTTCTATCCGTCTCCATGCCAACAGCACTGAACAGCCCACGAAACAGGCGCTTGATTTATTGACTACACAGTCATAAACTCAGCCCATGAGTTCTTATTCCAGTCCGAAAAAGACGGCTTCGGCCATGCAGCGCGGCAGACCGCGCGAGTTCGACGTGGCTTTAGTGTCCGAGGCAGCCGGTCGCGTGTTCTGGGCGCGCGGTTATCACTCGACCTCGCTGGACGATCTCACCGAGGCAACGGGTCTTCTACGCGGTAGTCTTTACGGCGCTTTTGGCGACAAGCGAGGCATGTTGCTGGCCGCGCTGGATTACTACGCTGAAGGCGCGGTAGCCAGATTGTCCGAGCGGCTGAATTCGGGCCTTCCACCTCACGACGCATTGCGTGAAGCGTTGCTTCACCATGCGCGGGTGGTGTCGGCTTTGACCGGCATACCCGGATGTTTCATTACGAATACTGCACTAGAGATGATCCCCGGCGATCCGGACGTGGCGTTGCGGATAGAGTCGATCATGCGGCGGATATCAACCTTGCTCGCGGCGGCCGTTATTCGCGGACAAGCGGCAGGGGTCTTCAATCCGGGGCTGAATGAAAAAGCCGTGGGTGACTTTCTGCTGTGCATGACACAGGGCCTGAGGGTTCTCGGCAAGGTCGTGCATGACGAGGAACGGTTGACTGCGGCCGTCGATGTCGCCATGCGTGCGTTGAGCTGATTTTTTTTGCCGATTTATTGACTATAAAGTCATAAATTCCGGATCTCGTTTCATGGATTGCGCCAACGGACTGCGCCTTTGGTGCAGGCGATTGCTGCCCATTTTTCCCACTATTTATTGACTATATAGTCATGAAATCAGATCAAATTTTGCAAGACCCATCTATCGGCATGCACTCGGCATCGACCCGGACCGGCGCGTTGGCTTTGCTCGTGCTGCTCACGGGCGCGTTCCTGTCACCGCTCGATTACTTCATCGTGAATCTTGCACTGCCGGCCATTCGCTCAGGGTTGCACGCGAGTTCGGCGGAGCTGCAACTGATCGTGTCCGTGTATTCGGCTGCGTTCGCTGTCTTTCTGGTGACGGGCGGACGGCTGGGCGACATGTTCGGACGCAAGCGGATATTCATGCTCGGCATGGCGGGTTTCGTGGTGTCCTCGGCGTTATGCGCGGGGGCGCCGGATGGCAGGGTGCTGGTGATTGGGCGAATGCTTCAGGGAGCGTCGGCGTCGGTGATGGTGCCGCAGATCCTTGCCACAATCCGGACGGTGTTCCCCAAGGAACAGCAGACGAAAGTCATGAGCCTGTACGGATTCATCTATGGCTTTGCGTCTGTCGTCGGGCAGATAGGCGGCGGGGCGCTGATCACGCTGCGTCCGTTCGGTCTGGGCTGGCAATCAATCTTCCTGATCAACCTGCCGGTCGGATTGCTGGCTTTAATCGGCGCATGGCGCTTCGTGCCGGAAAATCGTCCGGCACGAAGCGCGGGTATCGATGCAATGGGACTAGTGCTTTTGTCCGTGTTCATGGGCCTGGTCATTTACCCATTGACGCAGGGCCGCGAGGCAGGATGGCCGGCGTGGACGCTCATTGCATTAGTGGCGAGCGTGCCGGTGCTAGCGGTGTTCCTGTTGCTGGAATATCGGTTGAAACTGAAAGGCGGAGACCCGCTTGTTGACCTTGAACTCTTCAGGAATCCTGTTTTTTCAATCGGATTGATACTGGCCTTTTGCTTCTATTGTGACAGCGTTTTTTTCCTGACTTACGGTATCTATCTGCAGAATGGTTTGCGTTTTTCGCCGCTTGCCGCGGGCATCGCCATTTTTCCATTCGGCGCCGGCTCTATTCTTGGGCCCTTGTTGTCACCGCTGCTCGTGCGACGAGTTGGCAACCGTATCCTTGTCATTGGCTTTGCATTGCTCGCTGTCGGATTTTCGACGTCCGGGGGCGCGCTGTTTCTCGGGGTTGAACCGGGGCCGCTGTTTTATGCCGGGCTACTGCTTGCCGGGATGGGGCATGGCATTGTGCTGCCGTCGGTGGTGCGGATCGTGATCGGGGAAGTTGGCCCGGCGCAGGCGGGGCTTGCATCGAGTGTGGTCACGTCCATGTTGCAGATCGGGTCGGCATTCGGCGCGACTGCTATCAGCGGGGCTTTCTTTTCGGTGTTGTCCGCGGGGACATCGGCTGTGGACTATGCGCACGCTTATCAGGTGAGCATTGCGATTGTGTCGGCGCTGTTTGTCGGCTGTGTCGGGCTTTCGATGGTACTGGCGAAGACGCGAGCGAAACCCGCTTGAGAGTGAAGAGCTCTGGCCGCAAAAAGCCGCGCCACTAAAGAACATTCAGCATCGCCAATGCGGTCTCCTGCAAGTGGTGCACTACCCGATTAATTGCCGCCTCCGTGGTCTCCCTGCCCATCGGCATGTTCGTGCTGAGCGCGGCGACAACCTCACCATGCCGGTCCTTCATGGGCACCGCAATACCTCGCACGCCCACCTGCAATTGTTGTTCGATGACGGCAAATCCATCAGCCCGGGCTTGCCGGATTTTCTCCGCAAGACGCGCCGTGTTCGTCAGCGTATGAGGCGTAAACGGCGTCAGCACGGTCGTGTTCAACCACTCATGAACGGCTTCCTCGTCGGGCTTGTACGCGAGGAGCACGACTCCCGGAGAAGTCAGTGGCGCAGGGACCCGGGCACCCAGGACGAACCCCGTGGTCATGACTCGCGAGGTCCCGTTGCGTGCAATGAAGACCAGCTCCCATTCATCGAGCACACTGATATAAACCGACTCGTTGAGTGTCGCACTCAGTTGTTGCAGATACGGCTGCACCAGTTTCGGCAAGCGTGCGGAATCGAAATACGACCAGCCAACGCGTAGTACGCGCGGTGTTAGTCCAAACAATTTGCCATCGCTTTCAACATAACCAAGACTCTCCAGCGTCAGCAAATGCCGGCGCGCCGCGGTCCGGGTCATGCCCGTACGAGCACCTGCTTGCGTGGGGGTCATGCGGGCGTGCTCGCTGTCGAATGCCTCGAGCACCGCCAGGCCTTTCTCAAGTCCGGCGATCCAGTCGCGCTTGTCTAATGGCGGTCGCTTGGTCATAAGCATTAACCCTCGTTCCGTGCGATCAGTGGTGACGTGTGAGCGATTATCGCGCAGATTCCGGAAACATTGCTTCGTGTTGGCAAGAGCAATCCTTATCCTTTGTTCCACTCGCTTATGGAACGAAGGGGCCCATCATGAGAATCACTGGCACGACCCGGATTTTTTATTGCATCGCCGACCCAGTGGATCAGGTGCGTGCGCCGGAGGTCTTTAACGCGGTGTTTTCGAGGCATGAAGTCGACGCCGTGATGGTGCCGCTGCGCGTCACCGCTGGCCATCTTGCGGCTACGTTGCGTTGCCTGCTTGCCTCACCCACAGTCGGTGGCGTGTCGCTCTCCATTCCGCACAAAGTGGCAGCGGCGGCGACGGTGGACCGCTGTTCGCGCGCTGCGCTGGCCGCGAATGCGGTCAATGCGGTCCGGCGCAATCCGGATGGCGAACTCGAAGGGGACCTGTTCGATGGCGTGGGTTTTCTCCGCTTGATGGACCGCGCAGGACTGGCTTACGCGGGCCGCCGGGTCCTCATGCTGGGCGCTGGCGGTGCGGCATCGGCGGTGGCGACTGCGCTCGCAGCAGCCGGTGTGGCCGAGCTCGCGCTCTTCGACCCTGACCACGGTAAAGCGCAGCATCTAGCCGCCGTGCTGAGGCGCGATTTCTACATCGAGGCTAGCGATGTGCCGACTAATGATCCGCGCGATTACGACGTGGTCATCAATGCGTCCCCACTCGGTTTGAAGGATAGCGATCCCCTTCCCGTGGATGTCGACGCGATTCGAGCAGACGCGGCCGTATGCGACATCCTGATGAAAAACCAGCCCACGCCGTTGTTGCGAGCGGCTCGCTCACGGGGGCTGATTGCAGAACCCGGCTTCGATATGCTGATTCAGCAAACGCCGCTTTATCTCGAGTTTTTCGGTTATCCGGAGCTCGCCAGGTCCGTGCGTTCGGACGATGGATATCTGCTCGACCTGATCACCCCGGACGCGCTGCGTCGCCGCTCAGGCCCCGCGGTACACCCGCAAGCCAGCGACATCCCGGCCTAGTGCTAACCCCGAAAACGATCGCTAATCGCACATTGACGTTCGATAATCGTTTTCATTTTCGCGGCAAGCATTGATCGGGCGACGCCCGCGCCCTATGCTCCATTCACCGCAACGCACCACGAGCTTTTGCCTGCCGGACACGTCCTGCAACCCAATATCAATACACATAGAGACAACGTAATGACTATCGCTATCCAGCCTTCAGACGTTGCAACCGTCGACCGGGATAAGAGCCGGGCACGCAAGGCGGCGCTTGGCAGTTTTGTCGGTGCAGTGGTCGACTGGTATGACTTCCTGCTCTACGGCATCATTGCCGCGATCGTTTTCAACACCGAGTTTTTCCCGAAAGTCAGCCCTGCAATGGGTACCCTCGCAGCGTTCGGGACCTTCGGCGTAGGCTTTTTGTTTCGCCCGCTGGGTGGCTTTGTGTTCGGCCACTATGGCGACCGGCTGGGCCGCAAGCGCATGCTTGTGCTGACCGTGATGATGATGGGTCTCTCAACCGCGATGATTGGCTTGCTGCCCACGTTCGCGACCATCGGGTGGTGGGCGCCGGTCCTGCTCATTGCCTTGCGCGCCATCCAGGGCTTCGCGGTCGGCGGCGAGTGGGGCGGTGCGGCGCTGATGGCAGTGGAAAGCGCGCCGGGCAAAAAGAAGGCGTTCTACAGCAGCGGCGTGCAGGTCGGTTACGGCGTGGGACTGGTGCTCGCAACCGGCATTGTCTCGATCCTCAGCCAGACCATGGACGACGCCACCTTCAAGACCTGGGGCTGGCGCATCCCGTTCGTGTTCAGCGTCGTGCTGGTCCTTATCGGCCTGTGGGTACGGTCGAGCATGGAGGAGTCGCAAGAGTTCGTAAAGAAGGTGATAGAGAAGGGCCAGCGCACCGGGCGCCTGCCGATCTTTGAAGCGTTGCGCCAGCATCCGAAAGCATTCTTGCTGATCATCGCGCTGCGCCTCGCCGAGCTCTTCACGATGTACATCGTCACCGCATTTGCACTCAGCTATTCAACGACCAATCTCGGCATGCCGCGCCAGTTCTTCCTGAACATCGGCTTGCTTGTAGGGGCGCTCAGCATCCTGACCATTCCGTGTTTCGCGATTCTCGCCGACCGTTTTGGACGCCGTCGTATCTACATGATCGGCGCCGTGGTCGGCATGCTTAGCGCCATTCCGTTCTTCCTCGCACTCGACGCCCGCTCGACCGTCTGGATCGTGATCTTCTCGGTGATGCTGGCGAACATCGCGCACGACATGGTGGTGAGCGTCCAGCAGCCGATGTTCACCGAACTGTTCGGCACCGAGTATCGATACAGCGGCGCGGGCGTGGGTTATCAGGTGGCGAGCGTGGTCGGCGGCGGTTTCACGCCGTTCATCGCCGTGGCGCTGGTGAGCTTCGCGGGTGGTTCGTGGCATCCGGTAGCAGCTTACCTGGCTATTGGCTGCCTGATTTCCGTGCTGGTTGCCGGCGGCATGAAGCGGACGTGAGCACAAGGCGCCGGGTTCTCCGTATGGACGCGCATCCCCTTATTCAATGGAAAGAAAATCATGACTGATCCCTGCATCATCTCGGTTGCAATCACGGGCTCCGTGCCGCGCAAGAAGGATAATCCGGCGGTGCCTATTTCGATCAGCGAGCAGGTCGAGAGCACTCACGCGGCGTACGAAGCGGGCGCATCGCTTGTGCATCTGCATGTGCGCGACGAGCAGGAGAATTCGAGCTCGGACCGCTCGCGTTTCGAAGCGCTTCAGGACGGCATCCGGCAACATTGCCCGGACATCATCATCCAGTTCTCGACGGGTGGGCGCGGGCGCTCTTTCGAGCAGCGCGGCGCAATGCTCGACTTGGCGCCGGACATGGCTTCGCTCGCTACGGGATCGGTCAACTTTCCGACCACGGTCTACGAGAACCCGCCGGACTTCGTACGCTCGCTTGCGAAATCGATGCTCGATCACGGCGTCAAACCCGAGATAGAAATCTTCGATCTCGCCATGCTCTACAGCACCGTCGATCTGGTCGCGCAGGGGCTGCTGGCGTCTCCGGTTCATGTCCAGTTCGTGATGGGTGTGAAGAACGCATTACCCGCCAAGCGCGAAATCCTCGCGTTTGAAGTCGAGCGGCTGCATGCTGAGCTACCCGATGCAACCTGGACTGCCGCGGGCATCGGCCGGCATCAGCTTGAAGTGAACCACTGGACGCTTGAACTGGGCGGTCATTGCCGTACCGGTCTTGAAGACAACATTCGCTGGGACAAGGACACGCTTGCCACGAGCAACGCGCAACTGGTGAGCCGCGTGGCTGCGCTGTGCGGTGAGTATGGTCGTCCGGTTGCAACTGCGGCACAGGCGCGGGAAATGCTGCATTTACCGGCGCTTTAGTCTCTCGCCGGCAACCGATATAGCGACAGGAATACGGCGGTGCCTCGCATGTTAGCGGTGGCCTGCCTGTTGAAAGAGAACTTACGATGCTACGTTCAATTGCCACCGTCTCAATCAGCGGTACGCTGGTCGAGAAGCTCAAGGCCATCAGCCGCGCCGGGTTCGACGGCGTGGAAATTTTCGAAAACGACTTACTGTATTTCGATGGCTCACCCGCCGATGTCAGGCGCATCTGTGCGGACCTCGGCTTGCAGATCATGCTGTTCCAGCCCTTCCGCGACTTCGAGGGGGTATCGCCTGCGCGACTGGTCCGCAACCTTGAACGCGCGCGGCGCAAGTTCGAACTGATGCATGAACTCGGCACGGATCGCGTGCTGGTGTGCAGCAATGCATCGGCGGATTCGATGGGTGGTGATGCACTGATCGTCGATCAGCTCGGTCAGTTCGCCGACCTCGCGCGCTCGGAAGGCGTGATGGCGGGCTACGAGGCGCTCGCCTGGGGGCGGCACGTCAACTCGTACAAACATGCGTGGCAGCTAGTCGACACGCTCGATCATCCGAACCTCGGTTTGATTCTTGACAGCTTTCATACGCTTTCCATCGGCGATTCTGTCGATGAGATCGCTCGCATTCCAGCAGACCGGATCGCGTTCGTGCAGATCGCGGACGCGCCGAAGATGGCAATGAGTGTGCTCGAATGGAGCCGGCATTACCGTTGTTTCCCGGGGCAAGGCGATCTCGACGTAGCTGGTTTCACGCGTCAGGTGCTGGCATCGGGATACGCTGGGCCGCTGTCATTGGAGATTTTCAACGACGGCTTCCGCGCGGCGCCGAACGCAGCGACGGCGGTCGATGGTTATCGGTCGTTGCTATTTTTGGAAGAGCAATGCGCCGGCGCTTTGAGGGCTACGTCTGATGAGACATTGTTCCATCCGCCCGCTGCGCCCGCGCACACTGGTTTTCAGTTCCTCGAATTCGCTGTCGATCCAGCCAGTGGTTCAACGCTTGCCCAATGGCTCGAGCGTTTGGGATTTCGTGCGGCTGGCCGGCATCGTTCAAAGGATGTCACGCTGTACGCCCAGGGCGACGCGTGCATTCTGCTGAACGGTGAAACAGATTCCTTCGCGAGCGCGTTTCACCAGGCACATGGCTTGTCGGTGTGCGCGTCGGCGTATCGTGTTGATAACGCCGCCCAAGCCTTCGAGCGCGCGGCCGCTTTTGGCTATGCGCCTTTTTCGGGCAAGGTGGGTCCCAACGAGCGCGTGGTGCCGGGCGTGCAGGCACCCGACAACAGCTTGCAGTATTTCGTCGACGAGGCGCCGGGCGAGCCCACGCTCTACGAAACCGACTTCAACCTGACCGATACCGGCAAGCAGGACCGAGCCGATACCCTTCGCTGTATTGACCACGTGTGCCTGAACCTGCCCGCCGATACTTTAGATACGTGGGTGCTTTTCTTCAAGGCAACGTTTGGTTTCGATGCCGAGCCGTCGGTCCTGTTACCGGACCCCTACGGGCTCGTGAGAAGCCGCGCAGTGCGCAGCCGGGACGGTTCCGTGCGGATCGTGCTCAACGCGTCGGCGGACCGGCATACGGCCGTTGTGGAGTCGCTATCGACCTATCGCGGTTCCGGGCTGAATCACGTTGCATTTGCGACCGGCGACATTTTCGCGGCCGTCGCGGAACTGCGCGAGCGGGGTGTGCCGCTCCTGCATATTCCGCGCAACTATTACGACGATCTCGAGGCGCGCTACGATTTCGAGCTGGCCCAGATCGCACACATGCGTGAAGGCGGCATCCTGTATGACCGCGACAACGCGGGCGGCGAGTTTTTCCAGGTTTATACGGAGCAATTCGCGGAGCGGTTTTTCCTGGAGGTCGTGCAACGCAAGGGCGGCTACGACGGTTATGGTGCGGTGAACGCGCCGGTTCGTCTCGCGGCCCATGCCCAGCGACGCCATCAAGAGCAGTGATGGGGCGACGTGACCGAGCCGGCGGTCTGCTGGCATGAGAAAAGTGCTGGACAGTTTGACGCTTTGATACCAGAGACGATAATCTGTCTCGGCGTCAGCGCAGATGGCCCGCCAAGCGGGCTGTGAAGACTGACGCAAGGGTGCACAGACAGAGACGGACCGGACTTTCTCAGAGGTGATTTCGATGACCAACGATGCTTCCCTGCCTGGCGCTGCCTCGGCGCAATCCCTGCAGGACAGCGACAATCCGCTGGGCGTCGCCGGGCTTGAATTCGTGGAATTTTCGAGCCCGGACCCGGCGCGGTTGCGGACGCTTTTCGAGCAGCTTGGCTTTACGCAAGTGGCGCGCCATGTCAGCAAGGACGTCACCCTGTTTCGTCAGGGCAGCATGAATTTCCTTATCAACGCCGACGACGATTCGTTTGCGGCGCGGTTCGCGGTAAATCATGGGGTGGGCATCTGCGCGATCGGGCTAAGAGTGTTCGATGCTGAGACTTCGCACGAGCGTGCCGTCGAATTCGGGGCGTGGGATTTCGAGGGCGAGCGTATCGGGCCGAACGAATTGTTGATACCCGCGATCCAGGGCATTGGAGATTCACATATTTACTTTGTGGACCATTGGGAAGGCCGGAAAGAGCCAAGCGACAAGGCACGGTCAATTTACGATATTGATTTCGCCTGGCTCGACCCGCAGGAAACGCGTGCGGCGCTCCATTCCAACGATGCGGGTTTGAGCAAGGTCGACCATTTCACGCAGACGGTGGGTGCGGGGCGGCTGGCGGACTGGCTCGAGTTTTATCTGCAGGTCCTTCATTTCAAGGAGATCCATGCAGTGCATCCGGACTGGAAGGTGGCGCAGGATCTGCCGGTGATCGTGTCGCCTTGCCAGACGTTGAGCATTCCTGTTTATGAGGAAGGGACGTACCGCACGAGCCTGATGCAGGACTATCTGCCCGATCACACGGGTGAGGGGGTCCAGCATATAGCGCTGGTCGCGAAGAATATTTTTTCATCTGTAGATACCCTGCGGTCGCGAGGCATTCGTTTCGTGCAGCCGCCGGCACGGTATTACGAGCAACTCGATGAACGTTTACCCGGGCATGGACTGGACGTTGAAGCGCTTCGTTCGAGGGGCATCCTGGTGGATGGGACGATTGCCGCAGACGGGACCGCGCGGCTCTTCCTGCAGACCTTTATTCAACGCGATCGCGGCGATATGTTTTTCGAAATCGTTGAGAGGCGTGGCGATCACGGGTTCGGGGAAGGGAATTTGATTGCTCTTGGCAAGGCGCGGGAGGCTTGAGTATTGCTCCCGCTGGCGGCATGACCCCTCATAACCACTTGGAAGCGCGAGCGACAAACCCCGGTCCTATTGCGACCGAAACTTGCCCCTCGACGTCCTTATCAACTCAAGCACCGCATGCAAGATCGGCGAGTTATCTCCCCGCCGATACAAACAGCTCAGTTCGATATTGCGAAGCTGCCTGGACCTGAGCGGTCGATAAACCACTCCCGGCAAGCGTAGGTTCGCCGCGGATTCAGTCGTGACGCAGACACCAAAGCGGCTCGCGACCAGCGCAATACACGTCACCACGTCCTCGACTTCCTGCTCCACCCGTAACCGCACGCCTTCTGCCCGGAACGCCGCGGTGACTTCCTGTGCAAGTCCATGCACCGGCGCGTTCGGATAAAGAATCATCCGTTCATTGTCCAGGTCGCGAAGCGTGATTGACTTCTTCACGCATAGCGGATGACCTTCATAAAGCGCGACCAGGAACGGCTCACGTTGAACCCATTCCACTGCTATATCCGCTTCATCGGGTACCAGCCGGTTAAACCCGATCGTGATACGGCGCTCGCGCAAGGCCGCGATCTGATCGGCCTTCGACATGTTGTGCAAGCCAATCTTTACATCGGGCCGATCGGTATGAAACTGCGCAAGCAGACGCGGAATCACGTTCAAAATGCCCGAACTGAAAATGCCGACATCCAGCCGGCCGACATATCCCCGACCCGCGAGCTGGGCCTGCTCCTCCGCACGGCGAGCCAGCGCAAGAACGTTCGGCACCTCGTCAAGCAACGCCTGACCCGCTTGCGTCAGCTCCGCCCCCTTCGGTGTGCGCACGAATAATGGCGCGCCCAGTTCCTCCTCCAACGCGCGGATGCTGCGCGTAAGCGGTGGCTGCGCCATGTGCAGGCGTTCGGCGGCGCGTCCGAAATTCAACTCCTCGGCGAGTGCCAGAAACTGCCTCATCTGCTTCAAATCCATTGCCGCTCCCACGTTCAAACTCAATACCGGAATGGTATCGGAATTCGAAAAAATGGTATTGGACGATATTCCTCCTGATCGCGCATGATTCGCGAAACAGCAAGCGCGATGCGCTCAACATGCATCGCGCACAGTGGAGACAAGCGATGATCATCACCCGTCAGGAAGACGTCACGCGGGCCGT
>NZ_JAQGMM010000202.1 GCF_028292365.1 Caballeronia sp.
CGTGGCTGAGGCCGCGCAAGATCACGAAGCTTTCTGGGCACGTCTTGCGCGCGAGCATCTGAGCTGGCGCCGTCCTTTCACGCAGATTCTCAACGACCAGGATGCGCCGTTTTACAAGTGGTTCGAAGACGGCGAACTGAATGCGTCGTACAACTGCCTCGATCGCAATCTGGCCAGCGGCAATGCGAACAAGACCGCAATCATCTTCGAGTCCGACGACGGCAAGGTCGCGACCGTCACATATCAGGCGTTGTATCACCGCGTATGCCGGCTCGCGAATGCACTGCGGGCACGCGGTGTAAAGAAAGGCGACCGCGTAGTCATCTATCTGCCGATGTCAGTCGAAGGCGTTGTCGCGATGCAGGCTTGCGCACGCATTGGCGCACCGCATTGCGTCGTATTCGGTGGCTTTTCCGCGAAGTCGCTGCATGAGCGCATCACGAATGTTGGCGCGGTTGCAATCCTTACCGCGGATGAGCAGGTTCGCGCCGGCAAGACGCTGCCGCTGAAAAGCATTGTGGACGAGGCGCTTGCAATGGGCGGCACCGACGCGGTCAAGACCGTCGTCATCTACCGGCGCACGGGCGGCCGGATTCCGTGGATCGGCGGCCGCGACGCATGGTTGCATGAGCTGGAGCAAGCGCAGCCGGACACCTGCGAGCCCGAATGGGTCGGCGCCGAGCATCCACTGTTCGTGTTGTATACCTCAGGGTCGACCGGTGCACCCAAAGGCGTGCAACACAGCACCGGAGGGTATCTGCTGTGGGCCGCGGTCACCATGAAGTGGACCTTCGATATCAAGCCCCACGATGTCTTCTGGTGTACCGCCGATATCGGCTGGATCACGGGGCATACGTACATCTGCTACGGGCCGACCGCCGTCGGCGCAACCCAGGTTATCTTCGAAGGCGTGCCCACGTACCCGAACGCTGGCCGCTTCTGGGACATGATCGAGCGCCACAAGGCGACGATTTTCTACACGGCGCCAACGGCTATCCGGTCTCTCATCAAGAGTGCTGAAGCGGATCGCGCGGTGCATCCGGCAAGCTATGACCTGAGCACGTTGCGCATCCTCGGTACGGTCGGTGAACCCATCAATCCGAGCGCATGGAACTGGTACTCGGAGCATGTCGGTGGTGGCAAGTGCCCTGTACTCGACACGTTCTGGCAGACCGAAACAGGCGGTCACATGATCACGCCGTTGCCGGGCGTTACCCCGCTTGTTGCCGGTTCCTGCACGCTGCCGCTGCCCGGCATAGATGCCGCGATCGTCGATGAAACCGGCAACGAAGTTCCGAACGGGCAAGGTGGCGTGCTGGTCATCAGAAAACCGTGGCCGTCGATGATCCGCACTGTCTGGGGCAACCCGGAGCGCTTTCGCAAGGGCTATTACCCCGGCGAACTGGGAGGTAACCTGTACCTCGCCGGAGATGGCGCGATTCGCGACGCCGACACAGGTTATTTCACGATCACCGGCCGTGTTGACGATGTGCTCAATGTATCGGGTCACCGTATGGGGACGATGGAAATAGAGTCAGCGCTCGCGGCCTGTCCGTTGGTTGCCGAAGCGGCAGTCGTTGGTCGCCCCGATGAAACCTTCGGGGAAGCGATCGTCGCATTCGTCGTGCTGAAAGGTCCGCGTCCTACCGGTACCGACGTGAAGCGCATAGCCGATGAATTACGCGCGTGGGTCGGCAAGGAGATCGGTCCGATTGCAAAACCGAAGGAGATCCGTTTCGGCGACGCGATGCCGAAAACGCGTTCCGGCAAGGTCGTGCGCCGGATGTTGCGCTCGGTCGCGAAGGGCGAAGCAATCTCGCAAGACACGTCCACCGTCGAAAATCCGCAAGTGATTTCGCAGTTTGCCGACCCGGCTTAGCGAGCGCTTAAAGATCGCATATCGAGAACGCTCAACCCTATGCATGCGTCGCGCGGCTGTTGATTAATCCGGACTACTGCGCGACAGATTTTGTTTCCTTCAGGAGACTTATCATGAACTTCAAGACACCCAACCCCGCGTCCCTCGGGCTCGCCGGATTTGCGTTGACAACCTGGCTGCTCAGCATGATCAACGCTGGCTGGTTCACAAGCGATTCAATGGGCATGGTGCTCGCCGTCGCCTTCACTTTCGGCGGCACAGCGCAGGCATTAGCCGGACTCATGGAGATACCGCGCGGCAACACGTTCGGCGCCACCGCGTTCCTCAGCTATGGCGCGTTCTGGTGGTCGCTCGCGCTTTTCGTGCTGTTCCTGCATGACAAGGTTCCGGCCGCCTTTATTGGCTGGTACCTGTTCCTGTGGGGCGTATTCACGTTGTATATGTGGGTCGCGACATGGCGCTCGGCGCGCGCGCTGCAACTGGTGTTCTTCGTCCTTTGGATCACCTTCTTCGTGCTGGCCGCAAGCGAATGGACCGGTCTCGTATGGCTGCATCACGCGGGTGGCTATTGCGGTCTCGTCACAGCCGCGCTGGCGTTCTATCTGTCCGCCGCCGAAATCATCAACGAGATGCATGGGCGCAGCGTACTGCCTGTGGGGATAGCCGGCGCGGCGATTGGCGGGTCGATATCGGTTGATTCAGCGGGGAACCTTCAACGAAGCTGATCGACGGGTGACGGCGGCGCGAAAGTCTTTCGCGCCGCCGTTGCAAGGTTGAACTGCCGTGCGGCCTTCGCGGCCGAAAAAGCGGCTGGTTCGGGCGCACGGAATTGCCGCGATTGCGCCTCGTCAACGGTTGATAAAGATCAAGGGTTTCCACCCCTTAGACGATAAAGTTGACTCGAGTCCGCGCCGTTCTTTGGCGGTCCCTCGCGCCGGCAGCACTGTCACGGCAAGTCACCGGACGCATGCTCCTCCTCCGTTTCGGTGGCGAGAATGCAGCCTGTCTGAAGGAATCAAATTGAACACTCGACCCGCAGCTGCCTCTACCGAAAACCATCCCTCGACGGACGGAGTGGAGAACGCGAGTCCGGTCGACGGCCGACAGGGTCGCGTAGTAGCGGTGCGGGGCGCGATCGTTGATGTCGCGTTCGACCACGCTGCGTTACCGCTCATCGAAGAATCGCTTTCCATCTTCACCGATCGTGGTCCGCCGATCATCGCGGAAGTGCAGGCTCATCTGGACGAATACACGGTGCGCGCGCTGGCACTGCAATCCACTGACGGGCTGAATCGCGGTACCGCCGTGCGTGCCTCTGGCGGGCCAATTCTTGTGCCGGTAGGTGAAGCCATGTTGGGACGTCTGATCGATGTCACCGGTACGCCCGGAGACCGCGGCGTACCCTTCGCCGACGATGTCCCGCGCCGCCCGATTCATCGTGCCCCGCCACCCTTTGCATCGCAGAGCGCGGCCACCGAGATCTTCTGGACCGGGATCAAGGTCATCGACTTGTTGACCCCGCTTGCGCAGGGGGGAAAGGCCGCCACCTTCGGCGGCGCCGGGGTCGGCAAGACCGTGCTCGTGATGGAGCTCATCCACGCAATGGTCGAACGCTATAAAGGCATCTCGGTCTTCGCCGGGGTCGGCGAGCGTTCGAGGGAAGGCCACGAGATGCTGCTCGACATGCGTAACTCCGGCGTGCTGCCGCGTACGGTATTGGTCTACGGCCAGATGAACGAACCCCCCGGCGCACGCTGGAGGGTGCCGCTGACTGCGCTCACCGTCGCCGAATATTTTCGCGACGAACGTCACCAGAACGTGCTCCTGCTGATGGACAACGTCTTCCGGTTTGTCCAGGCAGGCGCTGAAGTCTCAGGCCTGCTCGGACGGCTGCCCTCGCGGGTTGGCTACCAGCCGACGCTCGCAAGCGAAGTGGCCGCGCTGCAGGAACGCATTGTGTCGGTCGGCGGCGTGTCGGTGACCGCGATCGAGGCCGTCTATGTCCCGGCGGATGACTTCACCGATCCGGCCGTGACGACCATCGCGGCGCATGTGGACAGCATGATCGTGCTGTCGCGTTCGATGGCCGCCGAGGGCATGTATCCCGCCATCGACCCGATCGCTTCGTCGTCCATCCTGCTGGACCCGGCTTTCGTCGGCCATGAGCACGCGGCGGTCGCCATCGAGGTGCGCAAGACCATCGAACATTATCGGGAATTGCAGGACGTGATCTCGTTGCTCGGCGTTGAGGAACTGGGCGTGGACGATCGTCGCATCGTTGGACGGGCTCGCCGCTTGCAGCGCTTTCTGAGCCAACCGTTCACCGTCACGGAGGCGTTCACGGGTGTGCCCGGCCGCTCGGTGGCGGTCGCCGATACGATTGCCGGCTGCAAGGCGATCCTCGCCGGCGATTGCGACAACTGGCAAGAAAGCTCGCTCTACATGATCGGCACACTCGATGAAGCCCGCGCCCGGGAAGCCGCCTCGTCAACGGCGACTGCGGCTAAGGCCGAACCTGCGGCGGAGCACGTCGAATCATGAGTGCGCTCTTGCATCTGACTATCGCCACACCGGCGCGCGTGCTGTTCGACAGCACGGAGGTAGCCGCGCTGCGTGCTGAAGACACTACGGGCAGCTTCGGCATTCTGCCCGGCCATGCGGCATTCCTGACCGTGCTTGCACCGTCCGTACTCCGTTGGCACGAGGCTGACGGTATCGAACAATTTTGCGCAGTGAAGGAAGGTGTGCTGCGCGTATCAGGCGGACATGAAGTATCGATTGCATGCCGCGAAGGTGTGATGGGCACGAACGGTATATCGCTCGAGGTACTCGAGGCACAAGTCGATGCCGCACGAGCGGCGCAGCTAGACGCGGTGCGGCGTGCTCGCGTCGACGAAACCCGACTTCATGCGCAAGCCGTGCGCCAGTTGCTGCGGTATCTGCGCCCGAGCCCGGGACCGGCGGACGGAGCAGGACCGTGACTCAACCCTCGCCTGACGATATCGATCCCAAGCACGACGATGACGACCGCATGGCGCATGCTGCCCGGCAAGCCGCGCAGCGCAAACGCGGGGCGCTGGAAGAGCCGGAACCATCGCTCGGCGTCCGTCTCGGTCAGATTGGCATCCTCGGCTGGACCATCGTCGTGCCGACTCTGCTTGGGCTCGTCATTGGCCATTGGCTCGACCGGCACTTCAACACCGGCGTGTTTTTCTCGGCGCCCCTGCTCATGGCCGGTGCGGCCGTTGGATTGTGGTCTGCATGGAAATGGATGCATCGGCAAACCCGGGGAGATCGGCAATGACTTATCACTTACCGCTCGCAGCCCAGATCGGATTTGGTGTGAGTGTCGGCCTTGTGGCCGGTGCAATCCACTTCTCGACCTTGCGCTGGAACGTCCGGCTGCTGATCTCCGGCACGCCGGCGAAGGCCATCGCTCTGCAACTTTTACGTCTCGCAGGTGTGGTCGTTCTGTTCGGCATCCTGGCTAAACTTGGCGTGTGGCCGCTGTTATGCGGCGCGGCCGGTTTGTTGTTGGCGCGCAGCGTCGTCCTGCGACGAGTACAGGTCAGCACGCCATGATTGCCTCGCCTCTCGTCACTGCCACGCTGTTCCATATCGGGCCGATCAATGTATCGGCGCCGGTAGTAGCAACGTGGGTCATCATGGTCCTGCTAGCCGGCGGCGCCGCTTGGTACACGCGCCGCTTGTCGCTCACGCCATCGAAAATGCAGACGGTGCTCGAACTGGTGGTCAGCACCATAGACGACCAGATTCGCGACACCATGCAAGCCGAGCCCGAGCGTTATCGTTCTCTGGTAGGCACGCTCTTTCTGTTTATCCTGGTGAGCAACTGGTCTTCACTCCTGCCCGGTGTCGAACCTCCGACCGCTCACGTGGAAACCGACGCCGCGCTCGCCCTGATCGTGTTCTGCGCGACCATTTTCTACGGCATCCGCACGCGCGGCCTGGGCCGTTATCTCGCCACGTTTGCAGAACCCACCTGGATCATGATCCCGCTCAACGTGGTCGAGCAGATCACGCGGACCTTCTCGCTGGTCGTACGTCTGTTCGGGAATGTAATGAGCGGCGTCTTCGTGGTGGGCATCGTGCTGTCACTCGCGGGGCTGCTCGTCCCCATCCCGCTGATGGCGCTCGACCTCCTGACCGGCGCAGTGCAGGCGTACATCTTCACGGTTCTCGCGATGGTCTTCATTGGCGCCGCGCTAGCCGAAAACTCCACAAAGACTTCCAGCAAAGAGGCAAGCCAGCAATGAACAATCTGATCCAGGTAGTGAGCATTCTCGCCGCAGCGCTTGCGGTCTCGTTCGGCGCAATCGGGCCCGCGCTTGGCGAAGGCCGCGCGGTCGCCGCCGCCATGGACGCGCTCGCTCGACAGCCGGAATCCGCCGGCACGATCTCGCGCACGCTCTTCGTTGGCCTGGCGATGATCGAGACCATGGCGATCTACTGTCTGGTCATCGCCCTGCTCGTGCTGTTCGCCAATCCGTTCGTCAAGTGAGCGCGCACTGATCATGCACATCGACTGGTGGACTCTCCTGCTGCAGACCGTGAACGCGCTTGTGCTCGTCTGGTTGCTGGCGCGCTTTCTGTTTCGGCCAGTAGCAAAAATCGTGGCGGAGCGCCAGCATGCAGCCGCGGCGCTAATGGCCGATGCCGCCGCAGCCAAAGCCGCGGCCATTGTTGAACAGCAGAAGGCCACCGCTGAGAGTGCTGAACTTGCCGCGCAACGCGCGCATCTGCTCGACGCGGCAACGGCCGAAGCCGCGCAGCTCAAGACATCGCTGGAGAACGCGGCCCGCACCGAGACTGACCAGATGCGCACGGCCGCGCAAACCGCCATCGACGCCAGCCGGCGCGAGGCCGCTTCAGCCGACTCCGATCGCGCGTCGCAATTCGCACTCGATGTCACCGCACGGCTACTCGATCGCCTGCCCGCCGAGGCGCGGATCGCGGGATTTATCGATGGACTGGCGCGCGAGCTCGCCGCGCTGCCGGAGGCTACACGGGCACAACTGACCGGCGACGATGAGCCGGTGCACCTGATCGTGCCTCGCGCCCTCACCGACGATGAACTGGTGGCATGTCAAACCGCGTTCACGCAGGCGTTGGGACATCCGCTGCAGGTTCAGGTCACGGTCGATCCTGCCGTGATTGCGGGGCTCGAACTGGAAGCGCCGCACGCACTCGTGCGCAACAGTTTTCGGCATGATCTCGCCGGCCTGAAAGCGGAGCTCCTCAGCGCATGACACCCATCGAAAGCGACCTCGCCACGGGAGGCGAAGGAGGCAAAGGAGGCAAAGGAAGCAACGACTGGCTCGCCAGCAGCCGCGCCGCCCTCGCCCGCGTTCAGTTTGCACCGCAGGCGGAAACTGTCGGACGCGTTGAACACGTGTCAGACGGCATTGCTTCCGTCTCGGGCCTGCCCGATGTGCGCCTGAACGAGCTGCTGCGCTTCGAAGGCGGCCGGTTCGGCTTTGCCCTGACGCTGGACGCCGATGCTATCGGCGCGGTCCTGCTCGATGACGGCGATGCGATCTCCGCTGGCTCGCGCGTCACCGGAACGGGCCGAGTGGTGGAAGTGCCGGTCGGTCCCGGACTGCTCGGGCGAGTGGTCGATCCGCTCGGCCGGCCACTCGACAACGACGAACCCGTATCGGCTGAAATGCATTTGCCGATCGAGCGGCCGGCGCCTTCCATCATCGACCGGGATCTGGTCGCGCAACCGGTCGCCACCGGCATCCTGCTGATCGACGCGTTGTTTGCAATCGGGCGCGGTCAGCGCGAGTTGATCATTGGCGACCGGGCGACCGGCAAGACCTCGATTGCCATCGACACAATCGTGAATCAGAAGCACACCGACATGATCTGCGTGTATGTGGCGATCGGTCAGCGTGCGACCGCCGTGCAGCGCGTGATCGATGCCGTGCGCCGTCACGGCGCGCCCGAGCGATGCGTATTCGTGATCGCGTCGGCGGCAGCATCCCCGGGTTTGCAATGGATCGCGCCGTTCAGCGGTATGTCCATCGCCGAATATTTTCGTGACCGCGGGCAACATGCGCTCATCGTGATCGACGACCTGAGCAAGCATGCCGCGACGCATCGCGAACTGGCGTTGCTCACACGCGAACCGCCCGGCCGCGAAGCGTATCCCGGCGATATCTTCTATTTGCATGCGCGATTGCTGGAGCGCGCGGCGAAACTGTCCAAGGAACTCGGCGGCGGATCCCTCACTGCGTTGCCGATTGCGGAGACCGATGCCGGCAATCTGTCGGCTTATATTCCCACCAACCTGATCTCGATTACCGACGGGCAGATCATGCTCGACGCCGCGCTGTTCGCCGCCAACCAGCGGCCTGCCGTGGACGTCGGCCTGAGCGTGAGCCGGGTCGGCGGCAAGGCGCAATTGCCTGCGCTACGCAAAGTATCCGGGCGCTTGCGGCTCGATTATTCGCAGTTTCTGGAACTTGAAATGTTCACGCGCTTTGGCGGCGCGATGGAGCCACGGGTCAAGCGCCAAGTGGATCGTGGCCAGCGCATTCGCGCGTTGATCACGCAGCCGCGTTTTGCGCCGCTTCGCCCCGTTGACGAAATCGCGCTGCTGGCCGCGCTCGCCGACGGCGTGTTCGACGAGGAGCCGATCGGCTGCATTGCGACGGTTCGTGGCCGTCTCGCAGCACATCTGGACGCGCACGGCGGCCCTGGCGCGAGCGCTGCGCTGGTTGCAACGGGCACGCTCGACGAGGCCACGTTAACCGGACTGATAGCGGCGGTACGCGATCTTGGATTGCAAGTAAGCGCAGCGCCTGAAGCCGGGCCCATGCAAGAAACCAAACCCGAGGCCGCTTCGACATGAGCAATAAACTCAGCGAAGTACAGGCGCGCATGAATGGCGTACATGGGCTTGAATCGGTGGTCGGTGCAATGCGGGGTATTGCTGCAGCACGCTCGCGTGAAGCGCGTAGCCGTCTGGATGGCATTCGGGCCTGTGCGCGGATAGTCAGCGAGGCGATCGGCGACGCGGTACTGCTTATCGACGATCACGCGTCGCACGAAACCGCGAACGCGCGCGGAAAGCAGGATGCGGGCATGGTGATCGTCCTGTGCGCGGAACAGGGTTTTGTCGGCACATATAACGAGCATGTGATCGATGCAGCACTTGCATCGAGTACCGGGACCACGCGCGCTTCCTCGACGGAATACTTGCTGCTTGGCGACCGTGGGATCGTGGCGGCGACGGAACGCGGGTTGAACGTCGGCTGGTCTGCACCCATGGTCACTCATGCCGACGAAGTGCCCGCACTCGCCGATCGCCTCACCGGCGTCCTGTTCCAGCGCCTGGTCGCCGGGCGGACGACTCGCGTGAGCGTGGTTCACGCAACGCCAAACCCAACCGCTTCCGTCCAGACCGTCGAGCAGACTTTACTGCCGTTCGATTACGGGCGCTTTTCGGCAGCGTCTCCTGCAACCGCGCGCCGCAACCCGCCGCTCATCAACCTCGCGCCGCAGCAGCTGTTATCGCAGCTCGCGGAGGAATACATCTTCGCGCAGCTTTGCGAGGCCATCATGCTGTCGTTCGCCGCCGAAAACGAAGCGCGCATGCGGGCGATGATCGCTGCGCGCACGAACGTCCATGACAAGCTCGAAGCATTGACCGGTGACTATCGCCGGCTGAGACAAGAGGAGATCACGTCGGAGATCGTGGAGCTTTCCGCAGGAAGCATCGCCGCCGGCAGATCTTCAAAAAAGCCGCGCCCGCGCAATGAACCCGGCTCCTCCCCCTCCTTCTGATACCACCACGCCATCATGGACGAGCCTTCCCAGGAATACGATGCAGAGGGCCGCGATCCGGTGATTGGCCCCACCAAACCGCATTTGCTCGGCGTGCTGGGCCCCGGCCTGATCACGGGCGCCTCCGACGACGACCCTAGCGGCATCGCGACCTATAGTCAGGTGGGCGCGGCCTTCGGCTACGGACTGTCGTGGACGCTGTTGTTCAGCTACCCGCTGATGGTCGCCATCCAGATGATCAGCGCACGCATCGGGCGCACCACTGGACACGGCATAGCAGGTGTATTGCGTCTGCACTATTCAACCTGGCTGCTGCAGTGGGTCGTTGCGCTTCTGCTGATTGCGAATATTGTCAATCTGGGGGCGGACCTGGGCGCCATGGCCGATGCCCTCGCGCTGTTGCTGCCCGGTCCCAAGTGGCTCTACGTGCTGCTGTTCTCGGTGATCTGCGTCGCCATGCAACTGCTGCTGCAATACACACGTTATGTGGCGGTGCTGAAGTGGTTCACGTTGTCGCTGTTTGCGTATTTCGCCGTGCTGGCGGTGGCGCACGTTAACTGGGGCCAACTCGCGAGCAACATGTTCCTGCCGCGGCCCGTGTGGACATCGGCGTATCTCACTGCCGTCGTGGCAGTGTTTGGCACGACAATCAGCCCCTACCTGTTCTTCTGGCAATCCGATGAGGAAGTCGAGGACATGCACGTGCATCCCCGGCGACTCGATCTATTCGATGCACCTGAACAGGGTCCCAAGGCGCTGCGCCGTATCCAGGTCGACACGCTTGCGGGCATGGGATTGTCCAACCTGGTCGCGCTTGCCATTCTGGCGACGACGGCGGCGACTCTCCACGCAGGCGGTATCGTTGACATCGAAACGTCGGCGCAGGCGGCACAGGCTCTGCGGCCCATCGCCGGCCCATTCGCCGCGCTGTTCTTCACGGTCGGGCTGATCGGAACCGGTTTGCTGGCCGTGCCTGTTCTTGCTGGATCGGCGGCGTATGCGATGGGTGAAGCGCGGAACTGGCCGGTGGGCTTCACGCGCAAAATGCAGGAGGCGAAGGCTTTTTACGCGACCATCGCAGTGGCGACGCTGATCGGCATGGTCATCAACTTCACGTCGATCAACCCGATCAAGGCGCTCTACTGGAGTGCGGTGCTCAATGGCGTAGTCGCCGTGCCGGTCATGTTCGTGATGATGAAAATAGTGTGCCGTCCGGACATCATGGGAAAGTTTGCGGCCAAGGGCTGGCTGCGGGCGCTGGGCTGGATGGCAACGGCGGTCATGCTGGTGATCTCGGTGGGCATGGTGGTTACCTCTATCTGACGTTGCGCTGTTGGTTACTTGTTAGCCACTTCCCGCGCTGCGCCGCCTTGTCCTACACTCTTCTATCGACGTGATTGATCGAGGAAACAACGAAATAACCACGAGGTAACCAGGCAACGCGACCGGGCAAACGCGATACCCGCCATCGCGACGCCTTAGCTCAGACGAAAACTCCTTCCACTTTTATTTTGGGTCTCAAATGAAATTCAAGGACTATTACGAAGCCTTGGGAGTCGAGCGCACCGCGACACTCGCGGACATCAAGAAAGCCTACCGCAAGCTCGCTCACAAATATCATCCCGACGTCTCGGCCGAACCGGACAGCGAAGCGAAGTTCAAGGACGTCGCCGAAGCCTATGCCACGCTGAAAGACCCGGAAAAGCGCGAAGCCTACGACAACCTCGGCAAACATCCGGCCGGCGAATCCTTCACGCCGCCACCGGACTGGCAGCAACATTTCCATACGGGCGATGCCGGTCTCGACGATGTCGACCTCGAGGATCTATTCGCAGCCTTTGGCCGTGGCGGCGTCGGCAGCGGCGGCGGCACTCATCGCAGACAAAGCTTTCCAGTGCCAGGGCAGGACTACGAAATCGCCGCGCCGGTGTCGCTTGAGCAGATCCATCGCGGCGACGAGATCGAGCTGAGCGCCGAGCTTCCCGAGTTCGACGCCAATGGCCTCGCGCATCGCGTGCCACGGACCTTTCGGATCACCATTCCCAAATCAGCGGCGAACGGGCAGCGCCTGCGATTAGCCGGCAAGGGCGGCCCGGGCTTTAATGGCGGACGACCCGGTGACCTGTATGTGTCGCTTCAATTGCAGCCCCATCCGCTTTATCGGCCCGATGGCCGCGACCTCTACATCGATCTGCCGCTCGCGCCCTGGGAAGCCGTGTTGGGGGCGAGCGTACACGTCCCCACCCTTGCCGGCACGGTGGAACTCAGCGTAAAACCGGGCACGACCGCGGGCCAAAAATTGCGGCTCGCCAAGCGCGGACTGGCATCGGCCGATGGCAACATCGGGGCGCTGTATGCCGTCGTCAGGATAGAAGTGCCCAAGACGGTAAGCGCTCGTGAACACGAGTTGCTGGAACAACTGGCGGCGGCATCGACCTTCAACCCGCGCAAACATTTCGCGTAAGGAGAAAAGCCATGAGCACACCATTAAGCAAGTCGGTCTGGCTTAACGACGTGGACGTTTGCCAGGTTGAATATCTGGCGGAGGCATCGGGTTTATCGATTGAGGAAATTGAAGACCTCATCGATACCGGGGTCATCAAGCCGGCTGAGACCGGCACACCCACGCGCATGTTCCAGTTGCGTTATGTCGTGACCGTGAAAACGGCAAGGCGGCTGCGCGACGATTTCGAACTCGACCGGCGAGGACTTGCGCTGGCGCTGTCATTGTTGCAACGCATAGATGAACTGCAAGCCGAAATACACGCAACGAAAGCGCGGCTCGGACATCCACGATGACCGCGATGATCCCGTAGGGTGGGTTGAGTTTGGTACATGGCTACGAGCGGACGCGCTTAGCCATGTACCGACGCAGCACAACGCAGCGGGGAGGAGCCCTCGTGCGCCTGCCGCGTCAGGAGAAGTCTTTCGGATGGCTTTCTGCCGTCAGTCGAGCGTCTTGCGCAACGTCAACCACGACCACGGGCGGAGGTTCGTTCATCCACGCTTCCAGGAGCGTAGACGCCACCGCCAGGATCACCGGGCCAACGAACAAACCGACTATCCCGAACGCGAACATGCCGCCCAACACGCCGGCCAGGATCAATAGCATCGAGAGATTGACGCCGCGCCTGATCAGGACCGGCCGCAGCAAGCTGTCGAGCATGGCGACCGCGACTGACCAGACCAGCAGGAGGATGGCGGCGATGGTTGAGTCATGCATGAAAAGCCACGCGACACCGCCGAGCAAGGGCAGCAACGGCCCGATCTGCGCGAGGCACAACATCAGCATGACCGCGGTCAATATTCCGGCAGCAGGAACGCCTGCTATCCACAAACCGATCCCGCCCAGCGCGGACTGCGCCACCGCTGTCACGACAATCCCGAGCGCGACCGCGCGAATCGCCAGTCCCGCCAGCTTGACCGCTGCCGCGCCCCGCTGAGCAGCAAGCCGGGTGGCGAAACGCGTCACGAAGCGGCCCGCTGCTTCACCCTGGCTATAGAGAATGCCCGCGATAATGATCGTGACGAACATGTGAATCACGAACACGCCTACAGCGGCTGCATGACCAAGCATCCAGCGCGCGACGATCGTCAGATACGGTTCGAGCTTCGCGAGAATGCCGCCCGGCCCGGCGTCCGACAAAGTCTGCCACTCATGCGCGGCGCGCTGCCCGGCCAGCGGAATATCGCCGACCCAGCTCGGGGGAGGCGGCAGGGCATAGGTGGGCAGAAGCTTGATGGTTCCCATGATGTCTGCCGCGTGCAAAGCCAGTGTTGAAATGGCCTCGTAGAGCGGCAGTGCAATCACGACCAGCAGGATGAGCAGCATCACCACGGTTGCTATCCATCGGCGATTGCCAACGCGGCGCTGTACCGCGAGCATCACCGGCCAGGTAGCAACAACAATAGTGGTCGCCCAAATAAGCCCCGGAATGAAAGGCCGCAAAATATAAAGGCTGCCGATCGTCAACGCGGACAGGATGACAATGACGAACAGAATGCGGGCAATATCGATGGGGGGACGCGGGGTCATTTCATTCATCTCGTGCTCCTGACAAGGATATTCTGGCTGTGCCTGAACGCGCGTTCGAAACCGCGAAAGGTTGCCACAGGTGCGCGGAGGAGCGACTTTGACAGGGTTCGCCCCGGATGTCCATACGCCTCAGGTGATGAACGCAGCGATGTTCCGGAACTCCGCGGCGAGGGCAGCGGCGCGTGATGTGCGTCGTGCTGGCAAACAACCACAACCGCGACCGCCACTGCAGCAGCCCTTCCTCCACTTCAGATGCAATTCACCGCGGCTGCATCAACCGTTATGGTGATCGGACGCATCAAGCCTCAGCAGTCGACACCTTGTTCCGGCCGGTTGCCTTCGCGTTGTACAAGGCTTCGTCGGCGGCCTTGATCACGGTCGTCAGATCGTCGTCCATCTGCGGTTCACGGCTCACCGCACCAATACTGGCCGTCACGCACCCGTACTCGCTGCCCGCATGCTCGATATGGCATGCGCAAATAGCTGAGCGGATCTTCTCCGCGATCAGCGAAGCGCCCGGCGCCGAGGTATCGGGAAGCACAACAATAAACTCCTCTCCTCCATATCGCGCAGCACTGTCGGCCGGACGCCGGATGTTGTCCGCAATACAGCGTGCGACCGCCGCCAGGGTATCGTCGCCGGCCTGATGGCCGTAGGTGTCGTTGTAGGCCTTGAATCGATCGATATCGACAAACAGCAGCGACAGCACACTCTGCGAGCGTTTGGCACGACGCCACTCGAGTTCAAGGATCTCGCCAAGACTGCGGCGGTTGTTCAATCCAGTCAGGCCGTCCGTCCTCGCGAGCAATTCCAGCGCCGACTCAGCCCGCATGCGCCGCCGCAACTGCATCCCGAGCAGAATGGAGAGCGTGATGAACGCCGCGCCGAACACGGCCATCAGCGACCCGATCGTGAGAGCCCGGCGCCGCCATGAAGCGTACATATCTTCCTCGGACGCCGCCGCCATGATGATCAGCGGCGCGCGCGGAAAGTTGGCAAACCAATACAGCCGGCGAGTGCCATCGAGTGACGATTTTTCGCTGAAACTGCCGTCCCGCGCTAATAAAAACTGCTTGAAAGTGGCGGCGTCCTTGATGTTTCGCCCAATAACCTTGGGATCGTAAGGCTGCCGCATCAGCATTGAGCCGTCGCGTCCGATCAGCGAAAGCGATCCGTGCGGGCCTAGCGCCAAGCCGGAAAACAGGTCGTGAAAATACGCAATATTCACCGCCAGAAGCACGATTCCCGCAAACGATCCGTCCGGGTTGGAAAGCCGTCTGCTCAGGCCGATGCTCGGCGTGCCGTTGCGCAAGCGAGACAGGTAGGGATCGCTTATATAGAGACCCGCGTGCGGGTTGTCGCGTTGAATCGTGAAATACGGCCGGTCGCTGAAATTACCGGCTCTCGGTGTGTCGCCGCCTGAATCGATGACGACGTTGCCGAGCGCATCCATTACCAGCATGGAGCCAAGATATTTCGCGCTGGCGGCGCGGTCGAAGAGTACCTCCCGGCGCATGTGCGGCGGCAAGGCCATGACGTCGGATTGTTGAAGCCCGTCGACCACGGCTTGCAGCGACAGTTCGTAAAGCTCGAGATTGCGTTCTATATCGCGCTGTGCAATGACGGCGATATCGCGCAAAGTGTCGCGGGTGTGCTCCAGCGCATCCTGACGACTCTGATACAGCACCACACCGCACAGGCCCACCATGACAACTGCAATAAAAACGCCACACGAAGCGACAGCAGCGGACGTCGACAACCCGCGCTTGATGCGGCTCACTATGCCGGCGCAGCTAGCTAGCTCTGCTTTTGTCATTGTGGTTGCGGTCTTTCCGACTTGATAGAGGAGACGGTTCTCGTCCCTGGTCCCGCGGATCAACCTCGATGCATCCGCGGATCTCACGTTCAACTAATGTCTGACCGACATCCCGCCGCCGAACCTCCAATCCAAGGAAATCATTACCCGGTTCACATCTCACATCACTATCAGTATTACTACTAGTTACCGGCCCGGCGGTTCGTTTGCCATGCCGTTATGCACACGCCATTATTGGCGGGCGGGTTTCCAACGGAGAATGTGCCACCGGATATCTCACCGGATGTTTCACCCCGTGTTTCCCGCGTTACGAATCATATTCCATCAACCCCGTGCCCGGTGTGTTCGTGGAAACCCAGGCTCATAAGGAGGCGTCGATGTTCCAACGGCTATATCAAGTCCATGAAGTGGCGCAAGACACTCAAGAAGTGGCGACTGCCCGCAAGATTGCGGCGATTGTTGCAGCACTTACTATTCCCACCATTGCACGTTCGGAGCTTGCTTACCGCACCCTGCCCGTCGACCTGGAAGCAAAACTGGTTGGTTATCTCCAGGGATTTTGCGTGCCGATCTGCGCGGCGTGGCAAATCGATGACTCGGATGTTCAACTCGCCGCCACCGGCCTCGTGATCAAGTTGATTTTTCCCGACAGCCAGGCATCGCTCAGCTATTCGGTTGAGGGCGCGCTCCTGGGCTCGGAGGCCTTCAGCAAAGGCGTCGAGGCGGGCCATAGCGATGGCGAACTTTATCGAACCACCGGACGTAAGGGCACCGCGCTATTGCAGATCCTGGCGAGCGATTTCCGGGGGTTTTGCGACTATTCCAAAGTGGCAGCAGGCGTGCCCGCGTAAGTCGATGTAAGCCTTTGCGGTTGCTGGACTGGCGCTTGGGGAATCGAAGCGGGACGATGCTTCGAGGGATAGGTGTTGCCCGTCGTTTTCCTTGTTGATCGCTGATCGCCGGCTGAGCATTTAGTAGGTGCCTCCTGAAGACGCGTTGCCATCCGGTTTTGATTCGCGGTGCACATCATGTTGACGGTGCCGGTCGTCACTGCAATTCACGCAACGCCCACGCTCCTTTCATCGAGCAATGCATCGATGAATGAACGCACTCTTGGCGGCGTCATCCGCGCGCTGGGCGTCAGCACGCTGACCGGTAGCGGAGCCGGACGGCATCCGGGCAACTCCTCGATCAAGGTTCCCTGCGTGATGTGATGCGCCACCATGTGCTCGGGCACCTGCGCTATTCCGGCACCCTGCAATACCGCTTCGACCATTGCGTCTCCGTGACTCAAAGCAAAGCGGGATTGTGGCCGCAATTGAATATTTTCCCCGCCATCCACGAACTCCAGCGGGCGTTCCCGGCCGGAGGTAGGCATCCGGAACACAATGACCGATCGCTTCTCGACTTCCTCGACAGCACGCAACGCGCCATGGATTTTTATATAAGCGGGACTGGCGCACAGCACGAGATGCTGATGGTCGAACTGGCGTGCAACCAGACCGGAGTCATCCAGCGAGCCGATGCGTACAACCGCATCCAGGCCTTCGGTCACCGGGTTCACCCGCTCGTCGGTCAGGCGCATGTCGACGTTGAGCGCGGGATAAGCTGCAAGCAAGCGGTTCAACACCGGGACAATCCTGCGCGTTCCGTAGCCTATCGGCGCACCCACGCGCAACGTGCCTGTCGGCGCTTCAGCCGAGCGTGTTGCCGACAACTCCAGCGAATCGATCTCTTCAAGGACCCGTGCGCACTTCGCGAACAGAGCGTCGCCTTCCGCCGTGAGCCGGACTGCGCGCGTCGTTCGATGAAACAGCCTGACGCCGAGGTCGCTCTCGAGACGCGCCACGCTCTTTGCAACTGACGAGGGTGCAAGACCGAGTTCGCGGGCAGCCGCCGCGAAGCTGCTATTTCTTGCCACCGCAGCAAAACTCAAAAACTGTTTGAGGTTTTTCATGGTCGACGGTCGATGATCAATTCACGGTATGTTGCCGTGAATGTTACGGCATCGACGCATCTTTTTCTCGAAAGCCCGGCGGCTTATAGTGAACGTCCAAGTCCATGATCTTGTCGAGGAATGCCATGTTCGTATTGAATACCAACCCACCGGAATATAACTTCGCCGGGACGCGTGCGCGTTTGCTGATGTCCGGGAAGGACACGGGCGGCGCGTTCTGCATGATGGAGTTTTTCGGGCCACCGAACCGGGCCACGCCCCTGCATATCCATGAGCGCGAGGAGGAAACGCTCGTCGTCCTTGAGGGGATTGTCGACGTCACGATCGATGGCAAGCTGGTGAGTGTGCATCCGGGTGAAACGGCGTTGCTACCGCGCAATGTTGCACATCGGCTGGCCAACAACACCGAGTTGCCGTCGAGGTATTTGATCGTCTGCACGCCCGCCGGATTCGATGACTTCGTCGACGCTTGCGCCGACGCGCAGGCAGGTCCGGTCGCGCCTGTCCCGCCGTCGCCAGAGGATATTGGGCGCATGCGTGAAGCCGCGCCGCGGTTTGGGATTACGTTGTTGCCGGATGGTGGGGTTCGGGGGTAGCGGTGATTTGTACCGCGTCGCCGAATTTGAAGAAAAGCGCACGGTACAGCCCTGTTTCAAGTGCTTGACGGGCCATCGCCAGATTCGGGATCTTCCGTTACTGCGATAAGCGGACTTAATCGCGGCTGGCGGGTGGCCAACAATTTGAACGCGACCCCACCGATTAGACGCGCGAACTCATCGTCGAGCTTGAATCCAACATCGTGCAACGGCCAGTCCATGACAAGCGCGTTGTTCATCATTGGCAGGACCGACGCGCGATCTACGGTGCAAGTCGTAATCTTTTGACCGTCTTCGTCGTAAGCAATCAAAACACAAACCGCATTCTTTTCGCCCATCACATAATCCCCTTTCCGGTTACACAACGCGCCAAGCGTTGCGACGCTCGATCCGAGCACATACCCCATGACGTTTTTTGCATCGAGTAGTAGGCGCTGCATTCAGCCATATCCAAGTTATATTGAAACATGCACTCCGCTTCCTCGGCGGGTGTGAGAAAGACCCCTGCAACGGTATCGCCAGCCGCAGACCTCGCGCTTTCGATGTATCTAAACGGCGCGGCATCGCCTAGCGGCGTTCGCCTTGCATCGAACTCGGACACGTCCCCAACGGCTAGAGCGCCACCGTCCCCGAGCGAGACATTCAACGATGGAAACAACGACGTGACAGCGGAAACGATTGATCCAACCGATGGCGCAAGCGCTGCCAATCCGCCACTTGCAGAACGCGCTGCAAGATTTCGTGCGCCCGCTTCGGCAATTGTCTCGATGTGTCGGAACGGGGTAAGCGCCATCTTCGATGCTCGCGCGCGCTCATCAACTGCTTGCGTATAGCTCGCAAAGTCGGCGGCGTGCGCGGCGGACCTATCCGCGTAGGCTTTGATACGCTGCGCTACGTCGTCGTCCTGGTAATCAACGTCTCTACGCGTTGGAACGAAACCGTCATGCGCGATGTAGGCGGGTTGTGCTCGGAGAATCACAACCGATCCGTCGAGCACGCAGCGACATAAACACGTCACGATCTCACGCGGACTGTGCTCCCATTGCCCGGACAAATGCCACGGAATTGATTTGTGCAAAAACGTTCGAATCCTGCCCACAACGTCAGGTTGAGACGCCCAATGTCTTTCGTTCCGATCCGCAAACAGTTTCGCCCCTGCTTTGAGCGCGTCTAGCTCCGTTTCGTAGCGCTCACCGGGCGACAAATCTGCTGGCCCGCACAACATGTATCGGTAACGTCCATAGTTGAACAGTTCCACGCGCATCCCTTTTGTCTCCTGTTTTTTTAACGGCAAACGGGAGACGCTAACGCACTTTTCCGCGCGTCCATCTCAATAAACAAAGGGACGCGGGCTTGTTGGTGACGTTTGGGGCTCAACTCAGCACGAAAGAAGGTCCAGCGTTCACGGCGTATGGCGTACAAACCACCATCCGCTAGCGAGAAAGATTCAGGCGAGTAAGCACATGACCCGGCACCGCTAATCCAGAACCATGCTCAACCCGGCACAAACCACAGCGCGCTTATAATCGTGCGCGGCAATGGGCTGGGTGCAGCGCTCCGGTAAAGCCACGGTTTGCTCCGCAGCGACCCCACACCGCTTGGTGCGTGCCGCGTGACAGACACGTGACTAGCCGGCTCAATCACCTACCCAAGCCTGTCAAAGCTCAAGCCGCGACTCAGCACAGATAAAACTAACCGGCGCGGCATTGTTCGCGCAGGCAACCCCATCGACTGAAAGAGTGATCATGACCATCTCCATGTACAGCACGTCCGTCCCGGTTTTCAAGCAGATGCTGACCGCCCTGTCCGACGTGCTAAAGAAAGCGGAAACGCACGCGACAGAGAAGAACATCGACCCGAACGCGCTCCTGCAAGCACGTTTGTTCCCGGACATGTTCCCGCTGGTTCGCCAGGTCCAGATCGCCGCTGACTTCACCAAAGGCGTGACCTCGCGTCTGGCCGGCGTGGACGTACCGTCGTGGGCCGATACCGAAGTGACGTTCGCCGATCTGCAAGCACTGGTTGCCAAGGCGCTGGCTTACATCGGCACGTTCAACGCCGCGCAATTCGAAGGCAGTGAAAACAAGGAAATCGTGCTGCGTCCGGGTACGCCGAAAGAGAAGAAGCTGGCCGGCAGCGCCTATCTGCAACA
>NZ_JAQGMM010000263.1 GCF_028292365.1 Caballeronia sp.
GGGCTTCTTCGGCATGGTTGTCGAGTCAGAGAAAGGTTGTGATTTTTTGGCTGAGCTTGGTCATTTTCGGCGCCGTAAAGATTTTCCCCAAGACCCGCTCCTTCGGAATCGTCATTGCATGATGGAACGTTCCACAACCTGTCGCCACTCCGAATTTACCGGACGACCGGGCGACCGGGCGACCTCACCAATTTTGAGCGAACGCGATAGAAGCGTACGCAGTCGCCGAAGAATGTAACCCTCGTTTCACTTTCTCTTGACCGACCGCCTCGACTCTTCGCGCACTTCCTGTTATTTCTACCAGCGTACCAATCGTGACCGTTTTCGGATTGCCGGCTTTTCGGCCTTTGTCGATCGCGCTTTCCTGTTCACGTACCCACGCCAGAGCCGCTCCCTTTGCCTTAAACGTCTTTGATATACTCTGCCCGCTGCATCGGATCTATGCTCGCCGTCGATCGGCGACGGATAAAATCGAAGCCGTAATCCTCGCTTCGAAACCGTTATGCAGCAAGGTCTGGCGCCGCTACCAATGCTGTAAGCTGCCAAAAGTGCGGACCATAGCAAAAGTGCAGCTTCGAAATCGAGAAATACCTGGGTTCACAGTGCGTCACGGCGCTTCGTTTAGGAAGAAGCAAATCAGCCGAAAACGTACGTTGGGCAGGTCCAAGCCGCTTTCAACAAGGCTTGGCGTCCGCTGAAATATCCATCTCCCCGTAGTTCAATGGATAGAACAAGTGCCTCCTAAGCGCTAGATGCAGGTTCGATTCCTGCCGGGGGGACCATCGGTTTATCTCGCATCGCTTCACCGAATTTCCAAGCCCCGTAAGCCTTGCGCTGCGGGGCTTTTCTCTATCGTTACCGTCCTGCGACATCTTTTCCGACAACCACACCCTACCCCGCGCCCATAAGCGGCGTACACCACTCTTCCCCGTGCACGAACGCCCCGGAACGCGCTACTCTTAGCGAGCCCTGTTTCGCCTCGCAGGGTGTCGATTTTTTTCCGGGATCCGACCATGGCCACGACCTTCACCGTTTTCAAGGCTCAGCTCAAGATGCTGCTCACCGATCAGCCGCGCGGCGTGACCGCGGACTTGACCGATTTTGCAGTTGCTTATTGGGACGGGCGTCAGGTGGTGGGCGCGTACTTGCGCGACGCCGGCCGTGTCGATGAAGTGTTCGACCTGGACGAGAACGCTTTCGAGCAGTGGCGTGACGAGTTTGTTGCGTGGCTAGCCGATCCGCGTTTCACAAGACGGCCGGACCTGCTGGCGTAGAAAAGGAAGAGGAAAGGAAGCGAAAAGAAGCGGAAAAGGAAGAAGCCGCCGTTCGATGCCGGCGGATATCAGTGCGCTCTGCTACTTACCGCGATATACGGCAATTCACCGCGATTTACCGCGTGCCGACCCAGAATTCGTCATCTAGCGCCTGGAAGAAAAACGCTTCCAGTGCCTCCTCGGACAAATCGTCGATCGTAATGCCGCGCAGGCGGCAAAGCACGTGGAGCGTCTCGTCGGCAGCAATGACGAGATTTCTAAACGCGGTGGCGGTGGGGTTGGTCGTGTCCATGCAACGGCTAACGGCCTCAACTGACGAAACTTTAGGCCCAAATGCACGAAATTTTCGACTAGCGGAGTCAAGCCGGATCAGGACGCGCCAAGGAAAAACCACAGCGCGACATAACGTTCCGGCAGTCCGTCCCAATCACCAAGGGCCGATGATCTGATCGCCGAGGGCATTGGAAAAAAACTCGCCAAGCTCTTCATCGGAGAGCTCTTCTATATCGACCCCACGCAGGCGGCAGATCAGTTCAAGCGTTTCGCCCGCAGCACGGATGAGGTCGCGGGAAGCTTCGGGGGTGGGTTCTTTGGTATCCATGCCAACACTAACGGCGCCAATGCAAGGAACTTTAAGCCCGCATTACCGCGCGTTGAAGAGCAGCATCAAACAACGCTCGTGAACAAGCTCAAGCCCGCAACCGTCACTCCGGCTCAACCGGAAAGCGTCGGTTCAACTCGCGTTTCGCCCAGTGCAGCGCTTCGTTTTCGGCGACATTGCTGGTCGGCGCCATCTCGCCCGCATTCGTCTTCAGCGGCAAGCTGCCCGCCTGCACGGACCAGTCCCAGCGGGTGCCGCGTTGTTCGACGAACACGTCGATGACATGTTCATTGTGCATATAACGCATGGCTTCTCCCGTTGGCAGGACGCGATCCTAGCATGATGGCGCAGCGAGGCTCGGCGTCAGGCCTGCCGTCAGGCTCGCCCCGCGGCTTCGTGCTCGTCGCACCAGTCGAGCGCCCATGCCCGCGCGCACGCGATGGCATCGCCGTCGTTATCGAACGCGTCGATGTCGCCCGACTCGTGCTTTTCCGGATGCGCGTCATCCGCTGTCGGCATTCGGATCATGCGAGCCTGCGCGTAGTACAAGCCATCTTGATCGTGCCGGGAGCGACAGTCGATGTGAAAACCCTTGTAATCGAAACGCATCGGCTTATTCCTCGCAAAAATGTGAACGGTTGGCTAGTTCAAGCAGAGTCGCGCAAGACGCGTTCCGCATAAGCACGCAACGAGGCATTAATGGCCGTCGCATTGGCCCCATCGGTCCCCACAAACTCGCTAAAATACGCCGACCTCGGACGGACGAACGGATACGCGAGCGTAATTCAAACCCTTTATTACTCCGCCCCGTCCCGACCGAACGAGAGCACATCTCGTACAGGTTAAATACCGTATAGATACCGTTTGCCCTGCCCAATCTCGTCAGTCACGGATTCCGCTATGAAATTGCTTGCCGCTGTCGCCTTAAGCCTGTGTTTGTCGACCGCTCACGCGTCACAGGAAACCGATGCCTGCGATGCCCATCGCCAGGCCCTCGAAAGGCAGATGGCTACCGCGCTGAACCAGGACAACGCGGCGCAACTCGACACCCTGCAAGCCGAACTCGACAAGACCAACGCGGAATGCACGCCCGACGCAATCGCGCAAAAACGCGCAGACGCGCTGAGACGCCACGAGAGTGCCGTGGCCGTGGCGAAAAATCGTTTGCGTGACTGGGAAGCGGAGTTGGCGCGCGCCAGGAAAAAGGGCACGGACCAACTGAACATAGCGGCTTGGGAACGCAAGGTGAACCGGGCGCGCGCGGATCTGGACCGGGCAGTGTCGAGACCCATTCAGTGAGCTGAATGAAGCGAACAAACTGTTTGAATCGCTCGTTAAGGGTTTATCCCGATCTGAAATGCGCTAAAGAATGTTTGATCAATGCCGTTAGGCATTGATGGACTCTCTCATTGACATGAAACACCAGGGCGCGCCCTCCGCGCTGTTGGCAGACCAGGAGCTGACGCACCTTGAACTGGTGCTGCGGCGTTCACTGATCGACGACGCGTTGTGCCCTATCATGCCGCCCACCTACTGGCGCGAACGGCTTGCGCTGGTCGCGCGAAGCTCGCATCTTTCGCACACGCAACTCCAGACGGTTCATCGGTTGTATCTGCAGATCGAAGCCTACGAGGCCGGCAACCGGACGCTCGATACCGCGCCCGAACTCACGCCCGACCGGACTTCGTCGATACATCCAATGCCACGCATGGTCCCGCAACTGACCCCGGCTCATCCGTTCGGGAAAGACCGCTCGTAAACAGATCAAAGCAGGTCGCTCAGTGCCGATGCCGAAGCCACCATTCGCGCAAGGTGCCATAGCCGGCATGACTGCGGCGACGCAGCATGCGATCGCGGGATTCGTCACGCCAGTCGTGCGCCAGCACGGCTATCGCGAGCGCAGCAAGCGCCGCGAGCCCAACGAGGATGTTCGCTAAACCCTCCATGGCGCCCTCCACTCCGGTCGACTGCCATGATTCAAGCATAGGTCAGGCGCCCGGAATCGGGGCGTGCGCGGTGGATTTAATCCGCTCGTTTCCGGCGCTCAACTTGAGCGATGCACTAGCGCTGCATGAACCGCATGACAGCGTCGACAATCATCTGGCGATGCCGGGCCCGCGATCTCGCGCCGGAGGGATCGCGCCCGAAAGCAACGGTGAATGTATGCCGGTTCGCGATGCGATGAAAACACAGTGAACTGATAAACAGATGCAGATCCACAGGGTCAACGTCGCCGCGAAATTGCCGCGCCGCCACGCCGCGAGCGATCAGGTCCGCGATGGTTTTCACCACGCTCGCATTGCGCGCCCTGAAGCTTTTCAGCTGGCTGACATGCTTCGCGCCATGAATGTTTTCGATGGTCACGAGGCTGACGAAATCGCGATGTTTGTCGTGGAAGTCGAACGTGAATTCGACGAGCTCGCGCAAGCCCTCACGCGGGTCCATGGTATAGAGATGCAGTGACTGTTCAAGCGCGCGGATCTTGCCGTACGCCTCCTCGATGACCGCTTCGTACAACCCTTCCTTGCTGCCGAAGTAGTAATACAACATGCGCTTCGTTGAATTGGTGCGCTCGGCGATGGCGTCGACCCGTGCGCCGCTTAAACCCATCGCCGCGAACTCCTCGGTGGCGATGTCGATAATGTTGCGTTTGGTTTGTTCCGGGTCGTATTTTCGTTTGATATCCGATACCTTGACCGACCGAACCCGCGCCGCGACTTTGCTTGACGTTTTCATCGTTTGTTGTGCAGAGCGCCTTAGGTTAGCAAACATCTTAGCATGGGCATTTGCGTCTTCATCGCAGCGGGCTTCCTCACGAAAACCCTTGTTTCAAGGGGTTTCGCCCGGGTTTCGCTATACTTCCGCAGGATTTTGCAGACCCCGGCTGCGCGCCCCCACAAGGAACCGAATGACTCACAAGCAAGCCCTGGCCCGCGTTGCGTCGGCCTTTAATTTAATGCTCAAGCCGACCCTGATCGCAGGCGCTATTGCAGGCGTTATTGCAGGCGGAGCATGTGTCCTGCCATTGAACGCCAACGCACAAAATGCACCCGCCCAGCAGCCATTTCCCGCTCAGACTCTGCCGCCGGGCCATCCCGCGGTGCAAGCTCCCTCACCGCAGAGTCTCGCGGCCGAAGGCGTACGCACGAGCGCCAACATTGCGCGCGGTGCCGCCGATATCTGCCACATCGACCGCGTGAAAATCGACAGGTTCAAGGTCATGACGCGCAAGAGTTTTCCTGCCGCGCCCGATTTCGACGGCGAGTGGAATCTCGGCTACAAGGAAGCGCAAGCGACCGTCGATCGCTTCGCGGCAATGAAAACCAACAACCCCACCGAGTACGCCAAGGAGACTGGCGAGGCTTGCCCGGCGCTCACCCAGGGTATTGATGACGTGACGAAGTAACGAAGCGTGCGTCCCTTACCCGGGCTCGCCGTAATGGGCACGCTTTTCGGTGTACATGGCGGCGTCGGCACGTTGCAGCATGACTTCCAGCCGCTCACCATCCTGCGCGGTCGCCGCGCCCATCGCAAAACTCAAGGGCATGCCCGAGTAAAACTGGTTGTTGACCTCGAGCAGTTGCCGGATGCTGTCGATCACCGCCGCGCCACCGCGTTCGTCCACGCCGGGCAGGAGCAGCACGAACTCGTCGCCGCCAATCCGCGCGGCGTGGCTCGGCTTCTCCACCGCCTTGCCGAGCACTTCTCCCGCGCGCCGCAGTAACGCGTCGCCGGCCGCGTGACCGAGCTGATCGTTGACAGCTTTAAGACCATTCACGTCGACGGCCACAGCGGTCACCGGGAACGGGCCTTTGCGCTCCAGCCGGTTCATTTCATCAATGTAAAACGAGCGGTTCTTGAGTTTCGTCAGCGCGTCGTGCTTGCCGAGAAACTCCAGGTACGCTTCCGCTTTCTTGCGCGCAGTGATGTCGGTGAGCGCGACGAGGACGAGGTCCCAATCGGCTTCGTGGCCAGGGAACACCGAGAATTGCAGATGCACATGCAACTGATGCCCTTCCAGCGAATAGTTGACCACCTCGCGCTGATGGAACAGGCGGTTCTCCCATAGATCGATGAGCTGCTCCTGAAAATGGCTCACCATCTCGTCGCGGAAAACGTCGCCCAGACGTGAAAGCAACTCGGCTTTATCCGCTGCGCCGAACATGGTCAGCGTGTGCCGATTCACGTCGAGCACGTGAATTTCCTGCATGCAGCGCTCGATGAATTCCGGATGAACATTCGTAAAGGTCCGGAAGTCGACAATGCCGCGTTCACGTATATCGTCCAGCAGCGCCTTCACACTGCTGAAGTTCTCGACCCACAGCGAAACGGGCGAATGCTCGAACAGGCCGCGCGCATAAAGCTCGCTCAGCGCGGCCTTGCGGCGCACATTCTCCAGTTCCGTAATGTCTTCCACGGTCACCAGCACGCGGTCCCAGGTTGCTTCGTGACCAGGCAGGATTACCGCTTTCAGCAAGACGTCGAGCCGCTTGCCGTCGAGCGTGTAGTTCACCGTCTTGCTCACGAACATCGATTTGCCGGACCACAGTTGTTCGAGTTCGTCTGCGTGGGTGAGCAGCATGTCGTCGCGGAAAACGGCGCCCAGATTAAGCACCAGATGGTCAATATCCTTCGCGCCGAACAGCGTGAGCGTGCGCCGGTTGACCTTGATCACCCGGATGCGCGACGAGCATTCGGCAATCCGCGCCAGGTCTTCAAGCAGGAAAGTGCGCAGGTCGACCACGCCCTGCGCGCGCCAGCCTTCAAATACCTCGCGTACGGCGCTGAAATCCTCGAGCCACAGCGAGACGGGCGCGAGGTCGAACATATCGGCATCGTCCGCCGGTGCAGTTGGTCCCGTTGTCGATGCCGTCGCCACACTCTGCAAAACGCGCCCCTGGTTGTTCGGCATGTCCATCCTTTTCCGATAATCGAGCTTGATATGATCCGGGTCCGCCATTTTATGCTCAGACGTGGCGGAAAAAAGCTGAAAGGAAATAACCAGGAGGACGCAAAGGCTGCGGCCTTGAGCAACAATGAGGGACTTCAGGCATGGTTGCTGCACGAAGGAGATGAACGGCCGCATGCGTTGCGTCCGCCACTCGCCAGGGCGAATGGATGAACGCCGGCCGGTGCCGGCTGGTGCTGGGAAATCAAAACCCTTTAAACCCGTCAAAGGAGACACGTTGCCATGGC
>NZ_JAQGMM010000277.1 GCF_028292365.1 Caballeronia sp.
CGCCAGCCGAGCGACGGATCTTTCTTGCCGTAGTCCATGTGTCCATAGACCTTTTCGCCGTCGATGGTCTTTACGTCATTCGTGAAAAATTCGGCGATATCTTCATACGCGGACCAGTTCACCGGCACGCCCAGATCGTAACCGTATTTCGCCTTGAACTTGTCCTGCAGGTCCTTGCGCGCGAACCAGTCAGCGCGAAACCAGTAGAGGTTCGCGAACTGCTGGTCAGGCAACTGATAGAGCTTCTTGTCCGGAGCGGTCGTAAAGCTCGTGCCGATGAAGTCCTTGATATCGAGGCCCGGGTTCGTATATTCCTTTCCCTCATTGGTCATGTAGTCGGAGAGCGGAATGATCACACCGTAACGATAGTGCGTGCCGATCAGGTCCGAATCGGAGATCCAGCCGTCGTAGATGCTCTGGCCGGATTGCATCGACGTCTGCAGCTTTTCGACAACGTCGCCCTCCTGGATGATGTCGTGCTTCACCTGGATACCGGTGATTTCGGTGAATGCCTTCGCCAGCGTCTTCGATTCATATATGTGTGTATCGATCGTCTCCGACACCACATGAATCTCCTTCACGCCTTGAGACTTCAATTTCGAAGAGGTGTCCACGAACCACTTCATTTCGTCCATCTGTTGCTGCTTCGACAACGTACTTGGCTGAAACTCACTGTCGACCCATTTCTGCGCTTCGGGCATGCCCGCCATCGCGGCATGGTTCGCAAAGGCGCCTGCAACGACGCCTGCCACCGCGAGCGCGACGATCCGTCTCCTGTGTTGCATGGTCTTCTCCTGTCTCCATACCCCTTGGATCATCTGCCGGCTCCCGCCCGGGGCGTCAACGGAACCGCTTTTCTTCCAGCTTCGATGCTGCGTGACTCCTTGTTCTAGCCTTTCCACATGATCGCGAGAAGAACCACCACCGACGCCGCGAATCCCGGCCACGAACTCGCCTGTTCGGCGCTGATGCCGATCCACGCGAGATTCACGTAGGCGGCCGCCAGCAGCCCAATGAAGAGACGATCGCCGCGCGTGGTCGCAATCGGCAGGAGGCCTTTGCGTTCGACCGTCGGTGAGCGGAGTTCCCACACCGTCATGCCGGCCAGCATCGCGGCGACGCACGCGAAGAAAACCGCCACCTCGGGTGTCCAGTACATCCAGGAAAACATCACACTCTCCCCATCGCAAAGCCCTTCGCGATGTAGTTGCGCACGAAGTAGATCACCAGCGCGCCGGGAATGATGGTCAGCACGCCCGCCGCCGAAAGCACGCCCCAGTCCATGCCGGCCGCCGACACGGTGCGCGTCATTACCGCCGCAATTGGCTTCGCGTTGACCGAGGTCAGCGTGCGCGCGAGCAGCAGTTCGACCCAGCTGAACATGAAGCAGAAAAATGCCGTGACGCCAACGCCCGATTTGATCAGCGGCAGAAAAATCTTCACGAAGAACGAGGGGAATGTGTAGCCGTCGATATACGCTGTCTCGTCGATTTCACGCGACACGCCTGACATGAAGCCTTCGAGAATCCACACGGCGAGCGGGACATTGAACAGCATGTGCGCGAGCGCGACGGCGATGTACGTATCGGTCAGGCCGATGCTCGAATACAGCTGGAAGAACGGCAGCAGGAATACCGCTGGCGGCGTCATCCGGTTGGTAAGCAGCCAGAAGAACATGTGCTTGTCGCCGATAAAACGATAACGTGAGAACGCGTAGGCCGCCGGCAGCGCGACCAGCACCGACATCACCGTGTTCATCAGCACATAGATGATCGAGTTGATGTAGCCCCAGTACCACGACGGGTCGGTGAAGATGATTTTGTAGTTGTCGAACGTCACATGCTGCGGAAACGTTGCGAACGTCGACATCGTTTCCTCGTTCGTTCGCAGCGAGATCGACAGCATCCAGTACAGAGGAATCAGTGCGAACAGGATGTACACGACGAGCACGAGTGTGCGCATCCAGCGGTGGTCATCACGCATTGCCGTCTCCCGCCGCAGCCGGGCCGCCCTTGCCCACCCGGCTCATCCAGTTATAGAGGACGAAGCACAACAGCAGGATGATCAGGAAGTAGATCAGCGAGAAGGCGGCCGCCGGGCCGAGGTCGAACTGTCCGACCGCCTTTTGCGTCAGGTACTGGCTCAGGAAAGTCGTCGAATCGCCGGGACCGCCGCCAGTCAGCACGAACGGTTCGGTGTAGATCATGAAGCTGTCCATGAAACGCAGCAGCACTGCGATCATCAGCACGCCCCTCATCTTCGGCAGCTCGATGTAGCGGAACACCGCAAAGCGGCTCGCGCCGTCGATCTCCGCGGCCTGATAGAACGCGTCGGGAATCGCGCGCAGACCGGCATAGCACAGTAGCGCGACGAGCGGCGTCCAGTGCCAGATGTCCATCACGAGCACCGTGATCCACGCGGCGGCGGGACTAGCCGTGTAGTTGTAGTCGAAGCCCAAGTGGTTAAGCCAGTAGCCGAGCAGGCCGATATCCGGGCGCCCAAAAATCTGCCAGATGGTGCCGACCACATTCCATGGAATCAGCAGCGGCATCGCGAGCACGACCAGAGACATCGACGCGCGCCATCCGGACGCAGGCATTGCAAGCGCGAGGCCGACGCCGAGCGGTATCTCGAACAACAGCACGCACGTGGAGAAGATGATCTGCCTGCCGAGCGCGCTGCGAAGATCCGGATCGGTCATGATGTTGCGAAACCATTCAGTGCCGACAAAGACATGCTGCGTCGGGCTGATGATGTCCTGCACCGAATAGTTGACCACCGTCATGAGCGGCAGGATCGCGGAGAACGCGACGCAAATGAAAACCGGCACGACCAGCAGCCACGCTTTCTGATTGACGGGCTTGTTCATCGCGAGGTCCTCTCGGTGATCCTTATGGCGATTCTTTCGTCATTGCTGAAGAACACCGTCTCGGGCGCGGCAAGTCGTAGCCAGACGGGTCCATCGCTCACACGCAGATGCGGCTCGACCTTCGCCTTGAACAGATGGCCGTCGCATTGAGCGGTGACGAGCTGATAGTTGCCGAGCTGTTGCGCGCGCAACAGTTGCGCCTTGACGGCGCCAGGTTCGCCAACGGCCGCGAGCCGCACGAACTCGGGGCGAATGCCCAGGGTCAGCGCGCCGTTCGCGTGCCTCAGCGTCGCGAGCGTGTCGACATCGAGCGCCACGCGCTGAGAGCCAACCGTGACGCCGTCCGTATCGAGATCGACCGGGCAGAGATTCATCCCGGGACTGCCGATGAAATAGCCGACGAACGCATGATCCGGGCGCAAAAACAGCGCTTCCGGACCGCCCTTCTGCACGATGCGGCCGTTCGTCATGACGACGACCTCGTCGGCAAAGGTCAGCGCTTCGACCTGATCGTGCGTGACATAGATGAGCGTCAGCTTGAGTTGCTGGTGAATCTTCTTCAGTTGGCGGCGCAGCATCCACTTCATGTTCGGATCGATCACGGTCAGCGGTTCGTCAAACAGGATCGCTGCGACATCCTTGCGCACGAGGCCGCGCCCTAGCGAAATCTTCTGCTTTGCATCCGCCGCGAGATTGCTTGCCTTGCGCGGCAGCTCGCGCGTCATGTCGAGGATTTCCGCAACTTCGTGCACGCGCTTTTTCACTTCACCCTCAGCGACCTTCCGGTTGCGCAGCGGAAACGCAAGGTTATCGAACACGCTCATCGTGTCGTAGATCACAGGGAACTGGAACACCTGGGCGATATTGCGTTCGCGCGCGCCGTGCGCGGTCACGTCGTGTCCGTTGAACAGCACCTTGCCCTCGGACGGCGTGACGAGACCCGACACGATATTCAGCAACGTCGTCTTGCCGCAACCGGACGGACCGAGCAACGCATAGGCGCCTCCGTCCTCCCAGACCATGCTCATCGGTTGCAGTGCGTAGTCATTGAGGGTCGCCGGATTCGGACGATACGCATGCGCGAGATTCTGAAACTCAATGCGCGCCATACGCCGCCTCCGGGCTGGATACCAGTTTCGTGTCCGCGCCGAATACAAACAGTTCATCAGGGTCGATGAATACATCGAGTTGCGTGCCGAGCCCGATCTGATGTACGCCTTGCAACTGCGCGACGAGATCGATGCCGCCATCCCGCGTACGCAGATGCAGATAGGTTTCGGAGCCGCTCAGTTCGGCCAGTTCGAGCCGGCATGGAACGGCGATCGAATGCGGCGTGTGCGGTGCCAGACGCAGATGCCCGGGGCGAATGCCGATGCGGCATGTGCCGATTTCTGCCGCCGCGCGACTGATCGGTACGTCGATGCCGATCGGCAGGCGGGCGTTGCCGTTCCCTGTCAGCTCGCTAGTTAGCATGTTCATCGGCGGGTCGTTGAAGACAGCCGCGGCATCGACGTTCACCGGCGCGTTGTAGACATCGAGCGTCGGACCGTATTGCAGCACGCGGCCTTTGTCGACGATCGCCGTGTAGCCGCCGAGCAGCAACGCTTCGAGCGGCTCAGTGGTCGCGTAGACGACCGTGGTCTTGCCGTCTGCGAATAGCGTGCTCAACTCGACACGCAATTCCTCGCGCAGCTTGTAGTCGAGGTTCACCAGCGGCTCGTCGAGCAGCACCAGTGACGAGCGCTTCACGAGCGCACGTGCGAGTGCGCAGCGCTGTTGCTGGCCGCCCGATAACTCGCTTGGACGCCGGTCCAGCAGAGGTTCGATATGCAGTTTTGCTGCGACTTCCTGCACGCGGCGCAGTATCTCCGCGGAATTCGTTTTTTGCAGCTTCAATGGCGACGCGATGTTGTCGAACACCGTCATCGCCGGATAGTTGATGAACTGTTGATAGACCATGGCGAGATTGCGCTGGCGCACGCTCACGCCGGTCACGTCCCGCCCGTCGACGAGCACCCGCCCGGTGGTTGGCCTGTCGAGTCCCGCCATGACGCGCATCAGCGTGGTCTTGCCCGCCTGGGTAGGCCCGAGCAACACGTTGATGGCACCTGGGACGAGACGCAGATCGACGCCATGCAGATGCGTCAGCCCGCCAGAAACGACGGTGACCCGCTCCAGTTCCAAGACCAAATCGCTCTCCTTTTTTTAAGTCTTCAGCGGAGTTGCTTCTCTTTTGCTCGTGCGCGATCTGTCAATCGTACGAATCGTCGTAAGCCCAAGGATTGTCTGGACGCGAGACAGCGCCAGTCAGTTAGCGCGCGGACTCGTGGCGTCGCAGAGCGCCTCGCACATTGTTGCTTATCCACTGTCCCCAGCATTTTTAAGCAAACGCATCAGACTGAAAGAGCGCCCCGCATTTTCAAAATGAAACCAAAACAACAAACAGAATGTCCCTTTTGTTCGCTTACGTTTAAATCGGTGTTAACCATACAAAAGAATAACGATTAGCATCCGTAATTCTTACGTTAAATGAACTAATTGATTACCCGTAGGCTGATAGCCTCACCTATAAGAAATATTTGCGTCGGCAAAAACGAAAGAATGCAAGCGTCCGAGCGAGGTCGTCCTTGACGGGAATCGCGATTAGGAGAGCGAGGAAGCGAAGTTAGGAGGCGTACCAGGGCCACTGATCGGCAACGGCCCACGGAAACAGTTCGCTTACCTGATTAACCTTATGAACCGGATGGTCGTCAATGCGAGAGAAGATATGGCGCAGGTCAGCCTCGAGATCGAGGCCGTTGAGTTTGGCGGTCGCGGCCAACCTGTAGATGGCGGCGCCTCGCTCGTCACGACGTCCGGCATGAACTGTCCGCCCGTCCCGCCCTCGCCAACCTGATCAGCAAGACCGTTAGTAGACGTTGCCCAAGGCACCTGACAATTCCGCCTTCATCTGATCTAGCAGCCCCGTGACCGGAGCGTAGCTCGT
>NZ_JAQGMM010000284.1 GCF_028292365.1 Caballeronia sp.
AGTGCGATCAACGGCGGTTCGAGGTTGTACGTCGATGAACTGGTCCAGGCGCCGGCGATAAAAATCAGCGTCGACACCACGAACACAACAAGAAAGCCCGGTAGGAACAGCGCTATCCGCTGCCCGAGCGCTGCAACCACGATGCCGAACAGAATGGCAAAGACGATAAAGAGTGCGATGTAGTTCGGGAGGTGATGTCCCAGATCCGTCGCAGCCTGGGAAACGCTCGACCATTTGGCGGGCGCGACTGCCAGCCACTTGATGCTTGTGCCCGACGCGAACAGCAAGTACGCGATCACGATGATCGCCAGGCCGATCCAGACAGCCCACCAATCTTCAGTTTTAAAGGGACCGCTGCTGGACCGGTCGGGCCGGCGTTCGGCTTCGTACGCGGGAGTGGTGGTGGGTGTATCGCTCATGGTCGCCCCGAAATTGTTATGAAACAGGTGCGTGCGAGCCCGGACGGTACTCGCTACGTCCACCGGCACGGAGACTGAAGGTGCTTGTGCGGCCCGTGGAGGAACGCCTGATTCCGACACTGTGGCAGCACTCCTGATTGTTCGCGCGCACCGCGGCGCATGGAATTCCACGATCGGATTATTGGCAGGCGCGCATGAACGCGCCAATATCGATTCGCTATTTCTAAATCCGAAATTGTGTATTAGGGCGGGTGCTTCGTTCTCCGACCGTTCTCTGAACGGCTTCCGACTGAATCCGCCGACCATCCCCGGCGGTGACGGCACCCGAACCCTAACCGTGCACTTTCTGCCGTGACGCTTCGCTCAAATGCGCACGCACGAACCCGACGTGTTCGCGAAGGACATAGAAAGCATCGGCATGCGCGAGCGGCATCCGCAAGGTATTGAGGGATTCCTCGATCTGATCGAGTTCCGCTACGAGCGCCTTTCGCTCCGCCTCCGTTGAGCTGTCCAGTACGCTGCGTTCTATGGCGATCAGCGCGCCGTAGTACCGATAGATCCGCGATCTCACGCGCCACGCATACAACGCAGGGATCAGCCGCAACGCAGGGATCAGCAGCACGGCGACGGGCAGCAGCAGTACCAGTATCCGGTCTGCGATGCTCGCGACCCAGAAAGGCAGCACGCGATAGAGGAAACTCTTCCCCGACTTGTAGTAGCGCGTGGCCTCTTCGCTGATAGGGTATTCACGGGCGATAGGACTGGGGAATTGCCCGGCGTTTTGCAGCAACCCCGGCATCCCGTGGACTTCCTGGGCCGCTTCAATGATCAGATCCGATATGGCCGGGTGCAGGTTTTGCCGCGCGAGGATTTCGACGGTCGGACCAATCAGATGCAAGGTTTGCGGAGGTATCTTTCGCCGGAGATCGAGCACGCCTGGCGGCAGGTCGATTTCGTCCAGAGACGGAAAGAGCCGCGTATAAGCGCTTGCTTCCGCGAAATCCATCACGGAGATTCCCGGAATACCCAGCAGCCTCAGCATCAACACGCGCGTGGTCGAGTCGCCATTGAGCAGCGCCGCATCAACGTTGCCTGCCACCAGTTGTTTCGCTGCGTCCATGCCGTCGAGCGGCACAAGTTGAGTGTCGCCTCCCGGGGCTATGCCGTTGGCCTCGAGCAGGCTGAGCGACAGCCGGCGGGTGCCGCTGCCCTCGCGGCCTATCGCGATTCTCTTGCCCTCCAGGTCCGACAACTGCGTCATCCCCTTGCCACGATAAAACACCACGAGGGGAACGTAAAAGACGCTTCCAAGCGACATGAGCGACGACCTGGCCGCCGCATCCGATACGCCCCCCTGGACCAGCGCAAGATCGACATGGCTCTTGGGGTCCATGAGTCGTTGCAGATTTTGCACCGAACCATCGGATTGGAGCACCTTGAGGGTCACGCCATTGCGGGCCAGGATTTTTTTGTACTCGTCGGCGGTATGCAGGAGCGCGCTGTCCTCGGGACCTGCGCTGATCGTGATGGTTCTCGGCGGAGCAGGGTCTGCCAGCCACACGATCAACCCGATCAAGACGATGAAAAATAGCGCGAAGGGTGCCGACGTCAACGAAAGATCACGCCAGGCCACATGAGAGTGGTCGTGCGGAAAACGCGGGGGGTACGGGCGATGTTGTTTCATGAGACCCCGTGGGAACAGCCTCACACTTTTAGGAATGTCATCAAGCCATGGTCAGGCAAAGTTCGCCGACAGCAAAGTCTGTGCCTTAATGGATACCCGCAGGATACCCGCACTGGGGCACACCTGACCCACTGCCGAGTTTATAGGGGAACGCGTGGGTCGAGAGAGAAACGGATGGCGCTGTCAGGCAGTGGGTGTTCAAACTTCAAACAACTGAGAGGAGCGCCGGACCGAGCCCGCGCCCCGATGACGATTATTCCTCGCCGTTAAGCCGCCCCGCGCCGAAGCGCCGGTAGGCGAGCCGCGCGGCATAGTCCAGCAGGAATCCCAGCGCGCCGATCACCAGGATCACCGCCGTCAACTCAGAGTAAGCCAGCCGGTCGCGGGTATCGAGAACGAGGTAGCCCAGCCCCGCGCTCACGCCCAGCATTTCCGCCGGCACGAGCACGATCCACAGGATGCCGATGGACAGCCGCACGCCGGTCAGTACATGGACCGCGATGCCCGGCACGTACACATGCCACAGCATTTCGAAGCGCGTTGCCGCGAGGCTTTCGCCCAGTTGCAGCCAGCGCCGGTCGATCTGGGCCACGCCTGCGGCTGTGCTCATCACGAGCGGCCATAGCGCGGCGAAGCTCAGCAGGAAGTACACGGCCCGATCGCCCACACCGAGTGACATCACCGCAATCGGCATCCATGAAAGCGGCGAAATCATGCGCAGGAACTGGAGCGTGGGCGACAACGCGGCATCGAGCCAGCGCAGCCGGCCGATCAGGAATCCGAGCGGCACACCGATTAGCAGCGCCCATAGCAGACCGACGGCAATGCGTCGCAAGCTGGTGACAATGTGTACGAACAACCGGTCGTCCGTGACGAGCGACGGCAGCGCGGCAAGGGCGCGTGTCGGCAGGAACTGGGCGGCAAGACTATCCGTCCCAGCCACTAGTGTCAGCACGAGCCACCAGAGCGCCACTACAGCCACCATACCTGCGAGCCCCGGCCAGGTGCGCCCGAACCATGACCGGCCGCGTGCCGGGCTGTTTGTATCGGCCGTGGCGAGCCCGTCGCGCGAAGGGGACAGGCTAGACAACGATATGCTCCGAACGGGCGAAGCCATCGGGCAGGCCGAACATCTTCATACCGCCGACTGCCGCGATGCTGTTCCGGACGAACCGGTCGTCGACGAGATCGCGCGCGACAAACGCCGGATCGAGTTTGGCGAGGAACTGCGCGTTGCCTTCCACCTGCGTAGTCTTCATGCGGCGCACGAGTTCTTCGGTATAGCTCGGGTACGGATACGGCTGGAAGTCGATGCGTTTCTCATGCCAGTCCGCATGGATGATGGCCCGATCGGCGAGATAACGGCCTGCGTCGCCGGGCGGCGGAGCGAGCACGCGCGTCAGCACCTGGGACGTGTGCGGCGTGTAGTGGTTCTTGCCTTCCTTGGAAAGAAGCTGGGCCGCTTCCGCCGGATGCTCGCGAGTCCAGACCTGTGCTTTCACAATGGCGTCCACCACCTTCTGCGACCACGCCGCACGCCCGGTCAGGTCCTGCTCGTGCATGAACACCACGCAGCACGCGTGGTTCTTCCAGACGTCGCCGGTGAAGCGCAGCACCTTGCCGATATTGAGCCCTTCGGCGGCCGCGTTGAACGGCTCGGCGACGATGAACCCGGCGATCTGTCCGCCGGCTAGCGCGGGCGGCATATCGGACGGCGACATCACGATCAGGTTCACTTCGTTGGGCTTCGCTGCAGAGGTTTTCTTGAGCACCGGCACGAGCCCTTGCGCGCGCAACATGTCCTGCAGCACGACGTTATGGATGGAGTACCAGAAGGGTACTGCCACGGTCTTGCCGCCGAGATCGCCGAGCTTGTCGATACCGGGCGCCACCGTAATACCCGACCCGTTCACGTGATTCCACGCGACGACCTTCGCCGGCGCCTGGCTGCCGTAGCGCGCCCAGACTGTCATCGGCGAAAGCAGGTGGACGACGTTGACCTGGCCCGAAAGGAACGCTTCAACCAGTTGCGCCCAGCTACGCAGAAGCGTGGGTTTCTCGGCGGACACACCGGCTGCCTCGAAGTAGCCGTTGTTGTGCGCGACGAGCAGCGGGGTGGCGTCGGTGATGGGCAGATAACCGATCCGCACCGGTGCGTCGGGTTCACTCGCGGCCCGCGCATTCAACGAGCCGAGCAAGGGCGCCGCGCCCGCCACGGTGAACATGGAGGCGAGTTTCAGCCACTCGCGGCGTGACATCGGAAGCTGGCACATAGGGATCCTGCGTTTGCTGCGTTGATGGAAATGGAAGCTGAGTGCCGGCTGTGTTTTCAGAGGTGCTTCAGGGGCTTCAAGGTGCTTTAAGCAATCGTCCTCTCGCGCGACATCACGTCTTGCAATGCCTGAAGAATCTCGATGCGCAACGCGCCCAGCGCCTGCACTTCGGTGGCGCGCGGCGCAGGTACGTTTACATGCCATTGCGCGATCAACGAACCGCGGGCGCCAAGCAGCACGATCCGGTCGGACACGAGCAACGCCTCGTCTATGTCGTGGGTCACGAGCACCGTACCCGCATGCGTGTCCTGTACAACCTTGACGAGCAGGCGCTGCATGCCGGCGCGTGTGACTTCATCGAGCGCGCCGAACGGTTCATCGAGTAATAGCGTGCGCGGCTGACGCGTCAAGCAGCGGGCGAGGGCCGTACGCTGTGCCATGCCACCGGACAACTGGTGCGGCATGTAGCTGCGCGCATGGGACAGGCCCACTTCGTCGAGTGCGGCGCTCACGCGCTCGCCCCGTTGCGCCCGCGAGAGTGCAGGTTGCCGCGAGAAACCCAGGCCGAAGCCCACGTTGCGTTCAACCGATAACCACGGCAGCAGGCATGGATCCTGGAATGCCAGCGCTACGTCAGGACGTGGACCATCGAGTGGAACATCATCGACAAAAATTTGCCCCGAGGTCGGCTTCAGCAGTCCGGCAAGAATGCGCAACAGGGTCGATTTACCCGACCCGCTGGGTCCTAGCACCGACACTAATTCGCCCGATCTCACGCTCAAGTTAACCCCTTGCAGCACGGTGCGCCCCGGGTAGGTCAGACCAACGCCACGCGCTTCAACAAGCGGCTGATGCGTCCCCGTCGGCTGGCTCATGCGGCGTGTGCCTTGCGATGCAGCGCGAGCTGGTTTTTAAGCTGCACGAGACTAGGCGTAACGATAGGCACGAACGCAGCCTCGCGCATGCGGCGCGCGGTGCCGGTCTGGCCGCGCAAATAACCACGGCCTCCGGTCACTTGGATTTCGAGCCCGACGGCGCTCGCAACTACCGCCGCCAGTGCGATGCGGATCTCGAACAGCGCTGCCGGCGCGGACACAAACGTGCCGTTGCGCACGCCTTCTTTCAGCCGATGCGTGAGGTCGTCGAGTTCGCGCGCCAACTCCGCTGTTTCGTCCTCTACGGCAGCGCGCGATATCGGGCTTGTTTCGCCGACTGCCGCGAGGCAGCGGCGCGCAAGACCGATCGACATGCCACACTGAAGTCCGAGGAAACCGGGGCGCACGCGTGCGAGCCAGGCGGGGGCATCGGCGGTAATGAGAAACGCGTCGTCTAGTACCGTGCCTTCCACGCGCAATGCCGCTGTATTGCTTGAACGCAATGCGATCAGGTCAAGGTCAGCACTACGCGTCACGCCCGGCGCATCGTGCGGGATAGCGAAGATGGAAGGGGGCATGTCCCCGTCTTCCGATGCGTGATCGAATGCCGCTGCGGCGACGAAACCTTCGGGACGCAGGTTGGTGATCCACGGCAAGCTGCCATCGAGTGTCCATCGATCACGCTCGCCCACGTGATCGAGCAAGATCGCTTTCATCTGCAACGGTTCGATGTTCGATAGATACTTCATCGCATTCGACAGCCCCGTTGCGCCCGCCAGTTCGCCGCTGAGCAGCCGGTCGAGCCAACGTGTGCGTAACGTCTCGTTTGGACTTTGCAGCAGATATTCGATAAAAGTGCGTTGTCCCCAGAACACGAACGCTGCCGCAAGCGATTGTTCGGCCACGTTCGCGACCGCTTCTATTGCATCGCCAATCACGCCGCCCGACCCGCCCAGATCGACCGGCACGCCGACACGGAACAGACCCGCCCGGCCGAGTCGCGGCAGGATCTCGGGCGCAAGGTCCTGCCCTGTGTCGATAGCTTCGGCATGCGTGTCGAGCCACGCCTCAAGCTCGTTCGCAACCGGTCGCAACGCAGAGGTGGTCATGCAGTGTGTGCCTTGGCTTTGGGTTCCCACCGGTAAGCCGCCAGTTCCGGATTGAGTTCGTTTTGCGAGAGGTTGTTGGCGAAGTTGCACAAGGTGGCGAGGCTGACGCCGAGCACGACTTCGAGCGCGTTGGCATCGGTAAAACCGGCGGCGCGGAAGGTGTTCAGCTCTTCATCCGATACTCCACCGCGCGAAGCGATCACAGCACGGGTGAACACGGCAACTGCGTCGAGCCGGGCATCGTTAATTGTCGATTGGTCGCGGATCGACTCCACCAGCGGTGCATCCAATTGTGCCTTCTTCAATGCGACCGCCGTGTGTCCGGCGACGCAAAAGCCGCAGCCGTGGATAGCCGCTGCCGTGATCTGCACGGTTTCGCGCTCAGCGAGCGTCAGGCCGCTACGGCCATTGATAGCCGCCACGGTCAGGTAGGTCTCAAGCGCAGTGGGCGCGTTCGCAAGCGATGCCACCAGATTGGGCAAAAAGCCGTTGTTCGCCAACGCCTTCTCAAGGTAAGGGCGGCTTGCTTCGGGTGCGCTTTCAATGGTTTGCAACGGCAGACGGCTCATGACGGTTCCTCGTAGTCGAGTGAGCATTGTCAATGGGCCAGGTGTTTGCAGCAATGCGCGTGCGTCTGCGATTGATGCTTATTCGTCTCAGGGGGTGCTCGCGCCAGTGGACGGGGGTGGGGACTTGGCAGTTTTGAGGGTAGTGGTCGGGGTCAGTGCCGGGTTGGTGCTTTCAGGGTTAGTGGTCTGCCTGAGTGAGCTAATTTCTTTATCACTGTTAGCCACTGCGCGTGGCGGCGCGTCATTTCTTGGTCCTTAGCGACAAAGAAACGAAGCAAAGAAAACGCTTTCAAAACACGCTACCCTAAGTGTCCACAGCGTGCAGTTTCGATTCATGGGTGCCCCAAAAGCACGGTGCTCGCCAGAGCGGAGGATGTGTGAAACCCTCCTTCTCCGAACACAGATACCCACACGCTTCGCCACCAGTGACTGAACCTGCCCAAGGTTCATCCCGCGCTATCCGCGGACACCCACCCTCCAAATTTGTACGCGCAATGCCCCCTCAACCCGTCCAGCGGCGCGAGCGAAAATAATGCCTCAGTGCAGCGCTGCTTGCTTTTCATCAACGGCAAGGCCCGAAGCCACAGGCTCTTGCGTACGCGTCCGGCGGTAAGCACCCGGTTGCTCCCCGGTCACGCGCTTGAACGCCTGCGCGAACGCGGACTCGGATTGATATCCCACCTGTTCCGCAGCATCCGGGGTCGTGGTGCCTTTCCGAAGCATTGCCGCCGCCACTTTCATGCGAACCAGCGTAACGAACTGCGCGGGCGGTTGGCCGCATGCTTCTACGAATTGCTTACAGAAACGTGCACGCGACATGTGCACGAAATCCGCCATTCTGTCAGTCGTCCAGCGCTCGGCAGGCGTATCGATAATGGCGGTAATCAGCGGTGCAAACTCCGCTCGACGCATCAATGACCAGAGACCGGGCGCAATGTCGTCGCGTGCTGCGACCGAACGCAGCGCGTAGAAAAACAGCAACTCAGTCAGGCGCGCGATCAGCGGCGAGGGGGCATCAGGATGCCGGTGCACCTCGGCGCGAATCAGGTCGAACACGGCACGGGGACCATCGGGCGCCGCAGTGTTATGGCGGGCGACGATGTGATCGGGAATCAGTCCGAGCAACTGGTCGTCCAGACCCGAACGGAATTCGAAGAACCCGCATGCCAGGCCAAGACTCTGTTGCGTCGAACTTTCGTCCGACGAAAGCGCCTCCATCGCACCCGCTCGCTGGCTTTCCTGACCGGCCGGCGGCGCCACGGGCAGCGGTGAAAGACAATGCGGCATGTCGTGCAGCAGAAACACTGCGTCGCCCTGCGTCAGGTGCACGCTCATCGCGTTGCGCCCCGGCTTGGCAGGCAAATGCAACCAGCATTCGCCATGCAACACGACATGGAAACTCGCCTGCTGATGGCCCGCCGTCGATGCCTGCCAGCTCCCGCAATACTGGCCGACATGAAACAGCGTGCTTTTGAGTTCCAGACCGGCAAGCAGCCAGTCAGCAATTTTTTCGGCGTGAGGGGGTATGAGGGGCATGAAGGCTCGGCATGGTTCAGCGGTCAATCGCTATACGTACCTGTCCTGCCGGAACAACGCAAAGAACTTGTTGTTGGAACCTTATTCCGTTTCGACGTGATCGGCGCCGATCAACCCCGGCCCGCTTATCCAACTGGTTCGCCGAGATTGAGCATCAGGCGGTTGGCCCACGCGAAAATGGCGATGGAATGAATCAGGTCGAGGATCTCGTCGTCGCTCAAACCCACCTCTCGCAGCGCCCGCAACTGTGCCGGTTCAACCTGACCCGGCGTAAGCGTCAGGTCGATCGACGCCAGCACGATCGCCTTTTCGCGTGGCGACGTTCCAGCGGTAGCCGGGTCGTTGAAAACCTGTTCAATCACGTCGTCGCGTTTCGCCAGTTGCTCGAAACGCTGCGCGTGCACGGAAGCACAATACACACAGCCGTTGACGCGCGAAACGACCGTTGATGCCAACTCCCGCTCCGTACGCGGCAAGCCGCCCGGTGCATACATGATTGCGTTAAAGGCCGCCGAGCGCTGCCTCAGGATTTCGGGCTGATGCACGAGGAACAGGTAATAGTCGGATTCCTTCGCCTTTGGATGACTTTCTTCGAGCACGGTGACCTGCTCGGGGGAGGCATCGGCGAGTTCCACCACGTCCAGCCACGCGTCCCATCCCAGCACGCGATTCGTAAAGCCATGCGCTTCAATTAACCGGCTCATGCTGCCTCCGTTGCGTTCAAGACCTGCAGCGCGCGCAAACCGGCCGTCAGGCGAATCTGATAAGAAAGAAAGGCGATCAACTGCGCAAGGGCGACCACGGCGGGTGTTGGAATGCCGGCGGCGGGCAACAGTTCGAGCGCGGCTTTATCGCCGTCTATGGGTGACTGGATCAGCGTGCGCGTGAAGGTGAGCATCGCACGCAAGCGAGGTTCCTGAGCGTCGATCGAACCTTGTGCGATCTGATCGATCACGGCACGGTCCGCGTTGATCGAAGCAAGCCGTTCCGCATAATGCGTCGCTAACGCAGGGGCATTCGACAACGTGCAGGCATATAACGCTACAAGCAAACGGTCGGTCAACGACAAATCCGGCAGCGCGGGATCGAATAAAGCGTCGTAGCTGCGCTGCGTGGCGGCGGCGACCTTGTCGCGTTTATGTCGCGTTACGTAGGCCGGCGAACCGGGTGTGAGGCCCGCAATCCGGTCGACAATATCGGTGCTGAGATCGTAGGTGTCTGTCATGGTTGCTCCTGCCTGAAAGAATTGCGGGCGCTTTGTGAGGCGCGGGAATGGACGGCTGCGTCGAGAAAAGCCAGCACTTCGCGCCACGATGATTCATCGGCGCGTGCGTTCGCCGCGGGTTCGCCACCGCCCGTGCTGATGCGTCCGGACACGGGATGCGCATACACGAGTTGAGTGGTCGGCACATACGGAAAAACGATCGCGTGGCCGGCGTTATCGAAGTCGAGATGGCGCACCGGATACGCATGCTTCTCCCGTTCAAGCCGCTCCACGACCATGCGTGAATAGTCCGAGGAGGGCCACGAACCGTCGTCGGTGGCGGAGAGCAGCAGCACCGGCCCATTCGTCTTTTCGACGGGAATCCGCGCCCGCTCCACCGCTTCCCTGTCGAGCAACGCCGTTCGGATCGCGCGTTCGTGACGATGCGGCGGCGGGCCATCGTCGAAGGGTTTCCAGCTAGCCGTGCGGTTGTTTTCCCACAGGTGCGGCAGGGGCTTGCCGTCGAGCAGCCAGGTCGGACCTTCGCGACCTGTTGCGGGATCGGCGGCGTTCTGCGCACTATGAATGACCGCGCCGGGCACATAACCAATCACTGCCTTGATGCGATCCGGATAGGTTGCGCCGAGCAGCAGCGCGAGTTCGCCGCCGCGCGATTGCCCGCTCACTGCAATGAAGCCGAGCGCTGGTTGCAACTCGCGCGTGATCCAGTCGAGCGCGCGGCGAAAATATTCGAGCGGCGTATTGGAGATGTAGTCGGACAGCCCCGGCGTCTTGAAGTAACCCAGTGCGAGGGCGGCATATCCGCGCGATGCGTAAAGCGCGCCGCGCGGTTCGTTGATGCCGCCACCTGAACCATTCAGCACGAGCACCACGGGATGAGGCCCCGGTGTTGCGGGCAGGAACAACGTGCCAACACAGCCGTCAACGCGCATGTCGCGCCGTTGCACGCCGGGCGCCATCAGCCTCTGGATCAGCAGCGTCGCGCTCAATATCTGTCCGCGCTCATCGATCACTTCAATGCAGGTCGACAACGCGTCCGAGACATCAGCAGGAAACACCTCGCGGTTGCCCGCAACGACCGGAGCCTGTGACCAGATAAGGCCCATCGCCGATACACCGCCGTAGTCGCCTTCAACCGGCGCGTCCCGGGCAAGGTCGACGACGCCGTGGTCATCGGCACGAAAGACTGCTCGGCTGGTCCAGACCGTGCCTGCGCCGCGCACGGTCTGTGTGCGAAGCGTCAGCAATGAGCTCGCGCGCGCGCCGGTCACTGCAATGCGCCGCGCAACATCGATCAGATCATCGCCGGGTGTCGCCGTGATATCGATCATGTTGGCCTCAATTGCCGCTGCGCGTAACCATCATCGCGGTCGTCCGGTCGCTTACTATGGGTGTCACTTTCAAGCCTTTCTTCGCGGCCCAGATGTTCTCGTAGTGAAAGAGCGGGATGATGCCCACGTCGTCGCTGACCACCTTCACCGACTGCCGCAAGATGGCTTCGCGCTTGGTGGCATCGAACTCGGCTGTAGCGGCGTCGAGCGCGTGGTCAACGGCCGGGCTGCTATAACGGCCCCAGTTCGACGAACCAATGCCCTTTTTCGGATCGACGGTGCCGAGAATGTTGACGAGCGCATAGCTTGCTTCGCCCGTGCCGTTACCCCAGGCAATCATGCTAACTGCAAACTCGTTCTTGTTGGCGCGGCTGGCGTAGCTGGCCCACGGCATCACTTCGACTTTCGTCTTCACGCCAATGCGCGTCCAGAACTGCGCCACCGCCTGCGCCGTTTCCGGCGCTTGCGGATAACGATCGTTAGGCACGCTGAGCGTCAACTGGAAGCCGTCCGGAAAGCCTGCTTCGGCCAACAGTTTTTTTGCCTGGACCGGGTCGTTGGGGATGTCCTTCACGTCCGGGTTATAACCGAAGGTCTTGGCCGGCATCCACTGGTTGGCGACCGTTGCTGCACCTTGCAGGATGCGGTCGGTGATGGCGGGGCGATTGATTGCCAGCGATAACGCGCGGCGCACGCGCACGTCGAGAAGCGGATTCTTGGTCAATGGCTTGCCGGCATTGTCCGTGATGGTCGGGCTCGGTCCTTCACGGAAACTCGGTTGAAGTATCAACACACGCAAACCCGGATACGCGAACACGGATACTTTCGGCGACTGCTTGAGACGCGGCAGGTCGGAGACGGAGACCTTGTCGATCATATCCACGTCGCCCGACAACAGCGCCGCCGTGCGAGCTGCCGCGTTGCTTACGTAGCGGTAGTTCACCTTGTCCCAGATCGGCTTGGCGCCCCAGTAAGCATCGTTACGCGTCATCACCACGCGGTCGCCCGGCGTGTACGAAACGAACTTGTATGGCCCGGAGCCGATCATCGCGCGTCCGGCGTTGTAGTCTTCCGTCGTCGATTTCTCACCAATATGCTTGCTCACAATATGAACCGACGTCAGGTTAAGCGGCAGGTCCGGCGTCGGTGAGCTTGTCTTGATGATCAGTGTGTAGGGATCAGGCGCAGTGACGGACGCGATGGTCCGCAGATACCCCGCGAAGGTGGCGATGGTTCCCGGCACATTGCGCGCTCGCTGATACGAATAGATCACGTCGTCTGCGGTGAATGGCGTACCGTCCTGCCATTTGACGTCATGGCGCAGCTTGAATTCCCACGTGTCGTTGCCGGTCGACTTCCAGCTTGTCGCGAGGCCGGGCGCGAGCACGTTGTTGTGGTTCTCGACCAGCAGATCCCAGAAGTGCAGGTCGACGGAGCGGTCCCCCGCGTAGTTGTTCAGTTGCGGATCGAGCGACGAGAGCGGATCGGCGAACGCAACGTTGAGCGTCTGCGCCGACGCGGCCGTACTGAACAGCGCGGCACTGGCGAGCGCGGCGGTCAGCGTGGAAAGGATCAGGCGTTTCACGATGCAATTCCTTTTTCTTAAGTGTGTTTTGAAACTTAGGGCGCGTCGATTAATGAGCGTCGTTCAGGTGACACGCGCTGACATGCTCGATAGCGATGCGCGCCAAGCGTGGCACTTCGGTCTTGCAACGCAGCATGGCGTGTGGGCAGCGTGGATGAAAATGGCAACCCGATGGCGGCGCGAGCGGGCTTGGCATCTCGCCGCGAATCGCGGTGAAGTGCTTCTTGCGCGCATCGATACGCGGAATCTCCGCCAGCAAGGTCTGCGTGTAAGGATGATTCGGATGACGGAATATTTCTTCGACGGGGGCGCTTTCCACCACGCGCCCGAGATACATGATCACCACGCGATCCGACAATTGTTCGACCACGCCCAGGTCGTGACTGATGAACAGGTATGTGAGATTGAACTGCTCGCGCAAGTCCATGAAGAGATTCAGGATCTGCGCTTGTATCGATACATCCAGCGCGGCGACCGCTTCATCGCAGACGAGCATGGACGGGTTGACCGCAAGCGCTCGCGCAATGCCAATGCGTTGCCGCTGACCGCCGCTGAACTCATGCGGATATCGGTCGGCAAGCGACGGATCCAGGCCTGCGCGTTTTAATTGTGCCGCTACGTAGTCGTCCAGATCGGCGCGTTCGACCATGCCGTGAATAAGCGGCGCCTCCCCGACGATATCGCTAATACGCCTTCGCGGATTCAGGCTCGAATACGGGTCCTGGAAGATCATCTGGATCGCCAGCCGCGCGGTGCGCAACTCTGTTGGCGACATGGCCGCGCGGTCCTGTCCATCCACTAGCACGTCGCCTTCGGTCGGCGCGATAAGGCCCGAGACAATGCGGCCGAGCGTTGACTTTCCGCAGCCGGATTCGCCGACCAGACCGACCACTTCGCCGGGCGTTATCGCAAGATCGACATGTTCGACGGCTCGCGTAATCGCTTGCGCCGCGAGCACGTTTCGCTCGCGCAGCCAGCGTTTCGCGGCGTTCTCGTTGCGTTCGCCGAAGCGCTGGCTGACGCCGCGCAGTTCAACCAGCGCGCGTGCTTTGATCTCGCTCATGCTGTGGTCTCCGTGCGGACATCGGCGTGGCGGCCGGGATGAAAACAACGCACGAGATGCGTGCCATGCTCGGACGCCTGCGCGGCCGGCGAGGGTCCAAGTAGCGGAGGCGTCGAGCAGACCGCCGTGGCCCGCGTGCAGCGCGCAGCGAACGCACAGCCCGGCGGCAATGAGCGCAGATCCGGTGTGATGCCTGCAATCTGCCTGAGCCTTTTACCCCGCGTGTTGAGGCTCGGCAAGCTGTCGATCAGACCGGCAGTGTACGGATGCTGCGGACGGTCGAGCACCGCATCTACGGTGCCCTGTTCAACGATCCGTCCTGCATACATCACGGCGATATCATCGGCGAGCCCCGCCACCACGGACAGGTCGTGCGTGATCCAGATCAGCGACGTGCCTTGCGTGCGCACGAGCGTTTGCACTTCGGACAGAATCTGCGCCTGGATGGTGACATCGAGTGCGGTAGTGGGTTCATCGGCGATGATCAGATCCGGCTTGTGCAGCATCGCAATCGCGATTGCCACACGCTGCCGCATGCCGCCCGACAACTGATGCGGATACGCGCGCAGCCGTTCGTCAGGACTGGCAATACCCATGGCCGCCAGCGCTTCGCTCGCCTGTTCCCGCGCGGCGCTCCGGCTCACATCGCGATGCGCGCGCACGGCTTCGATCATTTGCGCATCCACGCGCTGCACCGGATTAAGCGTGGACATGGGGTCCTGGAACACCATCGCGATACGGCTGCCGCGCAGGCGCCGCATGTCCGCTTCGGGCAAGCCGACAAGGTTCTTGCCCTTGAACAATATCTCGCCACCGACCACACGGCCGGGGGCATCGATGAGTCCCATGATCGAGAAGCCGGTCACCGATTTCCCCGATCCCGATTCGCCTACGAGACCCAGCACGCGACCGCGCGCGAGCGTGAGCGAGACGTCTTCAACAGCGGGCAGTTCGCCTTCACGCGTGAAGAAGCGCGTTCGCAGATGGCGGACTTCGAGCGTGTTGTCCGCGGTATGGAAATCATGGAGGGCAGCGCCGCTCATTTCACGAACCTCGGATTGAGCAATTCACGCAGACGGTCGCCCACCATGTTGATCGATACCAGCATGGCCAGCAGCGCAAGACCCGGATAGACGCTGGTCCAGTATTCACCGGAGAGCATGGTCTGATAACCGTTGGCAATCAGTAGCCCGAGCGAGGGCTCGGTGATCGGTACGCCAAGTCCAAGGAACGACAACGTTGCTTCCAGCGTGATCGCGCGCGCGACTTGCAGCGTGCCGACCACGATCAGCGGCGGCAGACAGTTGGGCAGGATATGAACGAGCACGATGCGCCAGTTGGGAATCGCGAGACTGCGCGCAGCTTCAACATATTCGCGCCGTGCTTCGACCAGCGCTTGCGCTCGCGCAGTGCGTGCGTAATACGCCCACTCGATCAGCACCAGCGTGAGCACGACGTTCGTCACGCTCTTGCCCAGGAACGCGAGCAGCATCATGGCGACGAGGATGGACGGGAAGGCGAGCAACAAGTCCACGAGCCGCATGATGAGGCTGTCGACCTTGCCGCCGGCATAAGCGGCGATAAGGCCGAACACGGTGCCCACTACGCCCGCGATCACTGCCGAGCCGAGGCCCACGGACAGACTCAGGCGCAAGCCGTAGAGCATGGCGGAATACAGGTCGCGGCCCTGGCCGTCGGTGCCGAGCCAGTACGCATGCGTGCCGGCGCCGTTCATCGAACCGGGGGGAAGGCGGGCATCGAGGACATCGAACTGCAAGAGGTCGTAGGGATTTTGCGGCGTGATCAGTGGCGCAAAAATGGCCGCGAGCACCAGCAGTATCGCGACGATCAACGCCGCCATCGCCACGGGAGAACGTCCAAAGTCAGCAACGAGCTGACGCCATGGCGACTGACGGCGTTTGAGCGCGCCGCGCACGGGCGTTTCCGTTTTGGGAACCAGCGGAGTCGTGCTCATCGCGTGCCCTCCAGCCGCACACGCGGATCGAGAAACTTGTAGAGGATATCGACGAACAGATTCAGCGAGACGAACATGCAGACGACCACGATCAGGTACGACAGGATCACCGGGCGATCGAGCGCATTGATGCTGTCGAGGATCAGCTTGCCAGCGCCCGGCCACGAGAACACGGTTTCAGTGACCACCGCGAACGCGATGGTCGAACCAAACTCGAGACCGATCACCGTGACAAGCGGAATCAGCGTATTGCGCAGGATGTGAACGAGTACCACGCGCGTGGGCGACAACCCCTTGGCGCGGGCAAAACGCACGTGTTCCATCGGCATGACTTCGCGCACGCCCGCGCTCGTCAGGCGCAATACCAGCGATATCTTGAAGAGTGACAGATTCAGCGCGGGCAGGATCAGGTGGCGCAGGCCGTCGAGTGTGAGCCACGACCACTGGACACCGAACAGGCTCGCGGTCGCGCCGCGTCCACTGGCGGGTAGCCAGCCGAGCTTCACGCTGAACAACATGATGAGCATCAGGCCGACCCAGAAAGTCGGCAACGAGAAGCCGACAATGCTGCCGGTCATCAGCATCCTGGACAGCGGATTGCGCGGATGCAATCCCGCGAACAAACCCAGCGGAATACCAATCACCAGCGCCAGCAGCAACGCCGAAACAGCGAGTTCCAAGGTCGCGGGAAGGCGCTGCAGGATCAGGCGAATCGCGGGCTCGTTATAAACGAAACTGTTGCCCAGATCGCCATGCATGGCGCCGGCAAGGAACGCCAGATACTGTTTCCAGAGGGGCTGGTCAAGACCAAGGTGAGCAATGATGCGCGCCCGGTCGACCTGATCGACGTCCTGTCCGATGAGAATATCAATCGGATTGCCGATCGCGTGCAGACCGATGAACACGATCAGCGTCATCAGCAGCACGACGAACGCCGCCTGCGCGATTCGGCGAATGAGCCAGCCGCTCATTGGTCCTCCGCATACTGGGGCGGTGCTTCGGCCGGTTGCCATTCGTCACCGTAGAGCTCCGGTTCTGCGTACGCTTCCAGCGCTTCGTAATGCTGCTCCACGTCTTCGCTATACAACAAGCTCGCTAACCCCTGGGCAAGACGTTTTGCGCCTGTACTGATAGCGGGAATATCGCCGGAGACGGCGCCTTGCGAGAGCGACGCGGGATAGCAGAAGCAGTGGATGCGCGACAAGCCGGGGCAAACGCCCGGGGACTTCTCGATGAATTCAAACGCGGGTCCGACATCGGGCGAGTCGGATAACTCGGTGTCTTCATCGCCGGGTGGCGGCGTGTAGCGGTCGGCCCAGGTGCGGATATGGGAGCCAAATGCAGCGAATTCCGGGCGCGCGGACCAGTCGACCTTGAAGCCCGTGGAGACCACGAGGAAGTCGGCTGTAAAGGTGCCCTTGGGGGTTTGGATTGAAAGACCGTTCTCCGTATTTTCAACCGATAGCACCGGGCAACCGAGATTAAAGCGTGCATTCGGATGACGCGATACCCGCAACGTGCTGCCACGTGGCGGGGGCACCTGGACGGTATTGATGTAGTGGCGGATTTTCCATTTCCATTCGTCGGGCAGCGTTTGGTGCCCATGGGTCAGTCCCGGATTGCCGGCCCCCTTGCCCTTGTTCACGCGTGGTAGGTCCGCTCGCCTTATCAGCAAATCGACGCTGGCAGCGCCTGCTTCGAGCGCTGTAGCGGCGCTGTCCATGGCAGACGAACCGCCGCCGATCACGGCGACGCGCTTTCCCGCTAGCGTGGTGTAATCGGTGGTATCCGATGAATGCGCCCAACGACTACGCGGCAATCTTTCTACAAACGACGGCAATGCCGGGCCGCCCAATCCGTCGCGCCCGGTAGCAAGCACGACACGTCGCGCGTAGACATCGATACGTCGATCATGTGTTCGCACGCTCAATACGACGAGACCGTCGGCACGCGGCGTCACGGCTTCAATAGTGTGGCCGTTGCGGACATCGAGTGCAAGCACGCGGCGATACCACACCAGATATTGCATCCATTGCAGGCGGTCGATCTTATCGAGCGCTTGCCATGCTTCCGTGCCGAATTGAGCCTCGAACCATGCGCGGAACGTCAGCGCGGGCAGGCCCAAAGCGGGACCCGTCAATTGCTTCGGTGAGCGTAGCGTTTCCATACGCGCGGTCGTAGCCCAAGGACCTTCCAGTCCCTGCGGTGAGCGGTCGAAAATGCGTACCCGCACGCCCAGCAGCTTTAGCGCGGCCGAAGCTGCCAGCCCGGCCATGCCACCGCCGATCACCGCCACGTCCAGCACTTCGCTGCCGTTGTGCGTCTTGCCAGGCACCCATTCGCGCGCGGGCAATTCGAGCAACGACAGGTCGTCCGCAAGGCGCGCTTCGAGCGCCGCGAGGCCAGTGGGGGGTGTCGATGGTACGTTTTTGTCGAGGCTCACGTGGCGGGCTCTTCGGTCGGATTAAGGATGTCGTCGGGCTCGCCGTAAAGCGCTTGAAGAATCGCGCTGTGCTGGTTCGCGTCGTGGAGGACGAAGTCGGGGAGGATCTCGGCGGCAGCTTGCGCCAGCGCTTGCGCCGCGGCGAGGGTCGCTGCACCGGGCGGCCGGAACTCGGGCGTGATGACGCCGAACAGGAACGCGATGTGGATATCCAGAGGTCGGATCACCACGCCTTCGACGGGCAATCCAAACGCGGTCACCGGCTCCAGCACGGCGAGTCCGAGTCCCGCGCGCACCGCGCCGAGCGCGTTCAGCGACGAGTTGGTTTCGATCACGCCGGCCGTGCGCACGCCCGCTTGAGCGAATGCCGAGTCGAGCCGTGGCCGCAAGCGGTAGGGGTTCTGCATTGTGACGAGACGACGGTGTGCAAAATCGCTCAATGCGATGCGCGGCGCTCGTGCGAGCGGATCGTCGGCGTGTACAGCAGCAACGCACGCAGCTTCGCCAATCCAATGAACCAGCACGCCGCGATGTTCGAGCGGCAGGCTTGAGATACCCATATCGACAATGCCGTTCAGCACGGCATCGACGACCTGTTCGGGGGCGGCGCTGCGCAAGTGCACGGACTCCAGCGGATGGTCTTCGTTGAGCAAAGCCAACGCACGAGGCACGAGTCCGGCGGCAAGCGCAGAGGTGGCGGCAATGGTGAGCGGCGGGGGTGCTTGCCGTGCGATCTGCTCAGCGCGCGATTTCACCTGACGCAAGCTTGCCAGGGTGCGTTCGACGTCCTGGTAGAGCTCGGATGCCTCTCGTGTGGGCGCGACGCGTGGGCCGAAACGCTGGAACAGCGGATAGCCGATCTCAGCTTCCAGTTCCTGGATCGAGCGCGATACCGCGGGTTGCGAGCGCCCGAGCAAACGCCCGGCGGCAGTGACACTTCCGGCCGACATGACAGCGGCAAACGCTTCCAGTTGACGGATTTCCATGAGTACGCGGGGCCCGATCAGTCAGATCGATGAATGCATAAAACGCATTCTTGCTCGCCTAGCATGTGAAATGCAAATGATCAAAAATGCTTTAGATAGTGCGGGAGGTGGGAAGACGGGTGGGGATGGGGCGGTGGACGATCAGCGGACGGGCGGATATCCGACTGCGGCGTGGCAAAAAAGCAAACAGATGCGCAGTCAACCTATGCATCACGTCTGATCGAGTATTTCACGCACATCAGTAATCGCTTTGCGGTTTGGGCGAAATGTCGATAAATATCAAGCGAAAGAATTTCTCGACAAATAACGTTTCAAAGCCCTTTCTGTATCTTGATCCTAACCCCTTGAAAATCACCATCCGCGCGCCAGCCTCCTTATTGAGATGGGCGAACGTCGTAATCGGTTAGCGTTGGTCTGTTGAAACAAATGCCGCACCATGCAACCCCATGCCCACAATTGGACGGGAAAGAGTCGAGCGAAAGCGCTTGACGTCGTACCTTTCAGTCCTTGGAGTCCATAAAAAACGCTTGATAACTTCGATAGATTTAACTCATTCCACGATTGGATCTTTGCAGGATATGGCGTGGATAGTCGAGATAGCGCGGTGCATCTTGAATTGGTCTCAGACGATTTTAAAGAACATAAGACGATCATTTTCATGGATGTGACGCGGTGCCTTGTCACGGACTACGGAATGGAAAATATCGTTTACTCGTTAGATATTCTTGCCGATTTTGATTCGCCAAAATTCATGGCTGCCCGTCAAATTTTGGATCAGTCAACTCCATTTGATCGGGGCTTGCCGCCAAAAAAAATCGCGATGCTATCGGCAAGCTTTGGCGGGGAGGCGTGGATTGAATACAATCAGTATCGGGTTTTATCTAGAAATCCCGGTAGCCCGGTGGCTGATTAGCGGTATCGGTCGGGGGCGCTTCCGATTCTTCCGCGCCGGGTCGCAATTAATGTCAAGCGCGGCCCGGAACGTAATTCAAACCGCCCCTCACACCGCCATACACAAATACTTGATCACCAGATAATCGTCGATCCCATACCGCGACCCCTCGCGCCCAAGCCCGGACTGCTTAACCCCGCCAAACGGCGCAACCTCGTTAGAAATCAACCCGGTATTAATCCCGACCATTCCATATTCCAGCGCCTCGGCAACGCGCCACACGCGCCCGATATCGCGGCTATAAAAATATGCGGCCAATCCGAACTCGGTATCGTTAGCCATCCGTATCACTTCTTCATCGGAAGAAAACCGGAACAAAGGGGCGAGCGGCCCAAACGTTTCTTCCCTGGCGATCTTCATCTCTGAAGTCACGCCTGACAAAACGGTCGCCTCGAAGAAGCCGAATCCAAGCGCGTGCCGCTTGCCGCCAACGACGATCTTGGCGCCTTTGTCCAACGCGTCATGAATATGCGATTCGACCTTCGCCACGGCAGCATCATTAATCAGCGGCCCAAGCAAGACACCGCTCTCCAATCCGTTGCCTACCGGAAGCTTCGCAACGGCCGCGCCCAGCTTCGCGGCGAATTCGTCATAGACCCGGTCGTGAACATAAAACCGGTTCGTACACACGCATGTCTGCCCGCTGTTGCGATACTTCGATGCAATCGCGCCTTCGACTGCGGCATCAATATCGGCATCGTCGAAAACAATAAACGGTGCATTGCCGCCCAGTTCCAGCGACACCTTCTTGACCGTCGGCGCGCTTTGCGCCATCAGCAGACGGCCGACTTGCGTTGATCCCGTGAACGACAGCTTCCTGACAATGGGATTGCCCGTCAGTTCGGCGCCGATTGCCTTCGGATCTCCCGTCACGATGTTCAGCACACCCTTGGGCAACCCCGCGCGCTCGGCCAGCACGGCCATGGCGAAGGCCGAAAATGGCGTTGCCTCAGCGGGCTTCACGACGATCGAACAACCCGCCGCAAGCGCCGGACCAACCTTGCGGGTGATCATCGCGCTCGGGAAATTCCACGGCGTAATAGCCGCGCAGACGCCGATCGGTTCCTTGGTCACCACGATGCGCTTATCAGCGGCCGGCGACGCGAGCGTGTCGCCCGCGACGCGTTTGCCTTCCTCCGCGAACCATTCGATAAACGATGCCGCATAGACAATTTCACCCCGGGCTTCGGCGAGCGGCTTGCCTTGCTCGCGCGTGAGGATCATGGCGAGATCGTCGGCGTTTTCCAGCATCAAGTCGTACCAGCGGCGCAGGATGGCCGCGCGTTCCTTCGCGGTCTTCTTGCGCCAGAGCGGCCATGCGGTGTTAGCCGCATCAATCGCACGACGTGTTTCCGCCGCGCCCATCTTTGGCACATGACCGAGCGACTGGCCGGTCGCCGGATCGATGACGTCGAAGGTCGCCGCATCGTCAGCGCCTTGCCACTCACCGTCGATAAACGCCTCGTGACGCAGCAGCGCCGGGTCTTTCAACTGCATCAGTAATCCTTGCGTGCTCATGCCGCAACCCCCGCTTCTTCGGTCAGGACGCGTTCAAGAATGGCGAGCGCTTCATCGAACACGGCGTCCTGAATGGTCAGTGGAAACAGGAACCGGATCACGTTGCTGTGCACGCCGCAGATCAGCAAAAGCAGGCCGCGTTCGAGCGCCAGGGTTTGCACGCGCTTGGCGAAAGCAGCATCAGCTTCAGTGGTGCCGGGCTTGCAGAATTCGACGGCGATCATGCCACCGGGGCCGCGCACATCGGCGATCTGGGGCACGTCGGCCTTGAGCGATGACAGTCGCGCTTTCAGCTTGTCGCCAAGTTGCACGGCACGCTTACAGAGCTTCTCTTCATCAATGATCTCGAGCACCGCATGGGCCGACGCCACCGCCATCGGATTGCCCGCGTACGTGCCGCCCAGACCGCCGGGTGCTACGGAGTCCATCACATCGGCACGGCCGATGACGCCCGACAGCGGCATGCCGCCCGCGAGACTTTTGGCGATGGTCATCAAATCCGGCGCCACGTCGTAGTGCTGCATCGCGAACAATTTGCCGGTGCGCGCGAAGCCGGTTTGCACTTCATCGGCGATCAGCAGGATGCCGTGGGTATCGCAGAGCTTGCGCAGCGCGCGCACGAATTCCACGGGTGCCTGATAGAAACCGCCTTCACCCTGAACCGGTTCGAAGATGATCGCGGCAACGCGCTTGGCTTCAATATCCGCCGCGAAAAGATGCTCGATTGCGCGCAGCGAATCCTCGGTCGTAATGCCACGAACCGGGTTCGGGAATGGGACGTGGAACACGTCCGACGGGAACGGCCCGAAGCCGATCTTGTAAGGCGCAACCTTGCCCGTAAGCGCCATGCCCATGAACGTGCGGCCGTGGAACCCGCCGCTGAATGCAATCACGCCAGGCCGGCCAGTCGCGGCGCGCGCAATCTTGATGGCGTTTTCGACGGCTTCCGCGCCGGTCGTGAAGAACGCGGCTTTCTTTGCGTAGTCGCCGGGGGTGCGCGCGATGATCTTCTCGGCGAGCGAAACATACGATTCGTAAGGGACGATCTGATACGCCGTGTGCGTGAAGCGTTCGAGTTGCGCGCGCATGGCCGCGACAATTTTCGGATGCCGATGTCCTGTGTTGCATACCGCGATGCCCGCCGCGAAGTCGATAAAACGCCGGCCTTCCACGTCCCACAGTTCAGCGTTTTCAGCACGTTCAGCGTAGAAATCACACATCACGCCGACACCGCGCGGTGTCGCTGCGTCCTTGCGGGCTTTCAGGTCAGCGTTCTTCAGGGTCTGGCTCACGGCATCGCTCCTTGGGTTTTTAGGTAATGCATCGACTATAGTAAGATTTGGCTCTTTCAATCAGAGCCATTTCCGTGTTTTTATAGGAGCCATTTCCGCGATGCGTGCGAGCATGTTGTCCGACTGGCTGGCTCAGCGGATTGAACGAACAGGCGGCCTGCCGATTTATCGGCAGTTGTATGGTTTGTTGCAGCAGGCCATCCTGTCGCGGCAATTGCCGGCGGGGACCAAGGTGCCATCGTCCCGATTGCTCGCGAGCGAGCTGGGCCTCGGCCGCAATACGGTCACGCAGGTTTACGAGCAACTCGCGCTGGAAGGCTACGTGTGGTCGGCGACCGGGCAGGGCACGTTTGTGTCGGACAGCGCGCCCGATGAGATCGTGGGCGCGGAATCGGCAGCGCGCGACTCGGCCCTGGCCGAACCGCGCGTGTTGTCCGCGCGCGGCGCGCGGTTGTTGCAAGGGGCGGGTGTGTCGCAGCGGCAAGGCGGCGCGTTCATGCCCGGCGTGCCCGATGTATCGAAGTTTCCAGCGGCCGTATGGAGCCGCTTGCAATCGAAATACTGGCGCCGCTTGCCGCCGGATCTGCTTACCTACGCGCCCGGCGGCGGTTTGCCGAAGCTGCGTCAGGTGCTCGCTGATTATTTGCGGACCTCGCGTTCGGTGCGTTGTACGCCGGAGCAGATTATCGTGACGACGGGGATTCACCAGTCCATCGATCTTGCCGTGCGTCTGTTGTCCGATTCCGGCGATGTCATCTGGACCGAAGACCCTTGCTATTGGGGCGTGCGCAGCGTGTTGCAGGTGTCGGGGCTAGCGCTCAAGGCCATTCCCGTGGATGCAGAGGGCATCAATCCTTCTGCAGATGACCTTGCAGATCCGCCCAAACTGATGCTGGTCACGCCGTCGCATCAATACCCGTTGGGCATGGTGATGAGCCTCGCGCGGCGGCGCATGCTGCTGGAGTTCGCGCGGCAAAACGGCTGCTGGATCATCGAGGACGATTACGACAGTGAGTTTCGATACGGCAGCCGGCCGCTTGCGTCGCTACAAGGACTCGATACATCGGGCCAGGTGATCTACGTGGGCAGCTTCGGCAAGACGTTGTTCCCCGGGCTGAGGATTGGCTACATCGTGGTGCCCGAGGGATTGTCGACGAGCTTCGCGACGGCTTCGGCGGAGTTGTATCGCGAGGGACAGTTGTTGCAGCAAGCGGTGCTGGCCGAGTTCATCGCCGAGGGGCATTTCACGTCGCATATCCGGCGAATGCGCGGGATCTACGGACAGCGCCGCCAGATTCTGCTGGATACGATCAGGAAGCGTTATGGCGACGCGTTGCAGATTGTTGGCGGCGATGCCGGGCTGCATCTCGTGCTGCGTTTGCCCGATGGCGTGGATGATCGCGAAGTGGCGAAAGCGGCGCTGGCGGTCAATATTGTGGTGCGGCCGTTGTCCGGTTATTTCTTGCGGCCGGGGGAGGGCATGTCGGGCTTGTTGATTGGGTACGGATGCGTGCCGGAAGAGGAGATCGAGCCGGCGTTTGAAAAGCTGGCGGCGGTGCTTGACCCGGCGCTTAAGGGGAGGGTTCCTTGATCCCCCTTCCCGGGTTTTCGGCGACTAACCTAACCGATCGCCAGCCTGACAGGTTTGCCCACTCTGCTCAGCATTTCAACCAACGTATCGATTGTGAACTTGGCTGTCTTCTTGTTCACCACATCGGATACACGCGGCCGCGACACCATCAGGATTTTCGCAGCCTCTGCCTGCTTGAGGTGATGCTGTTCGATCCATTCGGCAAGCTCGGACATCAGTTGTTCCTTGAGTTGCTGCGTGTCGTTGATTTGCTTGCGCGAAGCGGCCTGAAGCAGCTTGGCTTCCTCAGCCGAAAACCCGAGCTCGCGGAACAGGTTTGCGCCCGGTTTCGTGACGTGGCGGATTTCAGTATCGATCGTCATTGATTGGTCTTCCTTGCGTGGGCCACAGCGCGATAACGCGCCTCGGCGATTTCCTTATCCTGCTTGCTCGTTGCCTGAGTTTTCTTCTGGAAGCAGTGCAGGACATATATAGCTTCCTCGAACTTGGCTACGTACATCACCCGGAAAATGCCGCTGCTGTCCCTTATGCGGATTTCCCGAGCACCCGCGCCCACCTCCCCGAACGGCTTCCAGTCCTCTGGGTCCAGCCCTGACTGAACCTTGCTCAACTGGAAACCGGCATCCCGGCGTGGCTCCTCTGGAAACTTCAATAGGTCGTCGTAGGCTGACCCGACCCAACGAATCTCTTTTTCTGCTGTCATGGCGACTTCGTGTATAAAATTTTATACCATTTTCGCCAAAACTCAAGAGTTTGTCATCGTGGCGTTCTGACGCAGATCGGAATTCCAAGGCCACGGTTTTACGACATGGCCAGGAGCCCACCGCCGACTATGATAAAAAGAGAATCACGGCAGGACAGAAGAAAGCGGTGCGTCACCGTAATCGAAGCATAATAGAACGTGTACCCTACAATTCTTCCCATGTCCAAAAAGCCATCCCCCTCTTCGGTTGTTCCCGGCAACGAGGAGTATCACTTCTCCGAGCAGATCGGCCACTTGCTGCGGCGCGCTTATCAGCGGCACGTTGCCATCTTCCAGGCGGCCATACCGGATTCCGACCTCACCGCGGCGCAATTCGTCACGCTGTGTGCGGTCAAGGAGCAGCAATCCTGCTCGCTCAACGATATCGTCAAGGCGACGGCAATCGACCAGGCCACCATCCGTGGAGTCGTCGAGCGTTTGAAAGCGCGTTCGCTGATCGTGGTCTCGCCCGACCCGCTCGACGGCCGCAAGCTGCTGGTGCGCACGACGCCGGAAGGTCTGGCGTTGATCGACCAGACCGTGCCTTTTGCAAGGCAGGTGAGCGAGCAGACCTATGGGGGGTTGAACCCGGCCGAGCGCGTTGCCATCGTGTATCTGCTACGCAGCATGACGCGGGCGGAAGATAACTGAGCGGGTACGTGCCTATCGTTATGCACAGGCAACGACGCACAGGCACGCTGCTACGCGCTCATCGATGCTCGGCAGGCGCCGGTGTTGCAGCGGCCTGCAGCGTGGTTCTGACAGCGTCTGGCGTGAAGGGCGGCGAGCGGAAGCGCACACCGGTTGCATCGAATAACGCATTGGAAATAGCGGGCGCACCGGGGAGCGAAGCGGACTCGCCGGCGCCGAGCGGCGGCTCGCCTTGCCGGTCCACCAGCACCACATCCACCGGAGGCAGCTCGGGGAATGTCAGGATCGGATAGCTGCCCCATTCCTTGCTTGCAACCAGACCGTCGGTAAAGCGCACACGCTCTTTCAGTGTGCGGCTCAAAGTCTGGATCACGTTGCCGTGGATCTGATGGCGCACGCCGTCGGGATTGATCACGGTGCCCGTGTCCTGACCGACCGTCACTCGCTTGATGCGGATTTCCCCGCTGACTGTATCGACTTCCAGATCGACGATCCACGCCGACCACGCTGCACCGAAACCGGGAAAGCGGCTATGCACATATCGCGCATAAGCGACGCCGCGCCCTTGAAGCACGCGTTCGCCGGTATCCCGAACTGGACGGCGTCCGGCACGGGCTTGCCAGCCTGCGCGTTCAGCGACTGCCTCAAGCAACGCCACGGCCCGCTCGTCCTCGAGATGACGCAAGCGGAAAGCCAGAGGATCGGCGCCGGTCTCGTAAGCCAGTTCATCGATGAATACATCATGGGCGAAGGAGTTCGGTAGTGCCGACACCCCTCTGAACCACGACGCCCGGACCAGCGGCGCCAGGTCGTGGCAGACAAAACGGCGATGCGCGAAGGTGTAGGGCGTCACCGCGGTCCGGTCGCCCATTTCAAAGACGCGCGGCTCGGCCGGCGTCGCGCCGGTGAGCAGCAGGGCGAGCAGGGGCGCGTCGTTCGATGGATAGCGCGAGGCGAACGTATAGCCCAGCGTATCGCCTGTGCGAGACACCGTGCCGGTCACATCGACGACTTGCGCCGTGCCCTTGGGCTCCCACTGATGTTCGTCAGCACGCGACAGCTGGACCCTGACGGGCTGGCCCATCGCACGCGAGAGCAGCAGCGCGTCGCCTGCAACGTCGTCGGCGCAATTGCGGCCATAGCAGCCGGAAGCCTCCATGCGGACGATTTCGATATCGGCTTCATTGCGCTCGACCAGACGCGACAAGTCATAGCGCAAGGTTTGCGGGTTCTGCGTACCCGACCATACCGTGATGCGTCCGTCCTGATAGTCCGCGAGGGCGCAGGACGGCCCGATTGAGCCATGCATCTGATACGGCCAGACATAGCTGCGTGTCAGCGTGGTCGTCCCGGGTTGGTCCTGCACGCTCTCTACGTTCCCTTCTTCCAGCAGCAGGCGCCGCTGGGCTGGAGCCTTGGCGATAGCCGCTGCGGGGTTATCGAGGGACTGCAGCGGCGGCAGCGGGCGCCAGCGGACGCGCAGCGCACGTGCTGCGCGGATCGCCTGTTCCTCCCGCTCGGCCACTACCCCAACGAAGTCGCCGATAACCACCACGCCGCGCACGCCCGGCAGTGTATCGACTGATGAACGGTCCACGTCAATCAGCGTCTTGCCGACAAACGCGCCGCAATCATGTCCCGCATATGGTGGTCGCACGACACGCCCATGCAGCATGCCGGGTACACGCATGTCGTGAACGAAGGTTAGCGTGCCGGTGGCTTTAGCAGGTAGATCGACTCGCGGCGTTGGCTTTCCGATAACCCGATACGTCGACGGGTCCTTCACCGTGACCGATGAGTCGATGGGCAGCGAGATCCGTTGCCCTTGAAGCAACTCGCCGAAGCTGATGCGGGTTTTGTCCGGCGCAATGACATAACCATCGTCGGTGGCAAGGCTTGCGGAATCGAACCCCCAGCGGTGCGCCACCAGCCCGATCAACACGAGCCGCGCTTGCGCCGCGGCAAACCTGAGCGGCACGGCGGATATCTGGATGGTCGCGCTCGCGATGGTCGGCCCCTGGTTGGGCACTTGGGCGGAGTTGCCGAGGATCATCTGCACGCGCGGGGCCGGCACGTCGAGTTCCTCCGCTACGATCTGCGCGAGCGACGTGCGGATGCCGGTGCCAAGGTCGACGTGGCCGTTGAACGCCAGGATGCGGCCATCGTCCAGGATCGCGACGAAAATTTCCGGCGAATCCTGAACGTAGGAAGACCCGCTGCCCGGTTGACCGGGCGCGGGTTTGACCGGCGCGAGCGGCTGCCTGACGATGGTCAGGCAGCCATTACGCGCGAGCAGTTCACCGCGGGTGAGCGCTGCTGCAGTAGGCATAGTGGTTTCCGAAAACGCCGCTCTATTCGACCAAAATCGCTTCAACGCTTAGCTTCAACGATTAACAATACGCTTCGGCATCGCCAACACCAAGAGGCAACCTGCGAGCATGCAAATGCCGAACGTGATCAATCCGGCGCTCATGCTGTGGGTCGAGTCCTTCATCCAACCCAGCACGTAGGTGCTGGCAAAGCCGCCCAGGTTGGCTATCGAGCAAGCGAACGCAATGCCCGCAGCAGCAG
>NZ_JAQGMM010000288.1 GCF_028292365.1 Caballeronia sp.
ATCCACGCCTGAACTCTTGCCTCGGAGCGGCAACTCGTAAGCGAAGGGCACGGCCGGTCAACAAGGCCTCTTCACTCAGTCTGCAGCAATCCGCGTTTGCGCAACATGGGGTCGGCGCGTGGATCACGGCCACGAAACGCGCGGAACGCCGAGCCCTGTTCGCGGCTGTCACCAGCGCTATACACGTACCGATGCAGCTTGTCCGCTAGCGCGGGATCGAATGCGCTGCCGGCTTCTTCGAATGCATCGAACGCGTCGGCTTCCAGAACCTCCGCCCACATATAAACGTAATACCCGGCGGCATAATATCCGCCGCTGAAGATATGGCCAAAGTGAGGCAGCCGGTGGCGCATGCCCACCTCGCGCGGTACGCCGAGCCGCTCCCGCTCAGCTATCTCGAACTGGGCGATGTCGATGCCTTCAGGATCATTCCGCAGATGCAACGCCATATCGATCAACGCGGATGACGTGTAGGCAACCGTCTGAAACCCCTGGTTGAAAGTCTGTGCAGCTCGGATGCGTTCGATCAGCGCAGCCGGAATAGGCTCGCCACTGGTCACGTGACGCGCGTGCTTAGCGAGCACCTCCGGCACCGTGGCCCAGTTTTCCATCAACTGAGAAGGTAGCTCCACATAGTCTTGCGGCACATTGGTACCCGACAGGCGACCATAGTTCACATCAGACAGCAAGCCATGCAGGCCGTGGCCGAACTCATGAAACAGCGTGCGGACGTCGTCGAAACTCAGGAGCGTTGGACCATCGTCAGTGCGGGCGAAGTTGTTGTTGTTCACCACGATCGGCGTCGCCGCGCCGCCATTACGCCTTTGCCTGCGATAAACATGCATCCACGCACCGCCCTGTTTATTGGGGCGGGCATAGTTGTCGCCAAGGAAGATCCCCACCAGTTCGGCTCCGCGGCGCACTTCCCACAGGCGCACGTCCGGGTGATACAGCAGCGCGTGGGTTTGGTCACGGGGTTGCTCGGTAAACTGCACGCCGAACAAGCGTTCCGCGCAATCGAACATGGCGGCGAGCATCGCGTCCAGACTGAAGTACGGTTTCACTTGGGCGTCGTCGAGTGCATAGCGGGCAACCCGTACCTTCTCGGCAAGGTAATACCAGTCCCACGGTTCAATGTCGGTGGGTTCACCCAGCGCGGCAGCCTGCGCGACCAAAGCCTGACGCTCCTGTTCAACACTGGCCTTCGCCGGCTCCCATACCTGACTAAGCAGCGCGTGCACCGCAGACGTTTTGCCCGCCATACGATCGGCAAGCGCGTAATCGGCAAAGTTTTCGTAGCCGAGCAACCGTGCTTGCTCTTGCCGCAGCATGAGTATCTCGCGGGCGATCGGCCGGTTATCGCGTGCCGGGTTTTCTCCGCGGCTGGTCCAGGCGCGCCACGCTGTCTCGCGCAGATCACGTCGGGTGGACCATGTAAGAAAGGGCTGCACCAACGAGCGTGAGAGCGTGATTACGTAACTCTCCACACCGCGTTCCTTGGCCGCGCTGCGTGCCGATTGGCGCAAAAAATCAGGCAACCCAGCCAGGTCCGCTTCCGATGTCAGCGGCAACTGGTAACTGGATTCATCCGCGAGTATGTTTTGCGCGAACTGTGTTTGCAGATTCGCGAGCCGCGTGGCAATGACCGCGAAACGCTCGCGGCCGGACCCTTGCAGCGTGGCGCCCGTACGGACAAAATCGGTATGCATGCGTTGCAGCAAACGCTGCTCCTCTTCGCTAAGATCCAGCACGGCAGCTTGCTGGTGGACTGCGTCGAGCCTCGCGAAGAAACCGGCATGCATGGCGACCTTGCTGTCGTGCGCGGCAAGCAGCGGGGCCATCTCGCGCTGTACGGCCTGCAACGCGGCCGGCGATTCCGACGCGCACAGGTTTTCGAAAGTCAGCCGCACGCGATCAAGCGTGGCGCCGGCTGCATCGAACGCGGCCACGGTATTGTCGAATGTAGGTGCAGCCTGATTGTCAGCAAGCGCATCAATTTCCGCCAGATGCTGCTCGAAGAGCACCGCGAATGCGGGTGCGAAGTGTTCGGACTGGATCTGCTGGAAGGGCGGCAATTGGTAAGGCGTTTGCCAGTCTTGTAGCAGGGGGTTGCCGTTGTCAGTCATGTCGGTCCACCTTTCAGGTGTTGATGGTCACGAAGTGAACATGCTAAGTGAACATGATATGACATCGTGGTTAAAGGTTAGAGCCGGGCTTGATCCGAGCGTTTGGAGGTCTGGGCAGCGCGCCCGGCTCAAAAGTTGGATCATGCATCCTGCGGCGTATCTCTTCGTATAGGATGCTGCGTCGGTTGCTTCTGCCGCCCCGGACTTGTGATCAGAAGAAGATCAGGCAGGAAGCAGCAAGTGCTACTCTGGATAAGTGACAATGCAAACCATTATTGTGTCGAACTGGCAGGAGTTCATGAGTCTCACTATAGAACTCGACGGCTGGGCGTTTCGCGGTCAGCAGGACGCACGATGGCCGTTGCAAAGTTCGTTATCGCGCTACCTGTCCGCATTCGTGCCTGACCGCTCGGCGTGGGGGATTCAGGAGCAACGTGCCATTCGCATCTTCAGGCGCAAGGCGCATAACTATCTCTCCGATGTCCGCGCGCTGTCCGATGACCTGCGTTGCCTCGGGCTGATGCAGCACCACGGCGCGCCGACCAGACTGCTCGATTTCACCAAGTCGCCGTTTGTTGCCGCGTTCTTTGCGCTTGAGCGTGCGGTGACTGACGTAGCCGTTTTCGCGGTCAACACCCCAGCGTTGTGGACGGATCGCGCAGTCCCTGTTTCAGCGCCGCATCTTGTACGAGAGATGATCGACCCACGCCTGCCCGGAAATTTTGAAAAGTTTTATCTTAGCGACGAAAACCCGGTGATGTGGTTTGGCGAACCCGCCGAGATGGATCAGCGGTTGATCGCGCAAGCCGGGACGTTCGTGTTGCCCGGCCTGCTGCATCAGCCGCTCGACATGATCCTCGATCAATACACCTGCAGCGACGAACTGCTGCGCAAGATCGTGTTGCCGTCGAATCTACGGGACGAAGCCATGCGTTCGTTGTACAGGATGAACATCACGAACGCGTCGCTTTTCCCGGACCTCGAAGGACTGGCGCGTTCAATTGCGCTGGAACTGGAGATAGTGTGGCCGGCGCAAGTGGCGAAGACGCGCGATTGATTTCAACTCCAGCCACGGGACGCAGAGAGGGCCGTTTCTTTACCGTATCTCCAGCTGATTTCCATAACGCTTGACCATTTCCTCGTCGAAGTTGAATTCGAGTCCGGGCGTCTGATGCGATAGAACGTGACCATTGCGATGCTCCAGTTTCCGGTCCATAAGACGCCTTCAGATATTGGATGGCTCAAGAATAAAACTCATTCGCTAAGCTCAGGATTGTTCCTGGTCGCCATGATGATCTCGGTCGCCGGCATGGCCGTTGTCATCCTTATTTCGGCGAAGCGGGTCAACCGATAGCGTCAACCAACGAGAGGCATATGGAGGCACAGGCGGCGCCTCTGCCTAATCGTTTTCTGACGACTCTCCGCACCGACTGCCCGCCAGTTCTTGCCTTCAGATAAGACGCGAAAAATGCGGCGCTTTCATCGCCACGTGCGCAATCCAGGCTTGCAAAATGCAGCGGTATGTATTGCTGTTCAGCAAGCGATCGAGCTTTGGACCAGATCGTTAAAACGGCGGACACTCGGTGACGCGCCGCGAAAGTATTCCGGAATAGAGCGTCCGCGTTAGGGCATTCCGTCCTGGCAAGTGCTCACCGGCCAAGTCCGCCGTTCGATCAAAATTCATGCAATGACGCGAACGCATTGCAGATGAGCCATGGCATTGCAGACTATTGCCCAGCGATCCATTCTTTCCAGGCTTAGCGACATCGCATGTCGCGACGGACCAGCATATGAACAGGCATGGCTTACCTTCACCAGCCCGCGTCCTAGCGCTAAGCTTGAGCGGCAGCGCTATTATTTT
>NZ_JAQGMM010000344.1 GCF_028292365.1 Caballeronia sp.
TATTGCATACGAGGTCGACCTCGTTCGTCGAACAGGCCTTCGACGAGAACACGTCTGATCTTCGTTATCGGATTCAACCTGGAATGATGCTGTTCGAACGACTCAGCAAAGAACGTTTGCCGTTTCCAAAGATCTATTATTGGATCGCTTTGGGCATCGCACCGTTCTATCTGATATTGAGCCGGCTGCTGTCTTCGAATTTTGGGACGAATGGCGTGTTGTTTGCACTCGCGGTATTGGGTATGCCAGTGTCCCTTTGGTTTGTTGGCCTGCTTGTTCGCATCTATCTCGTGATGGTAAGTTTACCGAGACAGCTCGGGAAGCAACATCGCAAGCCTGTGTTGGTGGCGGAATAGGGTGTGCACGGGTTTGGCGAGATCGGATCGCGAATGCGACCGACTCATCCGATCCGTCTAAAACTGTGCCGATACTTGAAATCCAACATCCTCGGGCACCCTGAAAGTCCAACGGCTTGGAATGAATAGTCGCCGGGCTTCCGTGAGACATGACTGAGTGACGAGAGTGGAACTGAAACGACGCCCGTAAATCGTTTTGAGCAAGGCAGGATTTTCAAACGCGTAGTGGTAAGCCCGAGCTCGCAATAATTGCGTTAACTCGACTAACCCTATCGAGTGAAAAGTGCCAGGGGTAATGGGGAGGTCGTCAAGTCAAACTGAATCCTCGAACGCAATGCAGTACCTTTGAGACATCATGAAACGATATCTGATTTTGAATGGCGACAAGACGACAGCTAACGGAACAGTGCATGCCACGCCGGCCACGATTCAACTGAACGGGCAAGACGTTGCACACGAAGGCGATAGCGTGATGTGTCCGTCCTGCAATTCAACAGGGAGGATCCAATGCGACGGACCACGTCAGATGGTGACCGCACCAGATGGAAGACATGCTGCCCTCAGCAATGATCTGTGTATCTGCGGTTGTCATCCGCCACCTACGTTGATTGCGTCGCAAAACATGGTGTCTACCGAAGCATAGTTCTGGGATTCAGTGGGTTTGAATGGCGTCCGGCTGTGCCCGACGTGAAGGATCGTTGACCAACTTGGCGATCGTCATTGGACAGCTGAATTCGTTGCTGCATAAAGTGGTGTCCGGGATGTTGTTAGCGGCGGTGCAGATCCGACACTAAACGGCGGCGGACAGAAAAACGGCACCGAAGACACCTTTAACAACGTGACCGGGAAACCAACATCCCATATCGAATGGCAAAATGACCGGATGAACGGGGCTTACAGGAAGTGGGATGTAAATAGCAATCTCGTGAAGGACGATACCTACCAGGATGGCGCGCTGATACCAACCCCTGCGGAACAGCAAGCGGCCTCAGACGCTGCGGTCCAGATGGACTACTCAGATTGCATGAAAAAGTGGCAACGAGCCGGAATGGCGATTCAGATGCACACCATGAGCCCGGACGAGGAAGTCAAGCAGTGGCAGGCATCCTGTAAGCAAGGGGTACTGCCGGACTAACTTCGGGCAAGCGCTGCCACCCTGCTTTCCTTGCCGGGCGTTCAGCGGCGTCGATAGGCATAATGAAATTCTCTCAGATTCTGGCACGCCCTCGGAAAAAGCCAAAGTCTTCAGCCAACCTTATGTGTTTTTTTTTTGCCCCGGATCATGCGGAAAAGCGCAGTGCGTACTCGCGACCGGCAAAATCCGGCCAACTTCGGACGTTCGATACCGATGTTTAGATCGTTGACAATTGGCAGTACAGCAGGTCGTTCACGAGTTGGCAGTCTGTGATCCGCGTCCGCTGATGAGGGCGCGAGAAACGCCTGATGCTTACGCTCTTTTCAGCCTCGGTCGCCGCGTTAAACGCTACTTCGGATCGGTGAAGCGCGTCTGCCGCAACCCGGTTTGTTGCTCCCGCTTTGCAAATTCCTCGCGTGCGGCCAGCATCGCGGGCCGGTGCTCCACGGCCCAGCTGCGGAGTGCCCGTAGGGGCACGATCAATGACCTCCCGAGGTCTGTCAGCTCATAGTCCACACGCGGTGGAATGGTCGGATACATCGTCCGGCTGACGAGGCCGTCCTGCTCCAGACCTTTTAGCGTGAGCGTGAGCATGCGCTGTGAAATGCCTTCAATGGCGCGCGCGATCTGGTTGTAACGCATCGGCCCATTCGACAACGAGCCGACCACCATCACCGTCCATTTGTCGCCGATGCGGGCGAGCGTAGGGATCACTTCCCGGCACCCCTCGCGGGGATCCGCCACCTCAGTGGCGCGAACAGGAATGTTCGTATCAGACAAAAAAGTGCCTCCTTGTGCGAACTTTTTCCGCTTCTATCATAGTGCAACGAACAAAATGTTCCTTGCTAAGACGCTTGGAACGGCGCGGGTGATCCCTGTGCTATCCCTCAAATCCCGGAGAAGAAGTTTGAAACTCTTGCACATCGATTCCAGTATCTCGGGCTCCCAGTCCGTCAGTCGCCAACTGTCAGCCAGTATCGTGACCCGCCTTAAGGACACCTCGCCGGGTCTTGCGGTCAGCTATCGTGATCTGGCTGCCGAGCCTGTGCCGCATCAGTCACCGGGCGTCCTATTCGCCAAGCTGAAATCACTGTACGAGGCCGGCGCGCTGGCCGGCGAGCTTGGAGACATGATGTCTGCCGCCGTGCGAAGCGGTGCACAGTCAGATGCTTCGGCGCAGGATGAATTCGCGGCAACTAACGTAGCCCTGGATGAGTTCCTTGCCGCCGATATCGTCGTCATCGGCGCACCGATGTACAACTTCGGCATTCCGAGTCAACTGAAGGCCTGGATCGACTGCCTGGCCGCGCCGGGCAAGACCTTCAGCTACACCGCGACGGGCGTGGAAGGCCTCGCCGGCGGCAAGAAGGTGATCATTGCATCGTCGCGTGGCGGGTTCTACTCCGCGTCGTCGCCGATGGCCTTCATGGATCATCAGGAGACTTTCCTCGCGGGCTTCTTCGGTTTCATCGGCGTCACCAACATGACGTTTGTCCGCGCCGAAGGGGTCAATACCGGTCCTGAGCAACGGCAGCGCGCGCTCCAGTCCGCCCTGGCTGAAATCGCCGTCCTGAAAGCAGCCTGAGACGTGCGAGCCAAGGCCGCCTCCGTCAACCCCTTCGACTGGAGAGGCCAACGGTGGCACTCCTGAGAGGCTTTATTTGTGATCGATAAAACTGCTGTCATCCATCCGAGCGCAATTATTGAGGAAGGCGCTGTGATTGGCGCTCGAGTTCGGATTGGTCCCTATTGCTGCATCGGCGGCGATACCGAGATTGGAGAGGGCACGGTACTCAAGTCTCACGTCGTCGTAAGCGGACGCACCAGTATTGGTCGCGACAACATCATCTATCCGTTCGCTACGATCGGAGAAGACAACCAGGATCTGAAGTACGCTGGAGAGGCGACAGTCGTGGAAGTGGGCGATCGCAACAGACTCCGGGAGAGTGTCACGATCCATCGCGGAACGGTCCAAGGCGGGGGGCTCACGAAGGTCGGTAACGACAACCTTCTAATGGTCAACGCCCACGTCGCCCACGATTGCGTAATTGGCGACCACTGTATTCTGGCGAACAATGCTACGCTAGGTGGTCACGTAACCGTAGATGAATACGCGATCATTGGCGGTATGTGCGCAGTCCATCAACTCTGCGCCATCGGGGCGCATGTCATGGTGGGAGGCTGTTCCGGTGTTGCGCAAGATGTGCCGCCGTTTATCATCGCCCAAGGTAACCACGCTTCACCGAATGGAGTGAACACAACCGGACTGCAACGCCGCGGCTTCAGCAAAGAGGCGATACAAGCCATTCGAAATGCGTACAAGCTGCTTTACCGGAGCGGAAGGACTCTTGAAGAGGTGAAGCCGGAAATCGCTGAGATTGCGATCGCTCATACCGAAGTTCAGCCTTTTTACGATTTTCTCGCTCGATCCACGCGAGGCTTGATTCGATAACGCACGGTCATGGCCCTGTCCAACGATTGAATGTCTGCTTTTCGGAAACGCGAAAGGCCGATGAGGGTCGGCGGACTAAACCGCTCGCGCGGTAGTCTTTGCGTTTGAAGTAAATGGTTCCTCAAGAGAAACCGGCTCGGTTTCCTATGTTGATTGATGAGGCAATCCGCCTCGTTACTCGACAGGAGCCGAGCGATGACCACATCTACCGAAGTTATCAGCCCACTGCGCCAGCGCATGATCGACGACATGCGCATGCGCCGACTCGCACCGAAGACGCAGGAGGGGTATCTGCGCGTGGTTCGCCAGTTCACTGTGTTTCTTGGTCGCTCCCCAGACACCGCGACGGTCGAGGACTTGCGGCGCTATCAGTTGCATCTGGTCGACCATGGCGTTTCTCCTGTTTCCCTCAATGCGGCAATCACCGGATTGAAGTTCTTCTTCGACACGACGCTCGGCAGAGATGACTTGATGGCGAAGATGCATCCCGTGTATCTGCCCCGTGTCCTGCCGGTCGTGCTTAGCCGTGACGAAGTCGGCCGGTTGATCGCCGCGGCCACCAACCTCAAGCATCAAACTGCGTTGGCCGTGGCCTATGGAACGGGATTGCGAGTCAGCGAAGTGGTCGCACTGAAGGTCGGGGACATCGACAGCGAACGCATGACGCTGCGCGTGGAGCAAGGCAAAGGTCATAAGGACAGGTACGCGATGTTATCGCCGGTCCTCCTCGAGCGCTTGCGGGTCTGGTGGCGAGTGGCTCGAGCCCAGGGTCGCATGCTTGACGGCGGTTGGTTGTTTCCCGGGCTCAATCCGATCGAGCCGCTTAGCGCTCGGCAACTCAACCGCGCCATCCATTCTGCGGCGCTCGCTGCGGGCATTGAGAAGCGCGTCTCTATGCACACGCTGCGTCATAGTTTCGCCACCCATCTCCTTGAGCAGAAGGTCGATATCCGTGTGATTCAGGTCATGCTTGGCCACAAGAAGCTTGAAACTACCGCACTCTATGCCCAGGTCGCCACCGACATTTTGCGCGAGGTGATCAGCCCGCTTGAGAACTTGCATCCCGCATAGCCGCTGCCGTGGTGGCGCATTGCGCGCTGGAAGTGGCTGACGTCTTTCGATCTCTGGGTTCACAGTGGCGCGAGTCCGCGAACCTCAGCCTGGGTCAGTTGAAGGTCGTGTCAGCGATCGAGCAGTGCCGTAGCGCGGCACTGGGGGGACATGTGTTGCGTTGCGAAGGGTGCGCGGCTGTCGAAGTCGCCTACAACTCGTGCCGCAACCGACACTGCCCAAAGTGCCAGGCCACGGCCGCACGACGGTGGTTAGACGCACGCCAGGAAGATCT
>NZ_JAQGMM010000352.1 GCF_028292365.1 Caballeronia sp.
CAAGTGCGCGAGCGCAGTGGTCGTTCAGGCGGCGCAGGAATGGAGAGAGGTCGCGAGGGGTCATGGAGGATCATCGAAGAGGGTTTGAAATACGCACGGAACCTCGAATGAGGCCCGTGCGATCAAACCGGCTCTGGACAACGAAGGCTGTCGCCCATTACCGGCCGCCGAAACTCAAACGCTTACGAGCGTTCGTTCCAGCTATCGGCATGAATGATGTTGCCGTCCTTGTACGCCCACGTGATCTTCTCGTAGCGAAGTTCCACGTTTTCCAGATTGTTGTGCTTCTCGTACGACGGGTCATTGACGTCGTGCATCTTGGGCTTCACGCTCACTACTTTCACGTTGTCGAGCTTCGTATTGAAGTACTCCTTTTCCTTGCCGGCGTCATCGATCTTGTACCACTTGATCTCGATCGACTTGAGCGTCTGACCGCTCGTCACAGCCTTGTAAAGGTACGGCGTCGATGCGTCCGTTTCCTTCGTGAACGTGACTGCGCTGTGCACACGCGTGCCGGTCAACTTGCCAGTGTTGCCATCGGTCGGAATGTGAATGCCGTGATCGAACGCAACCACTTCAACACTGCCTTCGCGGCCGGTGACGGTGACGGAGCCCTTGACGTCCGCGCCGCCATCGTCCTTGATCCACATGTATGACGGAATTGCCATTTTCTTTTCCTCTTCTAATTAAACAAGCAGGCCACATTGCCTTCATGGCCCTCGGGAGGTGTCCCGTTCTTACGATCGTCACGACAGTCCGGAACGAGCGTAATTTCGACGCGACGGTTCGCAGCGCGACCCGCCTCTGTTTCGTTGCTGGCTTTCGGGCGCGTGTCGCCGTAGCCCTGAATCGCGAATCGTGTGGGTGAGATACCGGATGCGTCGGCCAGCCAGTCACGTACCGAGCTGGCTCGTGCTTCGGAGAGGGACTGGTTGCTTCGCGGGTTACCCACGGAGTCCGTATGACCCGCAATCAGTACGCGCTTCGATGCATGCGCTTTAATTAATTCGAGCGCGCCGACCAGCACTCGGTTCGAGCCCGGATTGAGCACGGCGCTGCCGCTTTTGAAGAGGGACAGGCTGTTGAGTTCGATCATCGATACCGGTGGTTCAGGCGGTTGATAACCGGCAATCAATGCATTCGCTACAGGAAGCAGCGGCGCCGCACGATAGAAACCAAGGCCGAGCCTTGGGGGCACACCGTTGCTTGCATACGTGGCGAGTTGATCCCGGTCGCGCTTGACGATATTGAGCGCATCGACGCGTGCTGCGTCCTTACTCGATGGGATCGCGCGGTACCGTGCCATGTCGTTGCTCACGCGCTCGACCAGGTTGCGGTTCTGCCATGCGGAAGCAGCGGCCGCTGCGCAAAACAGCGCGACGAGCGCGATGAAGCCGTGAGCAAGCGCACGGGGTAACGCACGATGCACTTGCTGTGTCGCAATGCCCCGGATAAGCGGTTCGGGTAGCGGATAACGAACGCTCGCGCCGGCAATCCCCGCCGCATTCGCAGGTAGCGTAAGCCCCGTTCGCTCGCAGCCATAGCGCGCAAGTAGCGAATCCGTAGCCGGTTGACCCTCGACTGCAATCACGCCAAACGCGTGAACCTGAACAGCACGCGTTGAGCGTTGATCATCAGAAAGCGCGGGCAATACGGACGCCGCAGCCCAACATGTCACGATATCCAGCCGCGCAGCGCGACGCGCGCGGGCTTCGCGGACCTCCGGAATGGCCATGCCCGCATACTGCGTAAGACGCGCCGAGATCAGTTCAGGCAGTGCAACCACGTTCACGTCGTGGCCGCCTGACGTGCCGAACCAGGGGCACTCGTCGGTGGTGGGCCGCAATTCGTTCGCATACACCGCAACGCAAACCGGTAACGGATAACCAATCGCGCGGCCGGCCTCATCAATTGCCGAGCGCCAGCGTCGAAGACCGCCGATCAATGTTGCCTGATCATTGGCCGCGTCTGCATCGACCAGATAAGCAACCGCATCAGGTCCTTGCCCATCGCGCCAGCGTTTGAGCGAATCAGCGAAGTGCGCAAGGCGACTCGGATCACTTACGCATACCCAAATCGCCGTCTCGGTCAAGCGAATGGCTTCCTGACCTGACTCCCTATCGAACGCGCTGGCGACCAGCGTGCTGGTGGTCCCGAACACCAGCACGAGGGGCGTATTGCGCTTGATATCTGCGGGCAGGCCGCTCAGCGCACCGTCGATCTTGCGCAGGACTTGCTGCGTGGCAGCCACGCGTGCAATCACACGCCGCGTCGCGACAACAATCGCCGCTGCCGCGCTCAGCACAACGAGCACGCCCACGAACACATTCCAGCCGAGCGACCATGGTGAACACAACACCAGCCATACGATGGCCAGTGCCGCGATCCATGCAAAGTTCGATCGATGGGGATAGCCGGTGGGCGAATGGATCACCGAATTGACCACAATACGTCCCGTCAAACCGCAATACGCGCGATCGACGCGGTGAGCCATTGCCCCAGCGCCAGATACACGAGTCCCGCAACGAGAACGGCACCTATCACCCAACCGAGCGGAGACACGTTCGTGCTCCAGCGGCGTGACGCATCCTGCGAGAGCAATACGGTGCCCGACGTATCCACGCTTCCGGCTTGTCCGATACGCTGGTCGAGTGCGCGCATGAGTTCCAGGCGCACGTCGGCACCACTCAGCGCAAACTTGCCCTTGAAGCCCAGTCCGAGCACGGCGTTGTAGAGGCTCAGCAGCGCGAGCTTCGGCCGCGGTTCTGCGAGCCGCTGCTGAATCTTGTCGATGAGTTCGTAGCCCGCGTCATTGCTTTTGAATTCCCGCACCTGGAGCGGTTCGCGCTCCCATGCGCCGCGCTCCGCTCCCTTCAAATAGGCAAGCGCCGTTTCGTCCAGCAGCGCGCATTGAGCGTAGGTTGCATCGCGCACTACATCGGGAAGATGACCTGCCGCCCTGAGTTCGCGCCCGAGCGCATCCACTTGCGCAACACACTTCGCCTGGAACGATGCGAAAGTAATAGATGACGCGTCGTCGGCAAGACTCGCGACGGTGAACGCGGTATCGCGAAAAGCGTTGGGTAACAACGCGGTGTACTTTGCGGGTGAAACGCTTGCGTCGTTCATGTCATTCATGTCGGCAGCACCGCGTAGAGTTCGAGGACGACATCGGGAATGGACGACGGCACATAGAACCGGCAAGCGCGCGCATCAATCATCCGTTTGAATGCCGGATGAGCGCTGTCGAGTGCGAAGTACTGGCTCTCGATACGAATAGGGATTGCAGCCGGCAAGCGCGACATCGAGCGCAACGGAATGCCCGGCATCGCCGAGTTCACGATCTGCTCGACTTCATCGGGCGCACCCGCCTTGCACAATCGCGGCAACTGTTCGAGCAATGCGTGCGCCGGTAACGAAGACTGCACCGAGAGGTAGTAGTCGGCGCCATCGGTCAGGCGTTCATCACTGATCTTGCCCGACCACATCGTGTGCTTCGACCGTTCGAGCGCAATCGGCACGACGCGGGACGGAATAACGGTATCAAGCAGTATGCGGATGAGCGATTCCAGTTCCGCGAACATCGGTTCGGGAGCGAGGTGATCGTAGGCTGGAATGGCTTGCAGCGTCTCAGTGGTGGAGAAGGTCAGCAGAGAGCCGGCCAGCCGCGCCAGAACGCCATACAACCGCTCAGGATGTTGTTGCGGCGCAGCGCACAGCCTCGCCAGATCCGGCCAGGTGCTGTTCACGCTGTGAAGCAGCCAAAAGAGCGATACGTCGGACACCGCATAGTCGGCGATCTGATCCGAACGTTCGCGGCGGCGCACCGCGAGACTCGCGCTTTTGGCGCTGAGGATGTCGGATAAACGCTTCATCCGTTCCATCAAGCGCTCGTTCGCCGACAGAAATAGACACGGCGGCACAAACGCGGGATCGAACTCGAACAGGCCCTGTGTGTTGCGCAGCAGCCGCCCGATCGGACACGTGACATAACTATCCGGCGCTTCGAAGTCAAATAGCAATGCGAGTGCGTGTCGCTCGATGCTCAGTTCTTCATGACCTTCGCCGTTGATATCGGCGACGTTCAAATACTCACGCACGAAACGGCGTGGTCGCGCATGGCGCTCGCCTTCTTCGATGCAATTTCCGCCTTGCGCATCGATCAGGGGGAGCCCGATCGAGACAACGACGCCATCGACCGTCGACAATATGTCACTTAGTTGGCGCGGAACCGGCAAGCGATCCGCGGTCTCCGAATCGATAAACGTGCCATCAGACAAACGCACATCAATTGCATTCAGTTGCAGCCGATTCACGCCCAGCGCCTGCTGGTCGAATACGACGCGACTCAAGCCCCACGGATCGGCGCTGATCATTCTCGCCGTGCGCTCATCGGCGAATTGATTCCACATCGCCTGTTGCTGGAAATGCTGGGGCGTCATGAATACGCCCTTGGCCCACAGCGGTCTGGTTATTTTCATTCTTTCTTTTGTGTTTCTCTTGT
>NZ_JAQGMM010000046.1 GCF_028292365.1 Caballeronia sp.
TATCTTGATCCTGTTGCGCTCTCCACGCCCACGCTCGCGTTGGCGAACGCTGCACGCGAAGCGCTGCGGATTGGCGACATCATCCGTACCATGCTCGCCAACCTGATCGACCTGATGCGAGCCCACGACCCGGTCAAGGCGCGCTCGACCATCCGCATGGACGACGACATCGATCAGCTCTATGCCGCGGTAAAGACTTATCTGGCGCGCATCTCCCGCGAGCAGCTTGACGAGGCGGATAGCCGCCGCTGGACCGACATCATTACGTTGACGATCAACCTGGAGCATGCGGGGGATATCATCGAGCGCGTGGTGACCAACATTCTGGAGAAGAAGATTACGCACCGGCTCGCGTTTTCGCCCGAGGGTCTGGGCGAACTGGAGGACCTGCATTCACGCGTGATCCTGACCTTGCAACTCGGCCTGAGCGTATTTCTCAACAGTGACTTGCGCAGCGCCGAGCGCTTGCTGGCCGAGAAGGAACGGTTCCGCGATCTCGAGCGCAGTTATTCGTATGCGCACCTGGACCGGCTAGCCGGGCAGAGCGCGCGCAGCATTGAGACCAGTGCGTTGCATCTCGACATCATCAGCGACCTCAAGCGCCTCAACTCGCTGTTCTGCTCAACGGCCTACCCGGTGCTCGACGCAGCCGGCGCATTGCGCGACACACGGCTGCGCCGCCGTGTGCTGGACGCCACCTACGGTAACGATAGCGTCTAAAACGCTAGGCGAGAATCACTTGCGGCAGCTTCTTGCGCAGTGACAGTAACGCCGGACCTTCGGCGCCTTTCTTGTTGGTGATCAGGATATCCACGCGATTGATCGGGCAGAACGCGATCCTGCTGCACTGTCCGATCTTGCTGTAGTCGGCCAGGATTACTACCCGGTCGGCATGCGCGACCATGGCGCGAGCCACTTCGGTTTCAGCGTGATCGAAGTTGGTCGCACCATGCCGGTGATCGATGGCGACCGGCGAGAGCAAGGCCACGTCAGCGCGATACCTGAGGATTTCGGAGACCGTCGTGCCGCCCACTGTGGCGAATGCACGGTCGCTGATCGAGCCGCCGAGCAGGATGATCTCGTTGCTTGACTCGGTCTTTTCGCCGGTCGCCCGCATTTTCTGGGCGACGTCGATGGAGTTCGTGATGATGGTCAGGTTGGCCAGCTTCGCGAGTTCTTCGGCCAGGATGGCGGTGGTCGTGCCGGCATCGATGAACAAGGTTTGTCCACTGCTGACCAGCGCGGTGGCTGCCCGTGCAATGGCGTTCTTCGACTTGACGTGCGTATGGCTGCGCTCGGCGATCGGCGCTTCGTCAGCCGGGCGCGTCACGCCGCCATGTACCCGCCGCAATTCACCCAGTGCTTCCAGATCTACCAGATCTCGCCGGACCGTCTCGCGCGACACGCCGAGCTCGGCCATGATGCGCTCGGTCGACACGCGTTCAAGCGTAGCGAGCAGCGCGCGAATTCTCTGATGACGATCTTCCTGCCACATGCTGTATTCCTGAGCGTTGAAGTCGAATGGGTACTAGTGAAAACGATTAGAAGCTGCATGGCCGCCGATCGACTTCGGCAGCTTAAAGTCTTGTGAGCGGACTATGTGTCGCCCGTGTGTCGCCAATATTAATTGGCTGCTGAGCGCCGCGTGTTACTTCAGTTACTCAAAAATCCAGTGAAAGATTAACAAGAACTGGCGCTGCCAAGGTTGCATTTTTTTGGATACTTGCGAATTTGGGTATTTGATCTTAGTCTCTCCGTCACACTCGCGGATAGTTTCCTTCGGCCTTCCGCAGTGCTTGAAACGAGTCTTGGATTGCTGTCTTTTTCACCGTCGTCATCGTTCTTAAACATTTGGCCGCCAGAGTCGCGTGCGCGCCGAATGTGAGTGCGCATTAAAAAACAAGTTTCGGACTATGCAGCATGCACGCAGCACGCAACTTTCCAAAAACGTAAGCACGCAGGCAGAGGATGGAAACACCATGAATCAAGACGGGTTGCGAGTGACCTCCACATTTCGCCGCTTGGGCGGCCGGGCATCCATCACGGCCGCCATCGCCGCGCTGACCGCGGTGGCGGGGCAGGCCGTGGCGGCGCCGCCGGCGTCCCTTATCGCTGCTGCCAAGAAGGAAGGCCAGTTGACCACGATCGCGTTGCCGCACGACTGGTGCGGTTATGGCGCGCTGATCGAGGGCTTCAAGGCGAAGTACGGCATCACGGTGAACGAGCTGAATCCGGACGCTGGTTCGGGCGACGAAGTCGAAGCTATCAAGGCGAACAAGGGCAACACGGGACCGCAGGCGCCGGACGTGATCGACGTCGGTTTGTCGTTTGGACCGACGGCACAGGCCGCCGGCTTGCTGCAGCCTTACAAGGTGTCGACGTGGGCGTCGATTCCCGACTCGGCCAAGGAGAAGGATGGCTATTGGTACGGTGATTACTATGGCGTGCTGTCGTTTGAAGTGAACACCGACATGATCGACAAGGTCCCGGCTGACTGGGCCGATTTGCTCAAGCCCGACTACAAGAATGCGGTTGCACTCGCAGGTGACCCGCGCTCCGCTAACCAGGCCATTCAAGCTGTGTACGCGGCCGGGCTGTCGCAAAGCAAGGGCGATGCATCGAAGGCGGGCGCAGCAGGCCTGAGCTTCTTCAGCACGCTGAACAAGAACGGCAACTTCGTACCGGTGATCGGCAAGGCGGCATCGCTGGCGCAAGGCACCACGCCGATCGTCGTGCGCTGGGACTACAACGCGCTGGCCGATCGCGATACGCTGAAGGGCAATCCGAAGGTCGCGGTGGTCGTGCCGAAGACGGGCGTAGTGGCCGGCGTCTACGTGCAGGGCATCAGTGCTTACGCTCCGCACCCGAACGCCGCGAAGCTGTGGATGGAATACCTGTATTCGGACGAAGGCCAGATTGGCTGGCTCACCGGCTACTGCCATCCGATCCGCTTCAAGGACCTCGAAGCGAACAAGAAGATCCCGGCAGCGCTGCTCGCCAAGCTGCCGCCGCCGTCAGCCTACAAGAACGTGGTGTTCCCGACGCTCGACGAGCAAAACGCTTCGAAGGCGCTCATTACGAAGCAGTGGGATCAAGTGGTTGGCGCAAACGTGAAGTAACTGCTTGATTGGTACACGAGGTAACGTAGTGCACGGTTAGCCGGACTTCAGGTCCGGCTAACCTTCCGGCTCGCGCTTTGTACTTGGTCCTTTGTCCCATGCTCCCAGCGCGGCCTGTCAGTCAAGAGCGACATCATGAGCACTTCATCGAAGATCGCCACGCCCATGTCCGGACATGAGGGGCGCGAGGGACAGTCGAACCCGTCGCTCGGTCCCGGCATGAAGGCGGCGCGACGCGTGTCGCCCGCATGGAATTATCTCGGCGTCTTACCGTTTTTTGCGTTTGCCGTCTTGTTCCTGCTGTTGCCCACCGCGTGGCTGATGGTCGGCGCGTTCCAGGACCCGCAGGGCCATTTCACGCTGGAGAATTTCCGCCAGTTGCTGCAGCCCAGCGTGCTCGACGCGTACTGGATCAGCTTCAAGGTCAGCGCGGCATCGGCACTGGGCGGCGGCGTACTCGGACTCCTCCTGGCCTGGGCCGCCGTGCAGGGCAAGTTGCCTGTGTGGATTCGCCCGACCCTGATGACGTTCTCCGGCGTGGCGTCGAACTTCGCGGGCGTACCGCTCGCGTTTGCATTCATCTGCACGCTCGGGCGCGTCGGGCTCGTCACAGTGCTGCTGAAGAAGTACGTTGGCATTAACCTGTATTCCACGGGCTTCAGCATCCTGAGCTTCACGGGGCTGACGCTCACCTACCTGTACTTCCAGATTCCGCTGATGGTTCTCATCATCACACCCGCGCTCGACGGCCTGAAGCGCGAATGGCGTGAGGCCTGTGATTGTCTTGGCGGCAGTGCTTACCATTACTGGATGTTTGTCGCGTTGCCGGTGCTTTGGCCAAGCGTGCTCGGCGCCACGCTGCTGCTGTTCGCCAATGCGTTCGGCGCGGTGGCAACGGCGTATGCGCTCACCGGCAGTTCGCTCAATATCGTTCCGATCGTGCTGTATGCGCAGATTCGCGGCGACGTGCTGCACAACGAAAATCTCGGTTATGCGCTCGCGCTCGGCATGGTGCTGGTGACCGGCCTGTCTAACGGTGGTTATATCTGGTTGCGCTCACGCGCTGAAAGGGGCCGTCGATGAGCACCGTCACCACTGTCAATCCGGCACCGGACAACAAGGTCCGGGCCCAGACGCGCGCGGGCGCGTGGATCGCGATGGTCATCGGCGCGCTGTACTTCCTGGTGCCGCTGGCGGCGACCGTGGAGTTCAGCCTGAAGATGCGTCGCGATCAGTACAGCTTCGATGCCTACCGCGTGGTCCTCTCGGATCCGCATTTCCAGGCGTCGTTCGGCTACTCGATCATGATGGGCGTGTTCGCCATCGTGCTTGGGGTGCTGCTGGTTGTCCCGACTGCCTACTGGGTGCAGTTGCGCTTGCCGAAGCTGCGTCCGCTGATCGAGTTCATCACGCTGCTGCCGCTGGTGATACCGGCCATCGTGATCGTGTTCGGCTATCTGCATATCTACAACAGCAGTTCGTTCCTGCCACTCACCGGCAATGAACGCGCGACCGATTTCCTGCTGATCTGCGGGTACGTCACGCTGTGTTTGCCCTACATGTATCGCTCGGTCGACGCAGGTTTGCGCGCCGTCGATGTCCGCTCGCTGACCGAAGCCGCCGAATGCCTCGGGGCAAACTGGCCGACCATCCTCTTCAAGATCATTTTTCCGAATGTGCGCTCCGGGATCCTGTCGGGCGCGTTCCTGACATTCGCGGTGGTGATCGGTGAATTCACGCTGGCGAGCTTGCTCAACCGTCCGGCGTTCGGGCCGTATCTGCAGTTGATTGGCGCGAACCGGGCGTATGAACCGTCGGCGCTCGCGATCATCGCGTTTGCTATTACGTGGGCCTCGATGGGGCTTATTCAGGTCTTCGGCTCGGCGCGCGCGCTCGCCGGACAAAAAATTTAAAGGGCAGGCTTGTCATGGCACTTCTCGAGATCGAAAACCTTTCCAAGACGTTCGGCACGAACACTGTGCTGCATCAGTTCGATATGCAAATCGAGCGCGGTGAGTTCATTACCTTCCTCGGGCCGTCGGGTTGCGGCAAGACGACGGTGCTGCGAATGATTGCCGGCTTCGAAACGCCCACGCGCGGCACGATCAAGCTCGCCGGGCGCGACGTCACCCATGTGCGCACGCGGCAACGCAAGGTCGGCATGGTGTTCCAGTCGTACGCGCTGTTTCCGAACATGACGGTGGCGGACAACATCGGCTTCGGGCTGAAGGTGCTGGGGCGGCCGCAGGCAGAGATCAAAGGGCGCGTGAAGGAGATGCTCGAGCTGATCAAGCTGCCTCATCTTGCCGACCGGTATCCGTGGCAGATGTCTGGCGGTCAGCAGCAACGGGTGGCACTTGCGCGCGCGCTGGCTAACAAACCGCAGGTACTGCTGCTCGACGAACCGCTGTCCGCCCTCGATGCCAAGATCCGCGTCTCGTTGCGGGAGGACATTCGCAGCTTGCAACGCGAACTGGGCATTACTTCGATTTTCGTGACACACGATCAGGAAGAGGCGCTGTCGATTTCCGACCGTATCGTGGTGATGAACGAAGGGCGCGTGGAGCAGATCGGCACGCCGTCTGAGATCTATAACTTTCCGCGTACGCGTTTTGTGGCGTCGTTTGTCGGAACGTTGAACCTGCTGTCGGGGCAGGTGGTGGATCCGGCAAGCGGGAAGATCGTGGTCGACGGCCAGGAGTTGCGGACTTCGCACGCACTCAATTCCGGCGATGCCGGCAAGCAGCGGATGCTCGCGGTCCGGCCCGAGGCTATCGTGCTGGAAGCGCCGGCGAACGGTCGCAATACGCTTGCGGCTACCGTCGAGGAGGTCAATTTCCTCGGTGCAGTGGTGCGGATCAGGACACGCGTGGACCAGTCAGTGATTTCCCTCGACATATTCAACGACCCGAATCGGCGCTTGCCGGAACGCGGACAACCCGTGGCGCTCGGGTTCTCGCATGAGAATTTGCTGGTGCTGGAGGAGGGGGCTTGACCGGTTGGCATTGGTTAATAGCTGTTGCAAGGAAGGCCGCTTCGTCTCTCGCAAGCGGCTTTTTCTTTGAGTGAAGCCAGGACCCTGCCGTTTCGCCAGCGCTGCCACAGCGGCCATTTTTCCCCGGGCCGTCACCGTCCGATCACCCTTCCCAAAAGCGGCACAATCTACGCGTCCGTCTCAAAATGTTAAGGTAGTGTTCGGTTTATTTTGAGACGGACAGCAAAAGCGTGATTTTCACCACCCATCTGAAGGCTCTAGGCGTTTGCATCGCCGCATCGATTCTTGTTCTTGGCGCTTGTGCGCCGCTGCCTCCCAACGACAGCGCCAGCAGCGCGCAGCCCGCGTCAAGCGCCGCCCAAGTAGCCGCCGCCAAACCGCAACCCGCCCCGAGACGCTCAGCGCAGGTCGATGCCTCGGGCGCACCCGTCGCGCAACGCATAGAAGTCGGCGGTCCCAGCGGCTACCGGACCGAAGTCTCCATTACGCCACCCAAGCAGGTCTGCGATCTCGACGCCTTCGCCGACGGCGTGCAATATGGCTACGCCTACACGTGGAATCGCCTTGTGATGGAACAGGCGCGCGAAGGCGGCAAGACCGCCGGTGCGCCGCCACCCCAGTTCGATCCGTCAGCCATCCGTTTGCAGGACGAGCAGTACAAAATCGTGTGGAACGGCGACAAGCGGGTGAATGCGTGCGCGTCGGATGGTTATCTGATCGGGCGCATCGTGGGTACCCACAAGGCTTACACCGATCTCAAGAGCGCCGCGAGCTGATCTTGCCCCGCGTCGTTTAGTCGCATTTGTGGGCGTCGGCCACATAGGCTGACGCGCCCACGATATCGCCGTAAATCGTATATCCCGTGCCAAGCCCCGACGGTTCCGCGTCGATCAGCAACATGGTCTGGCCGTTAGCGCCGTGCACGGTGATCACGTCGCCGTCCGCGTTCGGCGAGTATTCGCCGATCTTCAGCGGTCGCAGAGCCCATTTCGCTTTCACGCAAGCCACAAACGGCAGCGCCTTGAGTTTCGATGTTCCCGAGCCGACTGGCACCGTCTTGATCAGCGAATCGTATTGGGTCACACAGGCGCTCAGGGCGAAGACGGCGACAGACAGGGCGAAGGTCAAAGCGGCGGCGAGGCGTTGCGTTTTCATACGGTAGAACCTTTTATCGATGATAAATGCCGCGCCCGAGGGCGTGCATCGGAGCCAAGATGCTAACCGCTCGCCCGATCAGGTGTGAAGAAAACGGCCCGAGCGGGCGCAAAACTGCTGCTGGACTCGTCCGAACGGCATAGACTCGCACACTTTTCTTAAGTCCCGTCAACCTACGCCGTTATACAGCCGTTGCTAACCGTAACGTTCTATTCAGGATTTTGAAATCTGAGTAAGCGCCGGATAGTCGCGAAACGGTCCCGGCATCTGCCGATCAGAACCAAGAACCAACAAAACGCCTACACGCCGCAAGGCCAGAAGGCGTTGGAGCAAGTCCGGTAATCCGCATGTCTCGCAGAAATAGTGTCAGTTCAGTCCCTTTGCCGGAATCGCTGCTTGGTTTGCCGAAAGCGTGGCGATTGCAGCGATTTACCGCGCCCGTTCTCGCGCTGGTCGTGTGCGCGTTGCTGCTGGTGGTGTTCCAGCATCTGTCGCACGCCGTCGACTATAAAACGGTCGTTCACGAATTGCGCGCGCTTCGCTTCGAGGCATGGGCCGGGGCGCTTGCCGCCACCGTGCTGAGTTACGTGGCGCTGGCTGGCCGCGACGCCGTCGGCCTGCGTTACCTCGACGTCAAAGTGCCCCGTTCCGTACTGTGGGTCGGGGCGACGGTTGCCTCCGCACTCGGCAACGCGACCGGTTTCGGCGCGCTGACCGGCGGCGCGGTGCGCTGCCGCGTATATGGCGTTGCAGGCGTCACGCCCGCGCAGGTCGGCCGCCTGACAGTATTCACGAGCGTCACGCTGGCGCTCGCGCTGGCATTGATGACAGCGATCGGCATGGTGTGCGCCGCCCATACCCTGGCCGCCATGCTGCATGTATCGCCGGATATCCTGCGAGTCATCGGCGGCGCGGTCCTGATCGGATTCGCGGCAATGATCGTGCTGTGCCGTGCCGCCCCCCGAACCCTGCAAACGCGCTGGCGCTGGCTTGCCGTCACCATTCCGGCGCGCCGCGACCTCGTTGCGCAACTCCTGCTCGCCGTCCTCGACGTAAGCGCCGCGGCGCTCGCGCTGTGGGCCGTGCTGCCGCACGCCCAGGTGGGCTTCGGCGAATTCCTCACGGTGTTTTCCGCAGCCATGCTGCTGGGCATGATCGGCCACACGCCTGGCGGTGTCGGCGTGTTCGAGGCTGCGATGGTGTTCGCGCTCGGCGGCAGCGTGAACACACCCGAGATGCTGGCTGCGCTGCTCGCCTATCGCGCGATCTATTTCGGCCTGCCCTTGATCGCCGCGACGTTCGTCCTGGCGGCTTTCGAAGGCCGGGCGCTCAAGGGGCGTTTCGCTTTCCTGAATCCATCGAATGTGTCGCAACTCGCGCCTGTGTTCCTGAGCGTGGTGACCTTCGTGGTCGGCGGCATGCTCGTGATTTCCGGTGCAACGCCCGCGTTCGGCAAACGGATTGCGGTGCTGCAAGCCGTATTGCCGTTGTGGGTGCTCGAAAGCTCGCAACTGCTGGGAAGCGTGCTGGGCGTCGTTCTGCTGTTCGTTGCGCGCGGTTTGCTGCGTCGTCTCGATGCCGCCTGGTGGCTCGCCATCGCGCTCGCGATGGCTAACCTGGCGCTGTCGATGGCGAAGGGGCTGGCGTTTGTCGAAACGGGCGTGCTCGCGGTGCTGATCACGTTATTGCTCGCCACCCGCGACCGCTTCAACCGGCGCTCGTCGCTGCTGGCTGAGCGGTTCACGGCGAGCTGGCTGATGTCGGTGGGGATCGTGATCGGGCTGGCGGTCTGGATCATGTTGTTCGCTTTTCGCGATGTCAATTACAGCCGCGACCTCTGGTGGCAATTTGCATTCGACGAACGCGCTCCGCGCGCGTTGCGCGCGACGCTCGCGGCGGGCTTGTCCGCTGCGCTGTTCGCCGTCTGGCAGTTGCTGCGTCCGGCGGCTGGCCGGTTCGAAAAACCCGCGCCGCAGGACTTGCTCGATGCCGCGCGCATTTTCCGCGCGCAGGAGCGCAGCGACGCCGGCCTCGCGATGATGGGCGACAAGAGTTTCCTGTTCTCGACTTCGCGCGAGGCGTTCCTGATGTACGCGAAACACGGTCGCACCTGGGCGGCGTTGCACGATCCGGTCGGGCCGCGCCGCGAATGGGCGGAGCTGATCCGCCGGTTCGTGGAAATGGCGCATGCGCACAACGGTCGCGCGGCGTTCTATCAGGTTCGCGCCGACGCGCTGCCGCTTTACCTCGATGCTGGTCTCACGCTGATGAAGCTTGGCGAGGAGGCGCATGTGGTGCTGGAGGATTTCGACCTGAAGGGATCGCATCGCGCCCATTTGCGATACGCGCTGAAGCGTGGCGAACGTGACGGCTTCGACGTGGAGGTCATCGATACCCACCGTGTGCCTGATGCCATGCCGATCCTGCGCGAGATTTCCAATGCGTGGCTCGGAAGCCGCGAGGCGCGGGAAAAGAGTTTCTCGGTCGCGGCCTTCACCGACGATTACCTCGCCGCGCAGTCGGTGTTGCTGGTGCGCCAGGAAGGCAAGCCGGTGGCGTTCGTCACTTTCATGACGACGGACCTGAATACCGAAGCCACGGTTGGCGTGATGCGGCATCAGCCTGACGCGTCGCCGTACGCGATGGAATATCTGTTCACGAAGCTCGCGCTGCATCTGAAGCAGGCCGGATTCCAGACCTTGAGCCTGGGCATTGCGCCTTTGTCCGGCATGCAGCCGACACCGCTTGCTTCGCCGTGGCATCGGCTGGCTGGGTTGGTCTGGCGGTTTGGCGGACGTTTCTATAATTTCCGGGGCTTGCGCGGTTTCAAGAGCAAGTTCCAGCCGCGTTGGGAACCGCGTTATCTCGCGGCATCCGGCTCGGTCGGCGTGTTTTTCACGCTCGCAGATCTCTCGTTGCTGGCGGGAGGCTGGCGTTCATGATTTTTTTCAAGAAGTTAGTCTTCGTTTCGTTGTTGTCGGTTTCAATGGCGCAAGCCGGCACCTTGCCGGGCGGCCGCTATGGCGACGTGACATTCACGAAACCCGCCGGCCCGATGCGCGGTTTTGTCGTGCTTTTTTCCGATAAAAACTGGACCCCTGCCGACACGCAAACCGCCGACGCATTGGCCAAAAATGGCGCGATGGTGGTTGGCGTGGACACGGCGCGCTACGCGGCGAAGTTGCCGGCGGAGAAAGAGACCTGCCACAACCTGGTTGGCGATGCCGAGTCGGTGAGCCATCAGCTTGAACGCGAAGTGCAATCAAGCCGTTATTTCGCGCCGATCCTGATGGGCACGGGCCAAGGCGGTGTGCTGGCTACCAAAATCCTGGCGCAGGCGCCGGACAATACGGTCGCGGGCGCACTTGCACTGAATCCCGATCCGCAACTGGACGCGCGTTTCAACCTGTGCCCGCCCGATCCGACCATCACGCATGCGAAGGGCCTGCCCGGTTTCTTCGATAAAACCACGCAGCCCGCCAGTGGCTCGCAGGCCGATGCGCTGCTCGCGCTCGCCACGCCGCATCTGAAGGTAGAGCAACTCCGCGACGAAGACGTGTCGGATTTGCCGCTCATAGAACTGCCCGCCGCGCACCCGACCAAGCTGCTTGCCATCGTGATTTCCGGCGATGGCGGCTGGCGCGATCTCGACAAAACCGTCGCGGAGTCGTTGCAGAAGGATGGGGTATCGGTGATCGGCATCGACAGCTTGCGTTATTTCTGGAGCGCGAAGACGCCCGAGCAGACGAGCCACGACCTCGCACGCGTGATCCAGGCTTACAGCGCGCGCTGGCACTCGGAGCACGTCGCGCTGATCGGCTATTCGTTCGGCGCGGACGTGATGCCCTTCGCCTATAACCGGCTGCCGGATTCGGTGCGCGCGAAGGTGTCGTTTGTATCGTTGATGGGTTTTTCGCCCGACGCCGATTTCCAGATTCGCGTCACCGGCTGGCTCGGCATGCCTGCCAGCAAGGATGCGTTTAAAGTGCGGCCCGAACTGGCGAAACTGCCGCCGTCGATTGTGCAGTGCATCTACGGAGCGGCCGAGGAAGATACGCTCTGTCCCGCGCTGACGCAGACAGGGATAGAAGTGGTGAAGACCACGGGCGATCACCACTTCGGCGGCGATTACAACGTGCTCGCACGACGCATCCTGACTAGCTGGCAGAAGCAGATCGAGAAGCAGATCGAGAAGCCGGTCGCCGCGCGGACCTGAGCCGCGCGGCGGTTGTCTTTGGTCTTGGTTACGGCTTACGCCGGTTGAAGCGGTCCGAGGAAATCGAGCTTTCCTACCGGTACGCCGAGGTGCCGGAGGATGTCGTAAGCCGTGACAATATGGAAATAGAAGTTCGCCAGTCCGAACTGGAACAAATATTCGGCGCCACTGAATTTCAGTTCAAAGCCCTTTTGCTTGATGGTCACGACACGCGTGTCGGACCCGTCAAACGTCGCGGCATCGATACTTTTCAAATACGCCGTCGTCTTCAGAATGCGCTCCCGCAGTTCCGCGAAGGTCGTTTCGGTGTCTTCGAAGCGGGGCGCGGCGACGCCCGACAAACGTTCCGCCGATGCCTTCGATGTATCGCTTGCGCGCTGGACTTGCGCCGCGAACGGCAGCATGTCGTCGTATAGCCGTGCGCTCGTGATGTCAGTGTCGCTCAAGCCCTTTTCTTTTGCGTGGGCGGCGGCTTTGTCGAGCAGGGAAGCGAGCACATCGAGGCTGCGGATGAAAACGGGAACAGTCGCGCAATACATTGAAACGGACATGGAGAGGCTCCTGATTTTGATCGGGCCACAAGCATACCGGGACGTCGCCCGTAGCGCTTTTTCCGCCGCTCGAGCGCCGCATTCTTACAGCACGTGCGTGCCATTTTTCACACTTTCGAAACGGCTGTCGCGCTCGCTGCCCAAGGCGAAAGTCGCCCGTCCGATACGTCGCTCATGAGAAACTGTGCATTCGAATTGCCGCTAAACACGGCTATCATTGACATTTAAACGGCCGGGATGCCCGTCATGAGCTCAGACGATATTACTCAAGAAATACAGCGCATCGACCGTGAGGTACTGCGCGAATTCATCGACCGGAAGTGGGATGACGAAATTCTCCCCGCGCTCACCGACTACATTGCGGTGCCCGCCAAAAGCCCGATGTTCGACCTCGATTGGGCTGGCAACGGATTCATCGAACGCGTCATTACGGACGCTGCGCAATGGGCTGAACGGCAACCTGTTCGTGGCCTGAAAGTGGAAATCATCCGCTTACCCAATCGAACGCCCGTGATCTTTTTCGAAGCCCCGGCAACGCGTTCGAACAGCAGCGACACTATTGTCCTCTACGGCCATCTCGACAAACAGCCTGAGTTCGACGGCTGGCGTCGTGATCTCGGTCCGTGGTCGCCCAAATACCAAGACGGCAAGCTCTACGGACGCGGCGGCGCGGACGACGGTTACGCCACGTACTCATCAATCAGCGCGATCGCCGCGCTGGATGCGCAGGGCGTCGAGCGGCCGCGCTGTGTTGGCATTATCGAAACGTGTGAAGAATCGGGCAGCTATGATTTGCTGCCGTACATCGATGCGCTGCGTGAGCGGCTTGGCAACGTCAGTCTCGTGATCTGCCTGGATTCCGGTGCGGGCAATTACGATCAGCTCTGGCTGACAACGTCGCTGCGCGGCCTGGTCGCGGGCGACCTGGAAGTGCAAGTGCTTGATGAAGGCATTCACTCGGGTACGAACGGCGGCATTGCGCCATCCACGTTTCGCATCATGCGCAGGCTGTTGGAACGGCTTGAAGATTCGAGCACGGGCAACCTGCTGCCGAAGGGTTTTCATTGCGATATCCCGTCACGCCGGTTGAGCGAAGCGGAAGCAACGGCCCGCATTCTCGGCGACGACGTATGGAAGAAACTCCCGTGGACCTGCGGCCAGAATGGCGGCACGGTGTTGCCCGTCACAACGGACCCGCGTGAAGCGCTGCTCGATTCCACCTGGCGGCCGTCGCTGGCGGTGACCGGGGCCGAAGGGCTGCCGTCGCTGATCAATGCCGGCAACGTGCTGCGCCCGCGTACCGCGTTCAAGTTGTCGTTGCGCCTGCCGCCGCTGGTCGAAGCCACGAAGGCCCTTGCGGAACTCAAGGCCATGCTCGAAGCCGATCCGCCCTACAACGCGAAGGTCACGTTCAAGCCCGAGCGCGGCGAAGCGACGGGCTGGAGCGCGCCCGACCTGTCGCCGTGGCTGGGTGAGGCGCTGAATGATGCGTCGCGCCGGCATTTCGGCGCGGATGTCGCGTTCCTCGGTCAGGGCGGTACCATTCCATTGATGAACACATTGCAAGAAGGCTTTCCGCGTTCGCAGTTCATGGTATGCGGTGTGCTGGGACCGAGGTCGAATGCGCACGGTCCGAACGAATTCCTGCATGTGCCTTTCGCGAAGAAACTCACGGCAACGGTGGCCGAGGTGATCGCGGCGACGCCTTGATGGCGGGTGGTCAACCCTGACTTCCAGACGGCGCGCAGCTTTTGCGCGCCGTTTTAGTTTAAACGGTAGGGTGATGAACCAACGCGCCGGCTAACCCGGCGCGCAGTTGTTGTTCTTAAATTGGAGACGCAGTCGCATGAGCACTGAAACCACGCGCGAATCGCGCATTGCACCGGACACCTTGCACGCGTTTGTCAGCGCGATATGGACCCACGCCGGCAGTACGCCGCGTGAAGCGCAACTGGTCGCGGATCATCTGGTGATGGCGAATTTGTCGGGACACGATTCGCACGGCGTCGGCATGATTCCGCGCTATATGGCGTCGCTCGCGGACAACGAATTGCAGCTCAATACGCACGCTGAAGTTGTTCGCGATGTCGGCGCGGTGCTGAGTATCGATGGTCGCAAGGGTTTCGGCCAGGTCGTGGCGTTTGAAGCGATGGAGCACGGCATCGAGCGGGCGAAGAAGCTCGGCGTATGCGCCGTCGGCTTGCGCAATGCGCATCACATTGGCCGTATCGGGCATTGGGCGGAACAGTGTGCGGCGGCCGGTCTTGTGTCGTTTCACTTCGTCAATGTGGCGGGTGATCCGCTGGTTGCGCCGTTTGGCGGTATCGACCGGCGCTTTGGCACGAACCCGTTCTGCGCCGCGTTTCCGCGCGAAGGCAACACGCCGCTCGTGCTCGACTTTGCGACGGCGGGGATTGCTTACGGCAAGACGCGCGTGGCCTACAACAAGGGCGTGAAGGTCGCGCCGGGTTACCTGATCGACCACGCGGGCGTGCCGACTATCGAACCGAAAGTCATGCACGAAGCACCGTTCGGTTCGCTCACGGCGATGGGTGCGCACAAAGGATATGGCCTCGCCGCGATGTGCGAGATTTTCGGCGGCGCGCTGTCGGGCGGATTCACGACGCACGCAGACACGTTGGGGACGACGAACGCGATCATCAATTGCATGACATCGGTGATCGTCGATCCGAATGCCTTCGATGCCCCCAACGCGCAGGCCGAAGCCGATGCGTTTGTCGAGTGGGTGAAGGCGTCGCCGTTGGCGGCGGGTACCGACAAAATCATGGTGCCGGGCGAGCCGGAACAGGCACGGCGGGCCGATCTCAACGCGAACGGCATTCCCATTGATCCCACCACGTGGCAGCAAATCCGCGCCGCCGCCGTGCAATCGGGCATGCCGACGGGCCAGATCGAGGAGTTTGTGCACGCGTTGAAGTGAGGCTGGGGCGCGGGCAGGCGTCTTTAAAACAGCGCGCGGGCGAGGCTTGAACCCCGTCCGCGCAGCTTGAACATACCTGCTAGCCGTCAGAGCATCTGGATTAGCTTGTCTGCAGCATCTCGTTGCTGATCCAGTCGGTCACCGACGTCCGCTTCGGTTCCCAATCCAGCAGTTCCCGCGCGTGTTTGCCACGCACCCGGCTATTCGATCCCAGTCCATACGATGCCATTTCGTAGCCCCATTCTTTCTTGGCTTCTTCAAGCGGCCAGTCTTGCGGCGCGCCGAGGCCGAGTACCTTAGCCATTGCCGTCGTCATATCGCGGAAAGCCGCTTCGCCGCTTTCGACGAAATAGAACGTACCGGCCGGCGATTTTTCAAGCGCACGCGCGTAGAGATCGGCGACATCGTCGATATGCACGTTCGACCAGATATTGCGGCCCGGCCCCACGTGTCGCACGATGCCGCTCTTTTTCGCCTGAGCCAGCAAACGCGGCAACTGCACGCTTTTCGCGTTTGCCATGGCGCCGTGGCCGTAGATCAGCGTGTTGCACAACACGGAAGCGCGCACGCCGCGTTTGGCGGCGCCGAGCACGAGGTTGTCGATGGCAACGCGCGCGGCTTTATCGGCGGTCGGTTCGGGCAGTTTGTCTTCGTAATAGATCATGTCCGTTCCTTCACCACCGGACGCATCGCCGACAATGCTCGAGCCGCTCGTGTGCAGCAGCGGTTTGTTCGAGCCTTCGAGCCCTTCGATCAATGCCTCGACTGCACCGCGATGGTCACTGCTGGCGGCATTGATGACGCCATCGGCTGCTTTTGCCTGCGCGATCAGCAATTCCCGGTCATCCAGGCTGCCGATGACGGGTTCAATGCCCAATGCCTTGAGTTCGTCCGCTTGTTCCGGGCGACGGATGAGTCCGCTGACCTGATGGCCGTCGCGAACCAGACGCGCTGCAATCGAGCCGCCGATAAAACCACCTGCGCCAGTTACAAAAATCTTCATGTCCGTTCTCCAAGTAAGTCATATGAATTGAATCGATGCATGCAGTATCCGCGTCTTCGACTTTCGCAAAAACAGTGTTAGTCTCAAATCAATCTTGATTCAAAATCAACAATGGATAAATGAAAACGACGACTGAAGAACTGCTGGCGTTCGTGACCGTGATCGACAGCGGCTCGATCACGGCAGCCGCCGAAGCATTGCAGCAAACCGTTTCGGGCGTTAGCCGGGCGTTGACGCGGCTCGAGCACAAGCTTGACGCCACGTTGGTGCGGCGGACGACGCGCCGCTTGCAACTCACCGACGAAGGCGAGCTCTTCCTCGTGCGCGCCCGCGCCATCCTCGCCGCGATGGAAGATGCCGAGGAGTCGATCGCCCGGCAACGTGAGCGGCCGGCGGGGCGGCTGCGGGTCGATGCGGCGTCACCTTTCGTGCTGCATTGCATCGTGCCGCATGTCCAGGCGTTTGCCGCGGCGTATCCGGAGATCGTGTTGGAGCTGAGCAGCAATGAGCGGATTGTCGACTTGATGGAGCAACGTGTGGATATCGCGATCCGGATTGGCGCATTGCAGGATTCCACGCTGCACGCGCGTTCGCTTGGAAGCAGCCGGTTGCGCATCCTGGCAAGTCCAGGGTATCTGGCGGAACGCGGGGAGCCGCGCACGGTGGCTGAATTGCGGCGGCATCGGCTGATTGGTTTTACAGCACCCGATAGCCTGAACGACTGGCCTTTAATCGATGACGACACCGAGAATCGCGACGCGGGCGGGCGTTTTCGGATCGTGCCGGACATTGCGGCATCGAGTGGCGAGACCATGCGGCAACTTGCGCTGGCCGGCGGCGGGATCGTGTCTCTCGCTGCGTACATGACTAACGCCGACGTAACCAACGGACGCCTGCAAACCGTGATGGACCCCGTTTTGCTCGATGTCCGGCAACCAATCAGTGCAGTGTTCTACCAGAGCGCATCAATGGCGGGACGGGCGAAAGCCTTCCTCGATTTCATCGCAGGACGGTTGGTGCTTTGAAGCACGCGACGTATGCTGCCGGCTTGCCTTCTCCTTTTTCCTCTCCCCGTTCGTGAACATCCATATGCCGATTGAACTGATCAACGCGCCAGACCTGCCGGTTCCCGCAGGCCACTATAGCCACGCCACCCGCGCCGGTAATCTCGTCTGTGTGTCCGGACAATTGCCGATGCGTCCCGACGGCACGCATACCGGTGACTTGCCATTCGAACAACAGGCCCAGCAGGCGCTGGACAACGCCAGCACGGTGCTGGCGGCGGCCGGCGCGGGGTTGAAGGACGTGATCGAAGTGACGGTTTACCTGGTTGGCGTGGATCACTGGAAGACCTTCAACGAGATCTACGCGCGTCATTTCGGTGACTGGAAACCCGCACGGGCAGTCGTTCCTGTGGGCGCACTGCATTATGGTTATCTGCTGGAAATCGCCGCGCGGGCCTGGGTGGAACCGGCTTGAGTGGTTGGTCGAGTGTCGTCGACGTGATGGTCTGGCTCAACGGCATCGCTGCAACCGGCCCAACTCTGCGTGTCCGCAATAGCTGCTTTGCCTGAGATGGTGACAGATTCGGATCGGGGTGAGCGCACAGTCGTTCGAATCCCGTTGGTGTAAAGCGGCGGCGCTTCTATCATGGCGAGGTCGCGTCCTTCGCGTCCTTACAGGTGACGTCATGATTCAACTCGTGCTGTTTCTGCTGGGTGTGGACTATTTGCGCCGCCGATGGCTCACGCTGGCCGTGGCAGGGGGCATCTGGCTGGTGATCGGGGTATCGGTGTTTATCGACGCGCTCGACGGCGTCCTGTATTTTCCTATCCACGTCTTCGCCTGGCTGCTGCTCATCGAAGGTCTTGCGACCCTCGCCGTTGCCCGTATTGGCGTGGGCGGCCAGCGCACGCTGCGTTACGTGAAAGGCGGCGCGTTCACGCTCGCCGCGCTGCTGATCATGGCGGGCAATCATCACGGCAACTTCGTTCTGTCGATGATCTTCGGCACGCTTTTTCTCGCCGATGGCTTGCTGCAGAGCGTGTCGGCCATCGTGGTGCGTTACAGCCGATGGAGGATCGTGCTGGGGTTGGCCATTGTCGAAATCCTGCTCGCGGTATTTTTCTTCGAACCGTATCCCACGCATTATGTTGGCACCGCGCCTTACGCGATCGGGCTTGGACTCGCGTTCGGCGGCTGGAACATGCTGTGGATCGGGTTTCGCGTGCGCCGCATGGAAACCCTGCCGCCTGAAAGCGAGAAGGCGCTGTCGCTCTCCGATGACGTCATCGCCGATCCCACCCTCGCTGAAAAGTCCGCCACGGTCAAAGACGCTGCCGGCGCAGTAGCGACCGAAGCCGACAGCCCGTTCGAATGGGACGGACCTCCCGCCGCCGATGAAAAAGCGCTCACCGTGCATGTGTGGACGCCGGTCGGCTCCGCGCGGGCGCAGGCCAACCGGCGCCTGATCGTGGACCGGTACATTGCTGCCGTCGATGCCAACGGCGTCATCTCGACGGGCCACGCGGCGCTTGAGTCACCCGAGGGCATTTACATCAGCCTGTATCCGGGCGTGGAAATCGATCGTTCGCCGGATGAGTTCGGGCGCCTCTTGCGCGCGACTCGCGAGAACAACGTGCCGGGCACATTCCAGCCGGACTACGCGACGGAATCGAAGGCATGGTGCGAATCCACGACCCGTGTGCGTATTCGCAATTACCGGCCGGACCGGCTGCAGGCGTTCTGGGATAAATATCGGCAGGATCCGACTTATAACCTCACGTACCGAAATTGTTCGAGCACGGTTTCCAAGGCACTGGAGGCGGCGCTCGAAGGGTCGGTGGGCACCTTTCATGGCCGCGATACTGGTTGGCGCGCGTTCCTGCGCCTGATCGTCACACCGGAGTTATGGGTCGCCGCGCAGATCCGCAAGCGCGCGGCCACCATGGCCTGGACGCCCGGCCTGACACTCGACTATGCGCGGGCGCTGAGCATGCTGGCCGATCCCCGGCCGTTTGGCTATCTCAAGATGGCGCGGCTCGCGGTGCGCAAGATGCTGCGCTCGCGGCGTGAATGGCGGCAGGAAGCGTCCGATGCCGCCGACGCCCGCGCAAGCCGGATAGACGGCTCGCGGGTGTCGTAGTGGGTGCGCGGCCCGGGCGTTCGCGGTCGAGGCATGTGCGATTCAAACGCTCGCAGCCCGGATGTTTGCGTAGTTCAGGCGAGATCGAGCGTAGCCGTCATGTCCCCTAGCGGCGCTTCACCGTTTGCCGCGAATGCCCGGTCGCGCGCGACAACACCGTCAAGTGGCGCCAGGTCGTGGACGCGTGTGATGAAGCGCAGGATGGAGTTGGTGTCGTAGACCGTATGGTCGACGACTCCTTTCTTCGCGAACGGCGCAATCACCAGGGCCGGAATGCGCGACCCCGGTCCCCATCGATCCCCTTTGGGCGGCGGCACGTGATCCCACCAGCCGCCGTTCTCGTCGTGCGTGATGATCACGACCGTGCTTTCCCATTGCGGCCCGCGCTGGATTCTCTCGACTATGTTGGCGAGATGCCTGTCACCCGATTCGACGTCGGCGTAACCCGCATGCATGTTCAGATTACCTTGCGGTTTATAGAAGGTCACAGCCGGCAGGCGCCCCGCGTCAATATCCGCAATGAGTTTGTTCGTCGACGGATCGTCGCCCAGACCAGCGTCGCGCAGATGTTGCGTGCGAGCCTGCGTGCCAGGAGCGAAGCTGCGGAAATAATTGAACGGTTGATGGTGATACTGGAAATCGGGGACCATGCCGGTGTCGCGATGCGTGAGCGCATAGTCCCAGCCGCCGCTATACCAAGCCCAGTCCACGCCTTTGTCGGATAACCGGTCGCCGATGGTGGCGTAAGTCTGCGCCGGCAGCACGCGATAGTTCGATGGGTCCGCCAGCGCCGGATCACCGCCTTCCGCCGGGCGCACGTTGCTCGGCTGATACGGCGGCGCCATGGTGTTAACGGCGTAGCCGTCGGCTGTGAGTGCGCCGTCGTTGACGAAGGACGGAGGGCCGTCCAGAGCCGATGCCGGCGAATCAGGCGCGAGTTTCAGCCGCGTCCCAAGCGGATCGTCCCCGTCCACAACGGACAGGAGCTTTTTCGCCGGGCCGTTCTGTGCGTCCGGATAAAACGGGGCTTGCGCCGCAATCAGATAAATATGATTGAGCCAGGACCCACCGAACGCGGCCATGAAGAAGTTGTCGCACAGCACGTTTCGCCGGGCGATGTTCCAAAGCTTCAGCGATTGCGCTGAATTGCGGTAATGCCCCATGACCAGGCCGCCGGAATCGCCCCATGCGGCGAACTGGTTATTGCGGCCCGCGTTGATCTGCATCTGGTTCTGATAGAAACGGTGCACCAGGTCGCGCGTGATTACGCCGTTAGGCAGTGGCCGTCCTTCTGCGTCGACAAGATGGAACGGTCCGTTCGGCACGCCGTCAATCTGTTTCTCCGAAATCATGTAGCGTTTGCCGTCCACTTCCTGCGCTTGCGGCACGAGGCCGCCCCATATTTTCGGCAGAACAGGCATGGGCGTGCGACCGTCGCGGTCTAGCTGCATGTAGCGCGACGCAGGCACGGCTTCCAGCGGATATTGCACGCCGGGATAGTCAACCCAGAGGTTGCTGAAGCTGCGATTTTCCGCGTAGATCACGACAATATGACGGACCCGCGCTTGCAGCGTTCGGTCGAGCGCGATGTCAGCGGCCGTCTTGGGAGTAGCCGGGCGTGAGTCAAAGAGATTGCAGCCGCTGAGCGACAATCCGGTCAGGCCAGCCAGGCCGACCCCAGCCGCAAGCAGGCGACGGCGCACGGGGTCTTGAGGTAGGTCGGACGCGGGTGATTCGTCGCGGGGATCGTCAGTGTGACTCATCGCAGCTCCTGGATGTCTGGCGGCTCATCAATGTGCTCATTGATGTACTTATCAACGCGCTTATTGATGTGGCTAAATAATGTGCTTATTGACGTGGCTAAACAATGTGACTCAATTTTGCCGCGGACTATTTTGAATCAAATCCACGAATCAAAGCATTGAACCAAACCCGCGGATCAACGCAATGCACGAGCACAAGATGCGACCGGGTCGCTATGGCGAAGCGCGCCTGTGTGTTGTGCCTGCGGGTTATTGCCGTGGGTTACTTAAGCCCCTTCCGTCTACCTGAATCTTGCCCCAAACCGCTTGCTTCCCGATAGCTGACCGAACGGCCTATGCGCCCAAAAACAGCTCGGCCAGACCCATATGCCGTTCGGTCGACTGGAAAGCGTCACGCTTGGCGACTACTATCGTTCGAACTGCCCGGGAATCAACTGAGTACCAGTTTCACACCAACAATCACCAGGGTGGCGGCCAGCACGTTGCGCAGCAGCACCTCCGGCGCCCGGGAGGAAAGCATGCTGCCCAGCACGATCCCTGGCAGCGAACCCACGAGCAGGGACAGCAACAGGTCCCAGTTGACGGAACCAAGCAGCCAGTGGCCGGTTCCCGCAATTAGCGTAAGCGGAACCGCATGTGCAATATCCGAGCCGACTATCCGCGCGGTCGGCAAACGCGGGTAGAGCAGCAACAGCACGGTCACACCAATGGCGCCTGCGCCGACCGAGGTGATAGAGACGAGCACGCCCAGGATCGCGCCGGTGAGCACGGTCCAGGCCACGGTGCGGGCTTCACGGCTCGCTGCCCCTGGCTTGCCGCTGGCTTCGCGAGCCATGCCGGTCTTGTAGGCGAGGCGCGCAAGCTGCGGACGGAACACGAGCGAGACGGCGGTAACCAGCAGCGCGTAGCCAAGTACGAGCTGGATCACCCGGGCTGCGGCGGGTGTGTTTAATCCGTACCGGTTGAGCAGGAGCAGGGTGATTGCCGCCGCAGGGATGCTTCCCGCCGCGAGCCGGCCAGTGATACGCCAGTCCACGGAACCCTTGATGCCGTGGACCAGCGTGCCGGCTGTCTTGGTCGCGGCCGCGTAGAGCAAGTCTGTGCCGACCGCGGTGGCCGGGTGGATGCCGAACAGGAGCACGAGCAGTGGCGTCATCAGCGAGCCGCCGCCTACGCCAGTCAGGCCCACGAGGAAGCCAACGGCCAGGCCGGATGCTGAATACAGTAAATCGATGTGAGGAAAAGACATGCGGCGGGGAGAACCGGTTGGATGAGCGTCGGTCGAAAAACGGTCGATGATAGCGGCTCCGCGTTGCGCTTGCCTCCGAACCGCAAAAATTTGATTCGCAGGCTCCGGTCGTACAATCGGCCGGGTGTCCAGGCAACTCTTTCAGGAAGGTGTAATGGAAACGAAGGAACAACAGCAAGCAAAGCAGGCGCTCAGCGACCGACAGGCCAGTGATATCGCTCGCGAAGCTGCCCATGGCCCCGCTCACGACGACATGCCCGACCCGATCCGCAGTACGGCCGGCGTTCTTGAGGTTCCTCCGTCGACGCCCGTCGCAAACACGGACGGCGCGTTTATCGCAACTGAACATACGAATTACGCGAACGAGCGTCAGTTTGTGCTCAAGGCCGGCAATACCTTCGTGGTCAACGACGCGAATGGCGACATCCGCGGTAATGACGACGGTCTTTTCGTGAACGACACCCGCGTGTTGTCGCAGTTGCGCCTGACCTTCGGCGGACGCTCGCCGTCGCTGCTGTCAGGCAGCGTGTCGAGTGACAACGCCGTGTTTACCGCGCATTTGACCAACCGGCCGCTGCCGCTCATTGGCGGGGCGAGCACGCCCGAAGGTGTGATCCACGTCGAGCGCCGCCGGGTGTTGTCGCGGCACGTGCTGCACGAAGCCATTGTGTTGACCAACTACGGCACGGAACCGGCCACGGTGCCACTTTCGATCAACTTCGCCGCCGACTTCCACGACATGTTCGAGGTGCGCGGCTCTACGCGCCCGAAACGCGGAACCATGCGCGAGCCGTGCATCGAAGATGGCGAGGTTGTGTTGCGCTATACGGGTCTGGACGAAGTCGAGCGGACCGCGCGCATCCAGTTTTCGCCTGCGCCGCATTCAC